>JBELAI010000047.1:0-40583 GCA_049508975.1 Occallatibacter sp. | reverse complement strand
CCGCGCGAGCGCTTTGTCGGGCCTGGACCGTGGCGAACACTGGGTCTCAAGGGATATTGGACGACTGAGGATGCCGATCCGAGAAATGTTTATCACAACGCGCTGATCTCGCTCGACGAAGCCAAAGGCATCAACAATGGCCAACCCAGCCTCTGGGCTCTCAGCTTCGACCAGCTGGGCGTCGAGGCCGGCGATCACGTGCTGCACCTCGGCTGCGGCACGGGTTACTACACTGCGATTCTGGCCGAACTTGTAGGACCCGATGGAAGAATCGTTGCGGTCGAGATCGACGCGGGCATGGCGAAAAGAGCTCGGGAAGCGCTTGCACCGTGGCCGCATGTTTTCGTTGTCCACGGCGATGGCACGCACGGCCCGTTCGAACCCGCGAATGTGATTGTCGCGAGCGCCGGTGCGACTCATCCGATGCCGGTCTGGCTCGCCGCCCTGAAGCCCGGTGGAACGCTCTTGTTCCCGTTGACCCCGGACAAGGGGTCGGGAGCGATGGCGTATGTGACCCGGAAAAGCGAGGACATCTTCGACGCTCAACTCATGTTTGGAGCGTTGTTCATCTCGTTCAGCGGGGCGCGCGATTCAAAGGTGAGCGGCAGGTTGGCTGACGCCTTGAATCGGGACAAAGGCGCGGGGGTGAAGTCGTTGCGGTGCGACACGCACGAGGAAGAGGAGACCTGCTGGCTGCATGGGGATGGTTGGTGCTTTTCGATGCGTGAGACAGTTCAGGGTGGATCGTCCGTAACATAGTCTTTGAAAAACATCCACATTCCAACTGGATTCCAGTCGATAATCAAGAGAGTAAAGAGAGTCATGCTGAGAAACCTCATGGCCAATTTCAAATCCAAAATTCGGCAGATTTTCACGGTCAAAGAGCAGCAGGATCTCCGCTACATCTACACTGACCCGCCTATTTCATATGCCGATAAATATCCTGAGGTTCCAAAGCCGGCTAGCAGGCTCTCTCCCACGCTCATTGCAGCGCAGTGGGCGAGTCACGCTCTACACGGAGAGGATATGCCCGCGCTCGCGGCGGATCTCCTCGAATCCGGGCTGGACACGCCCGCGTTGCGACGTCTTGCCGGAGAGTTGCAAGTTTCCTGTTCTGCCGATGTCGAAGACCTCGTTGGTCGGATGTTTCGCGAACTTTCTGTTCTCTACCCGATATCTGAGACCGAGGCCAGAGTCATCTTTTCGCGCCAAGTGGCGCGCGAAGTTATCGCGGGTGAGCGCAACGCCTGGGCGGCCGCGAGCCACCTTGAGATCGGAGTCTATGGTTGGGCGGCCGAGACCGCGGATATTCAAACTCTCTTCCAACTAAACGACGAAATCGACTGGGACTCCAAGTATCGTCGGCCCTTGAAGACGTTGACCGCAGAGCTGATCGAGACCTTTGCGCGCATCGGAGCGCCAACCGAACGAGAAAAGCGACCCATACGGTATGGTCTGCTGCAAGGAAAGGGATGGATCGCCGATGACTTCGACGCGCCGCTTCCGGACGATCTTCTGGCTCAGTTTGAAGGCCGCGATAAACCGCATGCGGGATAATCCGCTACAGCACACGTCCCAGCCACTTTCCCGTATGCGACAGAAGGTTCCCGGCAACTTCTTCCGGCGTACCTTCGGCCACGATGCGGCCGCCGCCTTCGCCACCTTCCGGCCCCAGGTCGATTACCCAATCGGCGCTCTTGATCACGTCCAGATTGTGCTCGATCACGATCAGCGAGCCGCCGCCATCGATCAGCTTCCTGAAAGCCGTTAGCAGCTTCGATACATCGTCAAAATGCAAGCCCGTTGTGGGCTCGTCGAGGATGTAAAGCACGCGGCTCGCCTGCGAAGGCTTGGCGTTGGCATTGGCGGCGCGCACCTGCGCCAGGTGCGCGGCAAGCTTGACGCGCTGCGCTTCGCCGCCGGAGAGGGTGGTCGCGCTTTGGCCGAGACGGAGGTAGCCGAGGCCTATCTCGTCCAACACAGCCAGCTTCTCAAGCAGCTTGGTCTGGCCGGTGAAGAAGCGCAGCGCCTCTTTCACGGTCAGTTGCAATACGTCGTGGATATTCTTGCCCTTGTATTCGACCTGAAGTACTTTGGACTGATAGCGGGTGCCGTTGCAGTCTTCGCAAGGCAGTTCGACATCGGCCAGGAACTGCATCTCCACGGTCACGGTGCCATCGCCTTCGCAGGTGTTGCAGCGGCCGCCAGGCACGTTAAACGAGAAATGGCCCGGCGTGAGGGACAGCCGCTTTGCTTCTGGCTGCGCGGCAAACAGCTCGCGCACCAGGTCGAAGCCCTTGATGTAAGTAATCGGATTCGACCGCGGAGTTCTACCGATGGGCGTCTGATCGACAAGCACCACGTCGTTGAGCCGCTCTACGCCTGTGAGGCTCTTGAACACTCCAGAGGGGTCGGAGCCGTCGCTCTGGCCAAGCGCGCGCGCCACAGCTCGATAAAGGACCTGGTGAACGAGAGTTGATTTGCCTGAGCCGGAAACGCCGGTGATCGCCACCAGGAGACCGAGCGGAATCTCAACATTGAGCCCGTGGAGATTGTTGGCCTCAGCACCCCGCAGCACCAACTTCTCGCGACCTGGTTCACGACGCCGCGTAGGCACGGGAATCGAAATCTGTCCGGAAAGGTAGCGGCCGGTGAGCGAGTTTGGATTGGCTTCAATCTCAGCCAGTACGCCCTCGGCGAGAAGCTTTCCGCCAAACTCGCCTGCGCCAGGGCCCAGGTCCAGCAAGTGGTCGGCCGCACGAAGCACATCGGCATCGTGCTCGACGACAAGGATGGTGTTCCCCAAGTCGCGCAGTTCCTCAAGAATGTGGATCAGTCGCGCCGTGTCGCGAGTGTGCAAGCCGATGGAAGGCTCGTCCAGAACATAGAGCGCTCCCACAAGGCGCGAGCCAAGCGAAGTGGCCAACTGAATCCGCTGCGCTTCTCCGCCGGACAAGGTCGAAGCCAGACGGTCAAGCGTCAGGTATTCAAGCCCGACAGCATCCAGAAAACTCAGACGCGCTCGAACTTCCTCAAGGATTGGCCCGGCAATCTCTTCCTGCATGGCCGACAATTGCAGCGCGCCAAAGAACTCTTTCGCATGGGCAATCGTCAGCGCGGTCGCCTGGCAGATATTCTTATTATTGATGCGGACGCTTCGCGCTTCAGCCCGCAGACGCTGGCCGCGGCAATCGGGGCACTCCGCGTAGCCGCGATACTTGCTCAGCATGACCCTTACATGGAGCTTGTATTTTTTTCGTTCCATCTGCGCAAAGAAGCCGAAGACGCCTTCAAAACTACCCTTGCCGCGCAGTACGATTTCGCGTGCAGCTTCAGGCAGTTCACGCCAGGGCACGTTCAGCGGAACACCAAGAGCGGGCGCCAACTTCTTCAGTTCAGTAAACCATGTGCGGTACTTGGGCCGGTTCCACGGATCGATTGCGCCGTCTTCCAGCGAAAGCGCCTTGTCCGGAATCACCAGGTTCATGTCGAAGTCGACGGTATTTCCGAACCCCTGGCAGCGCGGGCAGGCTCCGAAGGGATTGTTGAAGCTGAACAGACGCGGCTCCGGTTCTTTTCCCGGCCGGTGGCAGCTCTTGCACTCGAACGCGCCACTAAACCTGTGCCGCTTACGCTCAGCATTCTCTTCTCGCGGGACCTCCTCGAAGATCACCTCGCCGCCTTCGCGATAAGCAATTTCCGCCGCGTCCACAATGCGCGCGCGATTCTCCGTGCTGACCACAATTCTGTCGAGGAGAACAAATACCGGCAGTGTGAAATCCAATTCAAGCAACGATTCCGGCGTCGAGAATTCGACAATTTTCCCTTGCTGATAGAGGCGGTTGAATCCGCTCGTCCGCAACTCCGTCAAGCGAGCCTTCAGTGTTTCAGTGTGTGGAGAATCAGCGCCGTTGGCGGCAGGCTTGCTCTTCACTCCAGCTTTCGTCGCACGTGCAGGCTTGACCGGCGTCTTCGCGGTCGCCTCAAGCTCAAGCGCCGCCGTACCCACCGGAAACAGCGCCTGCAGGCGAGTTCCCTCACCCAGCGCCAAAATCGCTTCGGCAATCTCGTCCATCGAGTCGCGCTTGACCAGGCCATCGCAGTAGACGCAATAGACAGTTCCGCAGCGCGCGTACAAGAGCCGGAGGTAGTCGTAGATCTCCGTAGCCGTTGCCACCGTTGACCGCGGGTTGCGCGTGGTGTTTTTCTGCTTGATGGCAATGGCTGGAGCAAGGCCGTCGATCAGGTCCACGTCCGGTTTCTCAATGCGCTCAAGGAACTGGCGGGCATAGGACGAGAGCGACTCCACATAGCGCCGCTGCCCCTCGGCATAGATCGTGTCGAACGCGAGCGAAGACTTCCCCGAACCTGAAACCCCGCTGACCACTGTCAGCTTTCCATGGGGAATGTCGCAGGAGATGTTCTTCAAATTATGTGTCCGCGCACCGCGGATAATGATGGCATCGTTCGCTGGATCGTTCAAAGGGAATGCACCGGGATGAAGTTGTCCGGCAGCGCTGCTGTCTCCTCAGAGACCTTCAGAGCGCAACCGGCCATTCTTCATTATAGGGCGTAACCCATCGCACGACCCGTCCAGGGCCTTGAACTGGTGGCGCTTCTTTCCTGGACCTGAAACCCTAAGCGACCATGGCTTCATACTCGACCGCTCGCCTCGACAAGGCAAATGGCAGAGAATGCGCTTCTTCCGATGGCCTTTCGCGATCGAGAACGCCGGAGAGGCTCATCAGCACTTCTGAAGCACAAGCCGGGCACTGGCGAGCACAGTTACCAACGCAATTGCAATCCTGGCAAAGGTACGCGGATTTCAAGGGGATGTGTTGCATTGAGCTGTGAGTCATGGATTCACCCCGTTCTTAGTTGGGCAAGGCAGGAGCGTGCGTGGGCCCCGGATCGCACTCCCACTTGTTAGTGGATGCAATAGCAGTTGCAGGGGTTTCCCGGGGGATCCTGCGCCTGGACAATTCACCGACCTTGTATCCAGGGAGAGCTTATTGCTTTTCCACTAATCTTTAACGGATTGAATCCCGGTTCTCCTTTTTGAATTGTTCGCGGATCCCGCTCAGAATCGCGGCCGCGTGCATGGCGCAGCCCGTCTCATTGCGGAGACGGGCCAACCGACACGAGAACGCCTGAACAGCCATTCCCGCCCCCTTCACATTTCGAACCCTGCATTGAAGGCGGGTGATGTGTCCGAATTACTTCGAAAATATTTTCCTATTTTCCTGTTCGAACTTCTTTTCGGTCCTGGCTGGCTTAACTGCCAATTCGTCGGCCACACGATCGATCTTTTGTTGAGGTGTTTCGCTGGAAGCTGCCTGGTCTTGGACTTCTTCTTCATTCTGGTTCACAAATTGCTCGGGCATTGTTTGTCTCCTGAACCTAAGATGCCCCTTCTGTCCCAGACGATCCTGTTCAATTTTGCTCTCCGCTCGCATGGGCCGGATCGCGATCGATCCCTCTGACGCACTGAGATTCACGCACCCAGCCGATTTGTCGCTGCAACCCTTCCATACCACACCCCTGAATCCTTTACGGTGCGCTTCTGATCCCTGAAGTCCACATAAGTCAATCCGTATCTCTGGCTATAACCATCCGTCCACTCGAAGTTATCCATCAGGCTCCAGGCATGGAATGCTCTGACCCTCGCTCCATCCGCAATTGCCCGCGCAAGCTCTGCCAGAATTCCCTTGAAGAACGCGGTTCGCCGGTCATCTGGAACGCGGCCGCCTTCTTTTTCATACGGAGTGTCCATGTAACAACACCCGCACTCCGTCAGCTCGATAATCGGATGGCCGTATTCCTTCGATATCTGCATGACCAGGTCGTAAATGCCTTTAGGCCAAATCTCCAGGCCGGCATGGGTCAGCGGTCCCTCTGTCGGCATGACCGCGTGGAACCGCGTGTATGGATCGCGCCCGTTTGTGTCGCCGGTGTCTGCTTCAATCTCAGTACCGTAGTGCAGCCCCCCGCCCTTGGCTCCGCCTGCATCGGAAACGATTCGCCGCGTGTAATAGTGGAAGCCGACCCAGTCCAATGGCGCCCGCATGATTGTCTCGTCGCCTGGTTTCATGCCCATCAACTCGTACGGTGGCTCTCCCACAAATGCTTTTGGATACTCGCCTTTCAAAGCCGCGTGAAGAAAGAACGTATTGTTCATGGCGTGGTAGCGCCCAGTCGCGGCGAGATCCGCTTCGCTGTCTGTTTTCGGGTATCCCGGAGCCATGCTGTACGCGCTGCCAACGGTCGCCTTCGACGAGGCTGCCTTGATCGACCGGAAACTCTGACCCTGCGCCAAACTTACGGTGTGCATTGCTTTTAGAAAATCACTGAACTTTGCCCGATTCGGGGGATGAATCCCGATGCCGTATCCGTAGTAGGTAAATGCCCACGGCATATTGAATGGCGCCCAGACGGTGATACGATCACCCAGTTCCTTTGCCAGAATCCCGGCGTAATCGGCAAAGTGTTGCGCCAGATCCCGATTCGGCCATCCGCCGAGGTCTTCAAGCCACTGCGGCAGATCCCAGTGGTAGAGGGTGCAAAACGGGCGGATGCCCGCTTCCAGCACTGCATCCATCACGCGCTTGTAGTGGTCGAGACCTTTCTGATTTGGCGCTCCCGTGCCCGATGGCTGAATGCGAGCCCAGGAAATGGAAAACCGGTAGCTCTTCTGGTTCAGCCGTTTCATGATCGCTATATCCTGCTTAAAGAGGTGGTAGTGGTCACAGGCGACGTCGCCGGTATCTCCGCCTTTTATGTGGCCAACGCCGTGCGCATAGCGGTCCCAGATTGACTCGCCTTTGCCGTCCTCGTTCCAGGCGCCCTCCACCTGATAGCTGGCGGTGGCCATGCCCCAAAGGAAGCCTTCGGGAAACCGCGCGGCTTCAATGTCCGCAACGGTTGCGGCGGTTGGGGCTTCTGGGAATGTCGTCGAGGATGAGGCAGAAAATGCACCAGGGACCAAAACGGCGCCGCCGGCGGCTGCCATTGAATTACCAAGGAATGTGCGGCGATTCATCGGAGCATAATCCTCCACCTGAACGGCCAACATATCACGCTGCCGATACCCTGCACAATCGGTTGAGCAATGGGAAGGCCCTGAGGCTTGGACTTAATGCCCGCCGCGTCTCGCCCTGGCTAAATACAAAACGGCAGCGGACCAATCGGTCCGCTGTCGCTATCGGGAAGTTGAAGCTTGCTTGTTACTTCCCTTATTTGTTGATGTATTGGTCCAGATTCCAGATCGCCTGGTCGATGTGCTTGAGCGACCTCGCCTGCAGACCCTGGTTTCCGGGCTGATCGACAGCATGATCTAAATCGGCACGCGCGTCTCTCAAGAGCTTGACTGCGGTGTGAAACGGCACTGCGGGATCTCCTCCGCTCTGGGGCGGCGGTGTCTGCCATACGTCCTTCCCATCACGCTCTGCCGCTTTCTTCATCTCGTCGATGGCCTTGTTGATCTCATTGAGCGCTAGTTGCTCGTGAAGATGAAATGCTGGACGCGTATCCATTTGCAGATACGCTCGCGCCGAGCGCAGATCCGAAATGGCGTGCAAATACGCCTGGGCGTTTGCAGGCGTCGCCGGCATAATGAGCAAAAGTGTGAGCAGCGAAAAAGCCGCTCCCGTAAGAGTTTTCAGGTTACGCATTGGGGGTGTACCTTTCTTTGGGGTTTGTTCCAACTGCCTAGGCGAGAGCATACTCTATTTCCGCCCTCGTTTGCCTCTAAAATTGCGATTTCTTAACATCCCGGTACCTCTTCCGTTAAGCAGCCGCTTCCCGAGCTTTTGTTCGCGCTAGCGAATCCCTGCGCCGTTAAACTGAATGTGAGGTATTTTGTGCATCGTCTTGCTATTTTCGTCCTTCTGGCCGCCTCACTCGCCGCTTCCGGCCAGCAAACGCCTCCCAAAAGCCAGGGAAATGGCCCCTCAGCACCCGCGGCCGCAGCGCCCCAGCCCGCCGCTCCTAATAAAGTAGCTCCCGAGGTGGCGGAGGCCGAAATCGCGATTGGGAATTCCGACTGGAAGGTGGCCGAAACCAAACTCAACCTCTGGCTGGCCAGCCACGATGGCGATCCCCGTGCCCTGTTCGACGCAGGCTATGTGGCCGACGCGCAAAACCGGCTTACCGACGCCGAAAGTTTTTACCGCCGCGCCAACGATGCCGACCCCAAGTCTTTTGAGGCGCATCTGTCCCTTGGCCTGCTCCTCGCTCGCCAGGGAAACACGGATGATGCCCGTCCGGAACTGGCCCTCGCCACCACCTTAGATCCGGGAGATGCGGGCCCTGCGGTCAAGGCCCGCGCCTGGCGCGCCCTGGCCCGCCTAGACCAGGACGACGACCCGGAGGAAGCCTCCAATGACCTGCTCGAGGCTCTCAAGCTCTCCCCGGAAACCACTGCGGACACACTGCTCGCCGCCAACATTGCCGACCAAGCCGGAGAGTTCGATGCCGCGGAAGCGGCCTACCGCCGGGTGATCGCCAAAGATCCAAACGGAACCGCCGCTAAAACCGGCCTGGCTCATGTGCTCATTGTGCGCAAACAATATCCTGAGGCGGAAACCGTGCTCCGTTCGGCCCTGGAGAAGGCGCCCGACGACCCTATCCTCACCGCCCAGATGGCAACGGTGCTCGCCGCCCAGGACAAGGCGGAAGCGCTTCCACTGCTTCAAAAGCTGCACGATGCCCATCCCAACGATCCGGCGATTACGCGGATGCTGGCGGCCGTGCTGGCCGATGCTGGGGATTATCCAGGTTCCGACCATTATTACGTCGCTCTGCTTGCCGCCGCACCCAACGATGCCACGCTCCTGATCGGTCACGGGCAGGACCTGATTCATCAGCTCCACTACCCAGAAGCCTTCACCGCCTTCGAAAAGGCTAGCGAAGTCGACCCCAACGACGCCGACGCCTGGAGCGGGCTGGCTTTTTCCGCCTCCCGAACCAATCAGCCCGCTATCACGCTGCACGCCCTTACCATGCGATCAAAACTGCTCCCGGAAGTCCCTTCTACATACTTTTTGTGGGCAACCGCCTACGACACTCTGCATCAGAATTCCGAAGCTGCTTTGTACTATCACCACTTTTTGGACGCCTCGGCAGGCAAATTTCCCGATCAGGAATGGCAGGCACGGCAGCGTTTGAAGGTGGTGGAACAAAAAAAGTAAACAATGTCCCAAATTGACCTGACAAAAAAGCTCGCGCAGGTCGATGATGCCACTACTGCGGTGAGTTAGTTAGGCCGCTCCGACAATCCGAGCCAGCAGGAATGTCAATTTTTCCTCTTGCGCATTCATGCGGAAGCTCCTATAGTCACGGCCTAAGGGGTTAACCAGCTACTGCGGAGGTTTCTCATGCAGTCCAAGGTTTGCATGGCCGTGCTCGTGCTTCTGACAGTAAGCGTGGTCCCCGCGTGCGCGTCAGGTTTTGACGACAAAATCATTGACCAGGACTCAATCAACGCCCTCCAGGCCAAGATTCTCCAGGCCCAGCCCCGCGAGCAGTGTTTCCTGTATGCCGAACTGGTCCACGAGATGACGGAGTTCAGCGTCCACCAGTATGCAGCCGGGGAAGACGACAAAGCGGCGGGCCTGCTCAAGCAGGTGCAGCAGTTGGCGCACAAGATCCATCTCTCCGTATCCGACGATAATAAGCGCCTCAAAAATGCCGAGATTCTGCTTCGCCACACGGCCTTCCGCCTGAACGAAATGCTGCACAACAGTAGCCTGGAAGACCAGCCGCTGTTGGCTGAGACTCTTGCCCAGGTGAACCAGGCTCAGAATGAAGCCATGATGCAGGTCTTTCGCAAGTAGCACAACAGATGACAGGTTACAGATTGCAGATGACAGTTTCCAAAGCTTGAGGACTCCGAGCGCCCACGAATCGCTGCCATCTGCAATCTGTAATCAGCAACCTGTCATCTGCAATCTGTAATCTGTCATCTGCAATCTGCTTTTCTGTGCTTCAATAAGAGCGCCGAGGTTTACGTGTTCATGCGTGCCGTGCGCTCTCTCGCTCCCATCCTGATCTGCCTTTTTTTCGCCGCGCCCCTGCTCGCCCAGAAGGACAAGCCTGAGCCGTTGACCGAGGCCCAGATCGAAGAGATTCGTGAAGCCGGCATCTACCCAAACGATCGCATCAACCTGTATACGAAATATCTGAACGAACACGCCGACAAGATCAAGGGTCTGACCAACCGCTCAAAATCGATCATCCGCGGCAAGCGCCTGGACGAGGAACTGCAGGACCTGACTGCCTTGATGGATGAACTGGGCTCGAACCTCGACCAGTATTCCGAACGCCACGCAGATATGCGCAAGGCGCTGAAAGCTCTCGCCGAAGCCAGCGAGCACTGGCTGGGCATTCTCCGCGCCCTTCCCGGCGAGCCCAGTTTTGACCTGGCCCGCAAGGAAGCCATTGAAAGCGAGGAGGATCTCGGCGGCCAGGCCAAGCGCCTGCTAACCGAGCAAACGGAGTACTTTAACCTGCACAAGGACGAGCAGGGACAGGAACGAGTCGAGCCGAAGTGAAGACAGATGGCAGATGACAGTTTTTAAAGCCCGAAAAGCCGTCTGCATCCTCCGAGGTCTCAAACCGTTCGAGTCACCGGAGGGCCGCTTTAAACTGTCATCTGTCATCTGTCATCTGTAGTCCCCCCTGCTACCCTATAAACAGCCGTGCCCTCCGATTTCGTTCCAATTTTCCAGGAAGAGTACCGCGCACTGCGCCCACGGGCGCCAATGCCGCCCATTGCGGTACGCTTCCGCCGGTTTACCTCGCTGAACACCACCATTCGGCTTCGCGAGGGGCAAATCCATGTGAGTCTTTCCGACTTGCTCGAAGGCGCGCCCGAATCCGTCATTCGCGCCATCGCGCATATCCTGCTGGCCAAGCTCTACAAGAAGCCGATCGAGGCCTCACAGAGCTTGCGATACAAGCGATTCGTCTCTTCGGCAGCCGTCACGCGGCAGACAGAGCTCATCCGCCACGCGAGGGGTTCTAAACGCTTTTTCGGACCCGAAGGCCGTTTCTACAACCTCGATGAGGTCTTCGACTCGCTTAACCTGCGCTTCTTTGGTGGCATGCTGGGCCGTCCCGAACTCACCTGGAGCGAGCATTTGGCCAAACGATCTTTGGGGCACTACGACGCGGCCCACAACACAATCGTGGTCAGCCGGGTCTTCGATCGCCCCTCCAGCCCTCGCTACGCCATCGAATACCTGCTCTACCACGAGATGCTCCACCTCAAGCATCCGGTGCGCATGCGGGGTCTGCGCCGATGTGTGCATTCGCGGGAGTTCAAAGCGGAAGAGTCGCTGTTTCCCCAGTTGGCTGAGGCGTTGGCGTTCATCAAGCGGCTTTAGGCAGCCATCGATGCTAAACTTTCGCCGTTCGGCGATTCATTGAAAACTCCTGTCTTCCAATTTCAGCAGTCGCAAAGGAACCCAAATGGCTAACAGTTTTGGCACCGACATTCTGATTCAGGCCCCTGACCCAGCCAAGGCGGCCTCGTTTTACGTAGAGCAACTCGGTTTTACGGTTACCGACGACAACCCGCAAATGATGGCTCTGCACGGAAAGAACATCAACCTGTTCATCGAGCCTGGCCCGACCCTCGGCCCCGTCTTTGAAGTCACCGTCAAGAACCTCGCGGATGCAAAGCGACGCCTCGTCGAGAATGGCTGCGAGGTCGTAAAAGATGAGCCCGAGTTTCCCCGCACCTATATCAAGGATCCATTCGGGCTGATCTACAACATCACAGAATAGGCGACGGTTCGAAGCATACAAGTATGCTAGCAATGCTGTCATTGCTAGCATACTGGTGCTATGATCTGCTCATGGCAACGATCACAATTCGCAATCTCGATGAGAAGGTGAAGCGTGCGCTGCAAGTTCGCGCGGCGCTGAATGGACGGTCGATGGAGGCTGAGGCGCGCGCATTTCTCACAGAAGCCGTGGAGCATGGCGGGGCAACAGTAGCAGAAGAGGACCTTGGAGCCGCAATCCACAAAAGGTTCGCCGCATTGGGAGGAGTGGACCTTGAGATTCCGCCTCGTCAGTTCTCCGTCCACACCGAAAAAGGACGAGACGAAGATGTTTCAAAGGGTGCAACACAAAAAGTAGGCCTGGGAACAGCGATTCATAAGCTCTTTGCTCCATTAGGTGGCGTTGAGCTCCAGATTCCCACGCGTCGTAAATCGCATCGACCGACACCCACCTTTGAGTGATGATCCTTCTCGATACAAATGTTCTCTCTGAAGTCATGAGCCCCAGGCCTGAGCCAAAAGTCATGACCTGGATCGATTCACAGGACCCGGACGAGCTTTGGACTTGCACCATTGTGATTGCGGAAGTGCTTTCCGGACTGGACCTCATGCCGGATGGCAACCGCCAGACGCAGCTTCGGCTAAGAGCCGAACACATGTTTTTTACACTCTTCGCTGACCGGATCTTTGGACTTGATCTGGAGGCAGCTCGGGTTTATGGAAGGGTTCTAAAAGTAAGAAGATCGATGGGCCGGCCTATCGATGAAATGGACGCCCTGATCGCCGCCTCTGCCCTCGCACATGGTGCCACGTTGGCCACCCGTAATATCCCGGATTTTGAGCATTGCGGCGTTCCGCTGGTCAATCCTTGGCTGGAAGTCTAATTCAGGCAATTACGCAGCCTTTTCTACCGCAACTGCTGCGTCAGGATCAAAGACTGGCCGCCGGGCCGCCCACCAAACTAGCGCTATTCCCGCCAGCACCGATCCGGCACTGGCCAGCTGGGCATTCGATAACCCCCAAATAATCTTCGGGTTGCGGCGCACAAATTCAACCAGAAAACGAGCGATTCCCGTCAGCATCAGATACTGGCCGACAATGGAGCCGGTACCGTGCGGCTTGCCTCCGCGGAGCCACAGCCACAGGCCGATAACCAAACCAGCTGCCAGTTCATAGAGCGGCGTGGGATGCACCGGAACAAAAACCGGCTCGATACCGTTGGGAAAGCTCATTCCCCACGGCAGTTTGGTTGGAATTCCGTAGCAGCCGTCTCCGGAGAGAAAGCAGCCGATCCGCCCGATTCCGTAGCCGATAGCCGCTGCAGGCGCAGCCAGGTCGAGTGTCTTCAACATCCCGATCTTGGACCACCAGCCTTGAAATAGCAGGGCCGAAATCCCGAAAACCAGCCCGCCGAACCATGCAAAGCCTGCCGTATCCCACAACACGCGCCAGCCATATTCACGAAACTCAACCGGCGTGTCGATCACGTGCCAGAGTTTGGCGCCAACGATGCCGAGCAGAGCGGCGACAGCCACCATTCCCACGGCATCGGAATCGACCCCAGCGCGCTTGAAGTTGCGATCCATCACAAACGCAGCCGCAACCGCAGCCAGCCAGAGCATCAGCCCGAAAGTCGGCACCTGCAAGTGCCAGATGTGCAAATAAGGCAACATATGTCTCAAGTATAGACGGGTACTGCCCATCGGACGTTTCACCGGCTCTAGACAGGCAGGCATGCCTTGCCACCGGCTTCCGCGGCGTTTGAAAGCCGGACTTGTTCCACGATTTACACAGCGCGGTTACGCCAGGCCTGTGATTCGCGCGATACTGGGTGCATGTCTACGCTTACCTACCAGGGCCACGAGGTCCTCTTCAGCCGACAACAGATTGCCGAGCGCGTGGCCGAAATGGGCGCGCAAATCACGAACGACCTCAAAGGTGAAAAGCTGGTCATGATTGGCGTTCTCAAGGGCGCTGCGCCCTTTCTTGCCGATCTGTCGCGCTCAATTGAGGCCGACGCCACCTTTGATTTTGTGGCTGTGTCCAGCTATGGCAAAGGGCAGCGCTCCTCGGGTGCCGTGAAGCTGATCAAGGACCTGGATCAGCCCATCGAAGGCAAGAACGTGCTCGTCGTCGAAGATATTCTGGACACCGGGCTGACCCTCGCTTATTTGCGCAAGCTGTTTCTCCAGCAGCATCCGAAGACTTTGCGGATCGCCACGCTGCTCGACAAGCCTTCCCGGCGCATCGAAAAGATAGAAGCCGATTATGTCGGATTCTCGATTCCCAATCTTTTTGTGATTGGCTATGGGATGGATTACGCGGAGCGCTACCGCAATTTGCCGGATATCTGCCTCATGGCAAGCGATCATCCGGAATAGCCAAAAACCGACACATTAACTGAACGATTGACATTTCACTTGGAAGGAAGGGCTCCTCATGGCACTCCCCCAGTCTGACGCATTAGTTGTGTTTGGCGTGACCGGCGATCTCGCTCACAAAATGATTTTCCCGGCACTCTATGCAATGGTAAAGCGCGACGCACTTAACGCTCCGATCATCGGCGTCGCTTTCCCAAAATGGAGTCTCGAGCGTCTGCAGAGACGCGTGACGCGCAGCATCAAGCAGGCAGGCGGAATCGACGATAAGCGCGCCTTTCAACGGCTTTTGTCGCTGCTCCAGTATGTGAGCGGGGATTATAACGATGATGCCACGTTTGCGGCCATCAAAGTGGCGCTCGGCAATGCACGCCGGCCTGCATTCTATCTCGCCATTCCGCCTTCGCTCTTTGAAACCGTGATCAAGAAGCTGGGCGCGTCCAAGCTGGCGGAGAATGCGCGCGTCATTGTCGAGAAGCCGTTTGGTCGCGACCTGCCTTCAGCACGTGCGCTGAACCGTGCCGCGGAGGCGGTGTTCCCGCAGGACTCGATCTTCCGCATCGATCACTTCCTGGGCAAGGAAGCGATCATGAATATTCTCTATTTCCGATTCGCCAATTCTTTTTTGGAACCGATCTGGAATCGCAATTACATAGCCAGCGTGCAGATCACCATGAGCGAGACCTTCGGCATTGGAACGCGCGGGGCATTTTACGAGTCAGCAGGCTGCCTGCGCGACGTGATCCAGAATCATCTCTTCCAACTCGTCGCACTGCTGGCGATGGAACCGCCTTCGGGGCAGCACTTCCAAGCCGTCCATGCGGAGAAGGCAAAGGTCTTCAATTCCATACGGCCTTTGCATGCGGATGACATGGTGCGCGGGCAGTATGTTGGCTACCGCGATGAGGCGGACGTGGCCAAGCGATCGGACGTAGAGACATATTGCGCGCTGCGGCTTTTTATCGATTCCTGGCGCTGGGACGGAGTGCCCTGGTACATCCGTTCGGGAAAGTGCCTGCCGGAAACTGCGACCGAGATCGTTGTGGAACTGAAGCCGCCGCCGCAGAGCCTTTTCGATGACGCAGTCAAGAAGAATGAGTCCACAAACTATTTCCGCTTTCGGCTCTCGCCCCACGCAGCCGTTGCGTTGGCTGCGCGCGTGAAGCTGGCCGGACAGGGGTTTATCGGAGAACAGCGCGAGCTTTACTTGTCGGAAGAACAAACCGGAGAAGAGACCCCGTACGAGCGGCTTCTAGGCGATGCCATGGCCGGCGACGGTGCGCTGTTTACCCGTGAAGATGCGGTTGAGGCGGCGTGGAAAGTAGTTGAGCCGGTGCTCAAAAAGCATCCCAAGGTGCGGTTCTACAAGCCAGGAACTTGGGGCCCCAAAGAGGCCGATGCGCTGATCGCAAAAGATGGCGGCTGGCGCGATCCAGTTCAGGATTGAGCCGGATCGTCCTGCAATTGCGCAATCAATGCTTGCCGAAAATCAGTATCTCCACGACTTTGTATCGGCGCCTGCGGGAGCTGTCGCCAGCATGTGCTCCACCATCAATGGCAGAACGCGCTGCGCCCAGTTGGCGTTGTTCTGCTGCATCGTGTACTCCGACGGGCCGCCTGTGTAGCAATGCGGCATGCCGGGCCCATACTGGAACGTCGCATCGGAATGGGGATTCTGTGTCGCATCCAACTGCTTCTGCAACAGGTGTACAGCATTGTTGAGAAAGTAGGTATCCCCGTCTCCCACAGCCAGGTGCAGCTTCCCTTCCAGCTTCGGGCCGAGCGTCGACCAGTCGCGCTTCAGAATCGCCGTCAGGTCGAAGTGGTCGTGCCAGTACTCGAGCACCTTCTTGTCGATGTCGCCTGTCACCGGATCGATGATCTGGGCCGGGTACCCATCCGGGCCGGCCGGCGAATAGACCGCCTGCCAGATGTTCCATTGCTCGGTCGAACGGCCATGGGTGCCGAGCACATATTCAAAGCCAAACTCGCCGCCGGCGGTGGCCACAATCGTTCCATCCGGTTTGCGGTCGCCGGCAATCGGAATCTCGGCAAAGTCCCCTTTGCGGACAAAGGCGTTGGTGTCGTTGTAGAGGTCGATGTTCTGGTAGGCGTGGAAGTCTATCGGATCTGGGCACGCCGCCCAGGTGCCGTTGTAAAAATCCGGATAAAACACCTGGGTCGCCAGCGCCTCCCAGCCGCCGGTTGAGCCGCCGAACGTGGCGCGCGCCCATCCCTGCCCGATGCCGCGATACTTTTGCTCGATCGCAGGGATCAGTTCCTCGTTAATGGCCGAACCGTAGGGGCCTACATTTGCCGAATCCACATCGTATGAGTCGTCGTAGTAGGGATTGGCGTTCTGCACGTAAATCATGATCACGCGCGGCAGCCGGCCTGCTGTCCAGTCCTGAAAGAACCGGTAGCCATTATCGAGCCGGCGAGCGCCCGGAGTCTTCGGGTCAGGTGCAGTCGTGACAAACGGCATCGGCCCAAAGCCGGCATGATAGTGATCCTGATAAACAATCAGGGGGAATTTCGCATCGGGGTGGTCGTCGAAGCCGTCGGGAAGCAGAATCCATGCACCGAGGTAGACGTCGCGGCCCCAGAATCTGGACAGCTTCTCGCTCCGGAAGCGCATGAATTTCAACCACTTCGCGCCGGGGTCTTTGGCCGCCATGACAACTGGATCCTTGTCCGTGCCCTCAATTGCGGGAATGATCTGGTCAAGAGTGATTTTGACAGTCGCTGGCGACTTTTGGTCGATATGAACCTTCACCGGCTTGTTGAAGGGGTTGCCGGGTTTCTGGTTCCAGTGCTGGCCTTCGCCCTTGTCCGGCGGCAGCCACACCGTTTTTCCTGAGGATAAGTGGAACTCCTCGTAGACGTTGAAGACTGCCTGAACAAAATAATCGCCGGCATCGAGGTCTGCGAGCGAATGGCGCGGATAACCAAAAGTCTTTGTGTCCACAACGATGGGAGTCCCGGGCGCGAGACTTTGCACTTCGACACCAAACCCCTGGGCAGAAAGATAGTCCTCGCTAAGTTGCATACGCGGCTCGTCCTTATCGTTCTTGGAAATGACGAGCACCAGATGGCCATTGAGCGGCTTGGCGCCCGGAACCGTGACCTCAATCCGCTGACCAATACACAGGCCGGTCGAACCCGCCAACAAAACAGCCATCAGAACATAGGAAATACGCATCAGATCTCTCATTCTTATCGGAATAGCGCCAGTCTAGCACCCGAAACCCGGAGCCGTTTCCGCCGATTGTTTTCAAATCTTCGCCGCCCTGGGTTCAAAATCCGATTGGGCGCAACCTGAAGCGTGAAATTTGCGTCCATGTTATTGGGTTCACAGTGCCCGCTGGACTATACTCATCTACCGGACCAGAAGTCCGCTGAGCCGGCCTCGTCGAGCGGCATTTGTCCGCAAGGAGCAAGACCGAAATGGCTTCCATTACACCTATCAACGTTGCCGAACTGGAGTTCGACAACGGCACCTTCGATGCCGCCGCATTTACCGCACAAACGCTTTCCAACTGGCAGTCTCTAGCCAGCGTGATTGACCACACCCTCCTCAAGCCCGAGGCAACCCGAACCCAGGTGGAAGGCCTATGCGATGAGGCTATCCGCTACCGGTTCGCCTGCGCTATGGTCAACCCGGTGTGGGCCTCTACGGCGGTCAGCATACTCTCAGGAACGGGCGTTCCTGTGGGCGTGGTTATCGGCTTTCCGCTTGGCGCTTCGCTGGTCTCTACTCTGCGCTATGAGGCTGCCGCGCTCACCAGGCTCGGCGCGCGCGAACTGGACATGGTTATCCCCATCGGTCAGTTGAAAAGCGGCAACCACCAGGCCGTGCATAATGCCATCCACGCGGCAGCTAATGTCGCGCATCATCACGGTGCGCTGCTCAAGGTGATTCTGGAGACCTGCCTGCTCAACGTGGAAGAGAAACTCCGCGCGGCGGAAATCGCCATTCAGGCTGGGGCGGACTTCCTGAAGACTTCCACCGGCTTCTCGACCGGCGGCGCAACCGTTGCGGATGTGGCTCTGCTGCGGGGCGTGACAGGTGCGCGATCAGGCGTTAAAGCTTCTGGGGGTATTCGAACGCTTGGCGATGTCCAGGCGCTGCTTGAGGCTGGGGCGAATCGGATTGGAGCGTCGGCGTCGGTGGCGATTGTGCGGGAACTGGGGGCCGAGTAATTCTGTTGATTCTGCCTCACTTCTTAGCGCGGTTTTCCCAAGACCTCCGATAGATTTTCTCCATCTCACGCGCAAAACCGCTCGTGTCGCAGACGCTTGAGGACAGAAGATGGGTCCTCATGCCCGCTCTGAGAGCTGCCAGTCTCGATCTATCCTCGTGCGAGTTTGCTAGATGGATGGCTAGCGCTATGTAGCCTTCCAGATCCTTCGCAACAAACTCCTGAAGATCAGCGGCGCGTAAGATGGAAGCGCTCGTTCGCGAAGCCCAACGGTCTCCGCCAAACGTGACGACCTGGACGCCTTGCCAGATGGCTTCCGTCGTCGTAGTGCCGCCGTTATACGGAAACGTATCGAGCACAATGTCGACTCTGTCGTACGCTTTCAAAAAATCGAAATGATCCTCCGGACCTTCGAATTGAAGTTGTTCACGCGACACGCCAAAGTTCCGGAATTGCTTCTCCATAAACTCACGGGCTGCGGTTGTCCCCAGTCGTCTGTTCTTCAGCAGGAGACTGCTGCCTGGGCTGGCGATAAGAATGCGGCTCCACGCCTCAACCACTTCGCTCGTGATCTTGTATTGCGACCCTAAGCATCCAAAAGTAAATTGCGCGTTTGTAAGGCAAGGTAACTCCGCGACGGGCGGAACGGGATAATCGACGCTGAAAGTCAGATAGCTATGGGTGACGCGCTGAATTGTTTCCGAATAAAACAGCTCTTCTTCAGGAGGGATCACCTCGCGATCCCCAATCAGATAGTCGAAACAAGTCATCCCGGTCGTGGCATACATATTGAACCAGCCAATCAGGACGGGGGTAGGGCGGAGCGTGTACATGGGCAGGCGATTCATGTCGCTGTAGCCGTTGAGATCGACCAGAACTTGTATGCCGTTGTCTCGAATCAGCTCCGCCAGAGCTCTGTTCGACAATTGCTTCGTATCGAAGAAATGGTCCGCTTCATTTGAGTCATACCCGTGCAATACTGCTGACCTTGGAGCATCGGAGAATAAATGGATGTCGAATTGCCGCCGATCGTGCTGGTTGATCAATCCCCAAACGGGCTTCATCCAGTTATCCGTGGAAAAGAACGAAGAGACATAGCCTATCTTCAATTGATTACTTGCGAATTTCTTGCTTGCGGCTTGAACAAGAGGAACAGTTCTTACGGGTAACTCGTCAACCCTCAGGTTCCTGGCCCAGGCTCGCCGTATCTCGATAACATCCCGATTACCGGCTTGCTGAGCGCCTGGCACGATCACTGCCATCATTGCGCGCGCAAGCCAGGCGCCTTCTTCGTTTCGACTGGCACACATTTTGAACTCATCGAAAGCCTGCGACACTTGGCCCATCTCGTAGAGAGCCCTGCCAAGATTGTGGTGGGCCTCGAGCCATTCCGGCCGCAGTTTGACGGCTTCCTCGAAACAAACGATCGCCGACGCGAAGTCTTCAAGCGCGATTTCAGCACAGCCGCAGGCATACCAGGCTCGCGGCGCATGCGTTTCAAGCGCCAGGGCGCAATGGTAGACATCGATTGCTGCAGCGAAATCTTCAGCCTCCTGGAGCGCGTTGGCGAAATCGCAAAGCCGATCGGCATTTGTACCGAGCGCAGCCAGCGAACGGTCAAGATACGCAATTGCCTCAGCGTTCCTGTTTGCCGATATAAGAGCTTGCCGCAGCAATGCCAACGTTGGAGCATGGTGCTCCTGAAGATTAAGTGCTTCTTTGAATTCAACAATTGCTTCAGCCAGTCGAAATTGCCTCTTCAACAGAGTACCGAGGCTGCAGTGAAACTCTGACCGGCTCCCGAGCCTTGTAGCCTGGCGCAAATTTCTTTCCGCCAGATCAAATTCATCGAGTTTCGCCTGCGCGCTGCCAAGAGCGTAAAAGAACTCTGCCCTCTCAGAGCAACCCTGGATCGCTCTCTCAAAAAGCTCCACCGCAGTCGCACTCTCGCCGGCTTGATGCAACAGGCAGCCCATCAGGTAGAGCGCATCCGGCTGGTTTGGATCTTCTTCGAGAGCTTTCTGGTAGATCTCGGCCGCGGCCTTGACATCGCCGGCCCGGTGAAGGTTAAGACCCCGCTCGAGCTGTCGATCGGTCTCATGCACAATCGTCAAATTAACACGATCGGGCACCCGGCCCTCCGACTCACGAACTCCTATTCCCTGTTCCCTGTCCCCTATACCCTGCTCCTTGCTCCCTGCCGTTGCGTTATCATTCCCTTCGGTACCCATGTCGAGCCTTCCCCCATCTCCGACGAAACAGCACGAGTTCGAAGGGGATTATCGCCCTGCCGACACTTCCAACCCCACTGCCCATCTCGACCCCGTCAACGCGCGTGTCGAGACCGCCGATGTTGCCTATCTGGCGCAACTGTCTGAAGCCCTTAACACGACCCTGGATCTTGAAACTCTTCTGAACCGCACCGCCGAGCTCGTCCAAGCTGTCATCGATTACCGCATCTTCGCCATTTTGCTGCTCAATGACCGCACACACGACCTGCGTATGCGCTTTCAAATTGGGCACACCCCAGAGACCGAGCGCATCCGCATACCCATCGGCCAAGGGGTAATCGGGCAGGTCGCGCTGACGCGCCAGTCGATTCTGCTCAACGACGTTTCCACCTCCGAAATTTACATCGCCGCCAATCCTGCGGTCCGTTCCGAACTGGCTGTCCCGCTCATTGCAAAGAACCGTCTCATTGGCGTGATGGACATCGAGAGCGAGCAAGCCAACTACTTCCGCGACGAGCACCTGCATCTGCTCACACTCACGGCGTCGCGTATTGCACAGGCAATTGAGAACGCCCGGCTCTATACCCGTGTGTCGCGCCAGGCGCAGACGCTGGCGGTACTCAACGAGATTGCTGTCGATCTCACGTCCATTCTCGACCTCGACCCGCTGCTCGAACGCGTCGGTCAACTGCTGCGCAGGCTGATCGATTACCAGATGTTCACCATCATGCTTCTGGACGAGACTGGCGAATTTCTCGTCACGCGTTACGCATGGCGTTTCGGCTATACGCACGCGCCCAGGCGGCGCATAGCGATCACCAGTGGGCTGGTGGGCGCGGCTGTCCGCGAGTGGCGTCCCATCAATGTCCGCGATGTCCGCAAAGATCCCCGATACCTGGAAATGAACCCAGAGACGCGCTCCGAGCTGATTATTCCGTTGTTCTATAAAGGGCGCGTGATTGGCGTGTTCGATCTTGAACACACGCGCAACGGATTCTTCAATGAAGACCACGAGCGCATGCTGACTACGTTGGCGGCCCAGGTCGCGATTTCGATTGAGAATGCGCGCCTTTACCAGGCTGTGCGGCGCCAGGAACGCCAGCTTGAACGCGATATTGCAATGGCACGCGAGGTTCAGCTTCGCCTGCTACCGCCCACGGCGCCGGAGCATCCTCATGCCCAAATGGCCGTTCGATTTCTTCCCGCACGCACCATTGGCGGAGACCTCTACGACTTTCTCGATTATGGGCCAAATCGAACCGCAATCGTCCTCGGCGACGTAAGCGGGAAGGCCGCTCCCGCTGCTCTGTTTGCCGCCCTCATTAGCGGCATCATGCGCTCGGCTGCTGTGCATCGTCCTGCGCCCGCCGAGATGCTTTGTTCGCTCAACGACGCCATCCAGGAACGCAAGCTCGATTCGCAGTATGTCTCCCTGCTCTTCGCGCTCTGGAACGACGAGGATCGGACACTCGTGGTTGCTAACTCCGGCGCCGTCCAGCCTGTGCTTTGCCGCCAGGGTCAATCCAGCGTTATCAAGGCAGAAGGCTTCCCGCTCGGCTTGTTTCCTGACGTCACTTATGAGGAGTATCTGGTTGCGACCCAGCCCGGGGATGCGATTATCTTTGTGTCGGACGGCATTCTCGACGCCGAAAATGCTGCCGGCGAAATGTATGGCGACGAACGCCTTGCGGGGTTCCTATGCGCGCACCGCGATCTCCCGTCTGCTGAAATTGCCGACGCCCTGCTCGCCGATGTGACTCGTTTCCAAGGCGCTCACGATCGCTTCGACGACGAAACGATTATTGTGCTGCGGGTGTGCTAAATAATAAGAGCTCGCATTTCAATTCTGAAGCGGCCTGAAAATGAAACCAAGAATCAAGCCAAAGAACCCGCTCTTATGGGTATTTGAACCCCTCGAAGACGATCCGCGATTTGTCCTGCGAAAGCTCTTCAGCTTCGATGCCGCATACTTGGACGGCCGGCTCTACCTCGCCGTTTCCGGCGGAAAAGAGCCATGGAATGGACTGCTTGTTTGCACATCGCGGGAACACCACGCGGCGATCAGAAGCCAATACCCGCAACTTGTTTCGCACAAGGTATTGGGTAAATGGCTCTACCTGTCGCAGTCTCATCCGGAATTCGAGTCCGTCGCGGTTGACCTTGCGGAGATGGCGCGCAAGCGCGACCCGCGACTCGGCGTTGAATCCAAAGTGAGATTGCGGTAAATCAGGTATTCAGATCCAGATTTCTATCGCAAACGACCTCACGGCTTGCCATTCCCATAATTCGGAACTCGCGGTGTCAGCCGACGGATCACAAATTCCTGAAACAGATTCCCTACCGCGCTCTCGCCCGTTCCGATCAGCACATTCAGAAACGTCAGTTCTGCCCCATCGCGACTGGCCGCCGGGTAGTACAAATTCGAAATCCCGCCAGCCGCAATTCCGCCCACAATCGCCGAATAATTCACCTGCCAGCGTCCGTTGTCGCCTTTGCAAATTACCGCGTTCTCAAGCGCGTACATCATCCGCGACCGCGTCGTCCCTGTCCCCTTGTAGAAGTAGCGCGGGTCCTGTTTCCACCACGACGGCAGAATCGCCCCACCGATCATGGTGCCGAGAAAGCTGTCGGCAAAGCCCGCGCCGTACCTCTTTCCGTAGCCCTGCGCTCCCTGCCCGTAGCCGCTATAACTGTTGGTCGCCTGCTCCACGCCGGCAAAAAAGCCCACTGCCAGGAACGTCACCGGATCGATCGAAGACTTCCATGCCAGGTTGAACTTCTGCTTTGAAGTGAGGGGAGGTGCATTCGGCACATAGGTCACATAAAAGTTCGGAATCACCCCCAGCACGCGCTGGGTTTCCTCCTGCTTCAATTGCTCCTGCGCAATTTCCTGCGGCGAGGCAGTTACCACTACATCGCTGATTGTGCCACTCATCGTGAGCACAATTGCCTTCGCCTCGTAATTCTCACCGGCATGGAGCGTCCCAGTGACAACCTGCGTCGCGAATCCAGTCGAACTGACCGTCAGCCGGAACGGGCCTGGAGGCACATTGGCAAAATTGAAGCGGCCTTCGCTATCTGACATTGTCGACTGCACCCAGGCTGCCCCGGTCTGGACCTCGCTCCCCGCGGTTGGTTCTGGCCGGGAAAGCGCAATTTTGGCGCCCTCGTAGACGGCTCCATCCCGATTGACTACCACCCCATGAATGCCGCCCTGAACCGTGATTTCCGTCGAACCTTGTTGGGCCACCTGGACTTCCGGCGCGTCAGTCAAAACTGCATTGGCCGCCGTGTTCTCAGCAGCATGCATCCCTGACTGCTGCGCCCACGCTTCCGCCGCGAGGCTGATCGAAACCACAAGCAGAAATGCCCGCCAATTCAGCGGGACTTTCAGACGCGGACGTTTCCGCTGGCCAATCGGTTTCGCTAAACTTTCGATAAACCCAAACCTCAATTCAAGTCCGCGCAGGACCCGTATGTTGAACTATGACCCGCTCCGCTTTAGCCACGTGAGATTAGACGCATTTTTCGAAGGGGAAGATTGGCGTCAAAAAAGCTAATCAAATTCCTTTCATTTTAACGATGAGTTCGTCCAATAGGGCAGAGCCGGCCATCCCATCCTTGCCCGCAGTCCAAGTGGTCATGTCAAATACAAACCAAGTGGCTATTGTCTATGACCAGTGGAGTAGGGCATAAGTAAGAATGCCGCTCTCCTGCGCGGTCATGTGTTGAAAGGTCTGCCATGCCACGGAAGTTGCCCCAAACCTCCGAGTTAGCCTTCACAACGCTCTTCGCTTTGCTCATCATCACGCCTTGTGCCCAGGCTCAGGATGGCGGCCATTCCTCGCCCCTGGAGATTATTCATGACAAGCCGTTCGTGACGGTGATGGTAAATGGCAAAGGCCCGTTTCGATTCGTAATCGACACCGGCACCAGCAGTGCGGCCTTTGTTTCCGCCGAACTCGCCGCAAAGTTGGCGATTCCGCAATCCGGCCAGATCAGGCTGAGCGACCCCAGCGGCAACGGTGTTCAAAAAGTTCCCATGGTCATCCTCGATTCTCTTCAGGTGGCCGGGGTTGAGTTCACTGGCGTAAAGGCTGCGGTCAAGAATCTTGGAAGCGGTGAAGGCGATTGCCAGGGCCTGCTGGGATTCGCGTTATTCCGCGACTACCTGCTCACGCTTGACTATCCCAATCGGCGCATGGCGCTTGCCGCAGGAGATCTGAAGCCAGATGGGGAGCGGTCGGTGCTGCCGTTTCGCATGCCGCAGGGAATCCCCGTGGTGACACTCCACATTGGAGCTACACGCATCGACGCGCAAATAGACTCGGGTGGTTTCGGCCTCAGTCTGCCTTTGCAGATGACACCGCAGTTCAAGTTTGCCTCAACGTATACAAGCCTGATCGACGCCCATTCGCTGTCGACGCGTTTTACCGTGATGGGCGCAACACTCGCAGAAGACGTGCGCCTGGGGTCCTACACATTCAAACGGCCATTCGTTGAAATCAACCCCGCATTCCCATTGGCAAACTTTGGCTCGTGCCCCATGCATTTATTTGTGATGACCTTCGACCAGAAGAATGGTTTGGTGCGGCTGACCGCTGCGAAAACCACGCTCCATCTTTCTGAAACACCAGCCCCCATGCGGCTTCAGAACGCGCCCGACCGAGAAGCCCTCGATCCAAAACTGGTGCCTGTCGGTTAAAGAAACGTATATCTTTCGTTACTGCTAGAAAAGTGGCTAGCAATCGCGGTCGCTTGCCTGCATTTTGCCCTGACCACTAGAATGGTCCTGTGAAAAGCGCCCTGCAAGAAACTCAGCCCATCTTTAACATCGATCGCGCCGACCCCACGCCACTTCACAAACAGATCTACGATGGCTACAGGGCGGCCATCCTTCGCGGTGACCTGCGAGCCGGCGGGCAGATTCTTTCCAGCCGCGAATTCGCAGCGGAACTCCGCGTCTCCCGGTTTCCTGTGCTCAATGCCTATTCCCAGTTGATTGCCGAGGGGTACCTCGAGTCCCGCGTGGGCGCCGGCACATTTGTCTCGGCGTCGCTGCCCGAGCAGCAGATGTCGGTCCCGCCGTCCTCTGGACGCTCCGTCGCAGCTCCATCGGGACCACGCCCGGTATCCCGACGCTCGGCGCTCTATCCTTCGTTTCCGAACATTGCTCACCTGCGCAGTTGGGGATCGTTCGGTGTGCATCAGCCCGCATTCGACCAATTCCCTTTCACAATTTGGTCCGGTCTTATTGCACGCCACAGCCGCAACCCACATGTGCGTGCCATCCATCGCATCGACCCGAGCGGCGCCGAGCGGTTCCGCGGCGCTATCTGCGACTACCTGCGCACAGCACGCGGAGTGAAATGCGCACCCGAGCAAGTCCTCGTCGTGTCCGGGTCTCAGCAGGCGCTCGACATCACGGCGCGCGTTCTGCTGGACCCGGGAAACTCCGTCTGGATTGAGGAGCCAGGATACTCGCTGCAGCGCATCGTGCTCACAGCGGCCGGTTGCCGGCTGATATCCGTTCCAGTTGATGGGGAGGGCATGGACGTCGCCGCGGGAATCAAGCGCGCGCCGAAAGCCCGCGCCGCTTTTGTTACGCCTTCGCACCAATACCCACTTGGCTCAACCATGAGCGCATCCCGCCGGATTCAACTGCTGAACTGGGCGCACAGCGCGGGCGCATGGGTTGTGGAAGACGATTACGACAGCGAGTTCCGCTATGAATCCCTTCCCATTTCCTCAATGCACGGTCTAGATCGGAACGCGCGCGTCATCTACATTGGGACGTTTAGCAAGGTCCTGTTTCCTTCCCTGCGGCTGGGGTATATTGTGATGCCGCCGGACCTTGTCGACCGATTCGTCGCGGTACGGCACGCGATGGATATTTTCCCTCCTTACCTGCATCAGGAGGTGATGACCGACTTCATTATTGAGGGACATTTCACCCGCCACATTCGCAAGATGCGGCAGGTTTACAAGGAGCGGCGATCGATTCTAATCGAATCGCTGGCCCGTGAATTCCCTGCCGATCGCGGCTATGAAATTCATGGTGTGGAAGCCGGCATGCACCTTGCCATGACCCTTCCGCCCGATCTTCCACCCTCCATTACCGATGCTGAAATCTCAGTTCGTGCGGCAAACTCGCGGCTGTGGCTCTGGCCTCTCTCGCCGTCGTATTACACAGCCCCGGCACGCCAGGGATTCATTCTTGGATTCGGAAGTTCGCTGCCATCGCAGATTCCGCGGGCGGTGCGGTTGATGCGCTCGCTGATTTCTACTTTTTGATCGTGTGTTGCGCTCGTACCGCGACAACCCGCGGGCGCATCCTGTATCGTTGGGCTGTAATTCAAGTTCGTCTATGCTTCTTTATCTCCCAACTCTGGCTTCGCCGAAACACTTCTCTCTAGTTGAGAAGATCGCATTTGCCGGGATAATGGTCGTCTCCGGCTATCTCTTCTGGCAACGCTTCGGCGTAGTACTGAACAAGATTCTCAAATCGAAAAAAGATCCGAACTTTCACCTGTTCCCGATCGGCAAACGGGTTTGGGACTTCTTTTGGGAAGTACTCTGCCAGGCCAAGGTAATCCGCGAACGGCCGCTGCCGGGGTTGGCCCATGCATTGGTGTTCTGGGCGTTCCTGGCATTTGCGCTGGTTACTCTGAACCACTGCGCGACCGGCCTCGGAGTTGGCTTTCTTTCGCCGGATGGCCTGATTGGACGGTGGTGTTTTAATTTCGCTGCCGCCTTTGCACTGGCTTGCGCCGTGGGTATTCTTGGCCTGTTTATACGCCGGTTTCTAGTGCGGCCCAGATGGCTTGGCGAGAAGCTTTCCTGGGAGTCAGGATTCATTGCGTTCCTGATCTTCGCGCTGATGGCTACTTACCTGGCATCGTTCCTTGTTGCCGATGCTGACAAGGCCGCGCGGATCTTATGGTGGGCGCATTCGCTGGCGCTGCTGACGTTTCTGCCGTTGATTCCGCACACCAAACATCTGCATCTGGTGCTGAGCCCGGCGACCATTTTTTTGTCGCGCGGGAGCTATGCGCAGATTCCTCCGCTGAGTGGCGATGAGGATTTTGGGCTGGTGGCGGGCACTGACCTGACGCAGCTTGTGAGCTTGCAGGCCTACTCGTGCGTGGAGTGTGGGCGCTGTACGGAACACTGCCCTGCTGCCAATACCGGGAAGCTGCTTAATCCCAAAGAGATCGTTTTGGGCGTACGCGCTTATTTGAATGACCTGGGGCCGGCTTCAGACCAGGCGCTGCTGGGGAAATACAATTCGCAGGAAGCAGTTTTTCAGTGCACCACGTGCGGAGCTTGCGAGTTTCAGTGCCCGGTTGGAATTGAGCATGTGCCGATTCTCGTGGGGCTACGGCGCGGGGCGGTCAACACCGGGGCATGGGAGGACGATCATGGATCGAAGCTTTTCCTTGCTCTGGAACGCGGCTCGAATGCGCTGGGCATAAGCCCGGCGGAGCGCGACAAGTTTATCCAGAAGCAAGCACTGCCTATTTTCGACGGCACGCAGGAATATTGTTTGTGGCTTGGATGCATGGGCGGATACGACCCCAAGGGGCGCGAGATTGTGGCCGACTTTGCGCGCGTGATGAATTATCTTGGGGCGAGCTACGGCGTGTTGCGCAAAGAGAAATGCACAGGAGACCCGGTACGACGGTTGGGCAATGATTTGGTCTTCCAGCAACTGGCTGAGGCGAATCTCGAAACGCTGGCGCAGAACAATGTGAAGAAGATTGTGTCGATTTGCCCGCATTGTGTGCGGACGATTCAGGAGGACTGGAAGGAGTACGGCACGCCCCCGGAGATTGAGCATCATAGTGAGTTCCTGGCGCGTCATGCGGATAAGCTCCCGCAGCAAAGCAAGGACGAAACGATTGTGTTCCACGATCCTTGCTACCTGGGGCGCTATCGAAATGTTTACGAGCAGCCGCGTGCTGTCGCTGGGCTAGCCGGGACAGTCGTGGAGGCTCCGCGGAATCATGAAAGAAGCTTCTGTTGCGGTGCTGGTGGCGGGCTGGCTTTTCTCGGGGAGGAAACTGGAGAACGCGTGAGCCATAACCGTGCGGCGGAGCTTGTTGCTACTGGCGCTTCGACAGTGGGGACGGCCTGTCCGTTTTGCAATACGATGTTTCGCGATGCGCTGGCTGCGGGTGGCGAGGCGCCTCCGCAGTTGCTGGACATTGCGCAGTTGGCAGCGCGGGGATTGCCCAAAGCTAGTCCAATAAAGGATCAAGCCAATTAAGATGTACGAGGCTCTTTCATCATGAAAATCATTGTCGCCATCAAACAAGTTCCCGACCGCGATGCGCAGGTTCGCATTGACGGTGCGGGTAAGTGGATCGAGGAAGCCGATCTTCAATTCGCGTTGAACGAATCGGATGCGTACGCGCTGGAAGAAGCGCTGCAATTGAAGGAGAAGCATGGTGGCGAGGTCGTCGTGCTCTCAGCCGGACCGGAGCGAATCGGCCAGACGATTCGCGAGGCGCTGGCCAAGGGAGCGGATCGCGCGATCAACATTGCCTGCGACGATCTGAGGGCGCGGGATGCGTTGGGCGTAGCACGGCTTCTTGCCGCGGCAGTAAAACAGGAGAGTCCCGACCTGCTTCTAACCGGGTTGCAATCGGAGGACCTTGGCCTCGGCCAGACAGGCGTGATTCTAGCGGAATTGCTGGATCTTCCGCACGCATCGCTGATTCTTCACGTGGAAAAGACCGAGATTGGGCTGACAGTCAAGCGCGAGTTAGAAGAGGGATGGTTTCAGTCGATTGAAATGACCTTGCCAGCGGTGCTAACCATCCAGTCCGGCGGCAACAAGCTCCGTTATGCAACGCTGATGGGAATCAAGCGCGCCAAGACCAAGGAAGTCCGGCAATTGACCGCTGCGGAGCTTGGTGTCGATGCGAAACCGGTCGTAGTGCTCGATCGCGTAACCCTTCCGCAAAAACAAAAATCAACTCAGATGCTGTCTGGCTCGCCTAAAGAAGCAGCCGCAGCCCTGGTAGAAAAGCTGAAATTCGAGGTGCGAGTGCTATGAGCGGAATTCTGGTAGTCATCGAACAGCGTGAAGGCCGCATCTCCCGCATTAGCTGGGAAGCAGTCGCCGCGGCGCAACGGCTCGCTGCGCAAACCGGCGAAACAATGAGTGCAGTCATCCTCGGCGCAGACACTGAGGCGCTCGCCTCCGAAATCGCCAGCCGGCCAGTAGCTAAAGTCATTCGCGTCGACCACCCGCTGCTGGTACAGTACACGCCCGACGGTTTCACGCTGGCTCTCGACCAGTTGATCCAATCCGAGACGCCAGCATACGTAGTACTCCCGCACACATACCAGGTGCGCGATTACGCGCCGGCACTGGCAGCACGGCTTGGACAGGTGCTCATCAGCGATGTGGTTGCGATTAGCGACGGGCCTGTGTTCACGCGGCAGCTCATGCAAGGCCGACTCAACGGCAACTATCGACACACGGGCAGCGGGCCGTGCCTTGTCTCAGTGCAGGCTGGTGCATTTCGGGTTGAGGCATCGGAAGCCTCTGCTGCAGCAGCGATCACTACTTTCACGGCAACACTCGAGGCAGCGCAGATTCGAACCAAGCCCAGCCAGCCCTTCCATGGTTCATCGCAGACAGTCGACCTGGGCTCGGCGCAGTTGATCGTCAGTGTCGGCCGCGGCATTAAGGAAGCGGACAACCTGCCACTAGTGCAGGAACTGGCTACTGCGCTGGGAGCGGAGTTGGCTGCGTCCCGTCCCATCTGCGACAACGGCTGGCTTCCCATGGAGCGGCAAGTGGGCAGTTCAGGTCAGACCGTTGCACCCAAGCTTTACCTGGCCGTCGGCATCTCCGGCGCCATTCAGCATCTTGTCGGAATGAAGGGGTCGCAGTGCATTGTCGCCATCAACAAGGACCCGGATGCACCTATTTTCGAAGTCGCCGATTACGGGATTGTCGGCGATTTGTTTGAGGTGGTTCCGGCTCTGACGGCGGCAATCAAAGCAGCCAGGCAGTAGCGGCAAGCTGGCGGCTCACCCGCTGAAGTCCCTGTCGAGGGTGGTCGATTTTTCGGTGACGGAACGGATTACGAGTGCGATACTGCTGACGGGCACCCCCCTTCTTTACAACCTACAGACATAGAGATAAGCCAGGCGCGGACTGGATCTGCAAAGGAGCGTGTGATGAGGAATTCTTTGACTGCAAAGACGGCGCGTCTGCTGACGACGCTGATGACAATCGCCTGCGCCAGTTTTGGCGTTAGCCTCTTGCCAGTAAGAGCTCAACAGCCTTTAGCCGAGCAGCCGGATAAATACACATGGCTCGAAGATATCTCCGGGGACAAGCAAATGGCCTGGGTGAAAGCGGAGAATGCACGCACCGCTGCGGTTTTGGAAAAGGACTCCCGTTTCGCGACTTTGCAGGCCGAAGCGTTGAAGGTGCTGGACTCTCCGGACCGGCTGGCTATGCCGCAGTTTCGCAACGGAACGGTCTACAACACATGGCGCGATGCGGAGCACGTGCGGGGAATCGTGCGGCGAACCACGCTGTCAAACTATCTTACGACGGAGCCGAAGTGGGAGACGGTGCTGGACTACGATGCGCTGTCAAAACAAGACAAGCAGAGCTGGGTAGGGCATGGACTGAATTGCCTTCGGCCCAGCGAAGAGCTTTGCCTGGTGGCGCTGTCCGCGGGGGGCGAGGACGCGGATACGTTGCGCGAGATAAACCTGAAGACGGACGCTTTTGTAGAGGGTGGTTTTGTGCTGCCTCGTGGCAAGCAAGATGTGGCCTGGGAGGACAAGGACACTTTGCTGGTAGCGCGCGATTGGGGTCCTGGGACCATGAGTGAAGCCGGTTATCCGATCACCGTTCGGGAGTGGAAGCGTGGCGAGCCGCTTGAACATGCAAAGGAGTTGTTTCGCGGAGATGTGAAAGACACAGGCGATGGTCCGAGCGTACTCATCGATGGGCAGGGCCACCATGCCGTGATGATCGAGCGGAGACTCACGTTCTTTGAAGTGGAGGAGCACCTTCTGCTCCCCGGCGGGTTGAAGAAGCTGGCGCTGCCGAAGAAAATCGACGTAAACGGACTGCTGGATGGTCAGTTACTTGTTTCGCTGGATGAAGACTGGACGCCCGAAGGGCAGACGCAGAGCCTTGCCAAGGGATCGGTGATTTCATTGGATCTGGAAGCAGTGAAAAGGGATCCGGCGCACCTGAAGCCGACCGTGGTATTTGCGCCAACTGCAGAAGAATTTGCGCAGGATAGCGGAGCAATCACGAAGAACCACCTGATCCTGACCACCCTGGACCATGTACAGGGACGCGCGTATGTCTACACGCATGGGAGCGATGGCCAGTGGACGCGAAAACGGCTCCCAGTGCCGGATAACCAGACTGTGGGAATTGTTACTGCAAGCCAGACGGATGACCGGTTCTTCATGGTCCTGACGGGTTTCCTTGCGCCGACATCGCTGTGGCTGGGCGATGCTTCAAACGGAACGCTCGATGTGGCAAAGACACAGAAGCCGCAGTTTGACGCGAGCAACGACGTAGTGGAGCAATTGGAGGCGACATCCAAGGATGGGACCAAGGTTCCATATTTTGTAGTGCATCGCAAAGAAATGCCATACGACGGGTCAAACCCGACACTGCTGAATGCCTATGGCGGGTTTCAAGTATCGGAGACCCCGAGCTACTCCGGCGTCACGGGCAAGCTGTGGCTGGAACGCGGGGGCGTGTTTGTGCTGGCCAATATTCGCGGCGGCGGCGAGTTTGGACCGGCATGGCACGAGGCCGGGCTCAAGACGCATCGGCAGCGGATTTACGACGACTTCTACGCGGTTGCGCAGGACCTTGTTGCGCGCAAGATTACTTCGCCGCTCAGGCTGGGGATCATTGGCGGATCGAACGGCGGCCTGCTGATGGGCGTGGAATTCACGCAGCATCCGGAGATGTGGAATGCGGTAGTGATCCAGGTGCCGCTGCTTGACATGCTCGGCTTCGAGCATATGTCGGCGGGAGCTTCATGGGTGGGCGAGTATGGTTCGACTTCGGTACCTGAGGAGCGGACTTTTCTGGCGTCGATTTCGCCGTATAACCAATTGAAGCCGGATGTGCACTATCCCGTACCGCTGATTTTTACGACGACCAAAGACGATCGTGTTGGGCCGGTCCATGCGCGCAAGTTTGCTGCGCGGATGGAGGAGTTTCACTTGCCGTTTTTCTATGACGAAATTACCGAGGGCGGCCATGGCGCGGGCGCGGATAACAAGCAGGAGGCCCGGACGAGGGCCGAGTATTTCACCTATTTGACGATGAAGCTGATGGATTGATATAACTTCGACCGGCCAGTTTCCGAGTGCTGGAATGCCTGAAGCTGGCCCCATTCGCCGATGGGCATTTGCGCCACGCCGGTCTGAGGCTTTATGGTTCCTAGTCTGCCAAACAAAGCCGCATGAACGGGGTCTATCCATGTTCTTTCCTGAAACGTATCAGGGCGCTCTTCTGTTAATGATCTTGACCATGCTGTGCTGGGGTTCGTGGGCCAACACACTCAAGCTCTGTCCGGGGTACCGTTTCCAGCTTTTTTACTGGGACTATGCCATTGGGCTGGCTGCCGGCACTATATTCTGGGGGCTCACCGCCGGCAGCCACGGACACTTCGGCACTCCGTTTCTCAGCGACATTGCCCAGGCAAGCACCGCCTCCATTCTCTTCGCGTTTCTTGGCGGGGTGATTTTCAACGTTGCGAACTTGCTGCTGGTGGCGGCAATCGACGTGGCCGGTCTTGCGGTAGCGTTCCCTGTTGGCATTGGGCTGGCGCTCATTGTGGGGGCGGTTTCAAGCTACCTGGTGCGGCCGGCCGGCAATCCCCTGCTGCTGTTTGGCGGAGTGGCGCTGGTCACCGTTGCAATCCTGTTCGATGCGGCGGCATATCGCAGACGCGAGGCAAAAGCGAAGGCCGCGACAACGCGAGGCATCGTGTTGTCGCTGGTAGCCGGAGTGTTGATGGGCACCTTCTATCCACTCGTGGCCGCATCTCTGCGTGGCGCTCCTGGCGTTCCAGCGGTTGGTCCGTATGCCGTGGCAATGTTCTTCGCGTTCGGAGTTCTGCTCTCGACCATTCCGGCGAACCTGTTGCTCATGGCCAAGCCGCTCGATGGCAAGCCGCCAGTCAAGGGCTCGGGCTATTGGCCGGCGCCTTTGCGCTGGCACTTCGCCGGTCTGCTGGGCGGAGGGATCTGGGCGACGGGTGCGATCGCAAATTTTGTGGCTTCGGGAGCCCATTTGGTCGGACCTGCCGTCTCATATTCCATAGGCCAGGGAGCTACCATGGTCTCGGCCTGCTGGGGCGTTTTTGTCTGGCGTGAGTTTGCAGGAGCACCGAGCGTGGCACGGCGCTACCTGCTTTACATGTTCATCTTTTTTGCGCTGGGACTGGTTGCCGTGGCGCTGGCGCCACTTTATTAATGGAGAGCTTTCCTCTTGAATAACATTCGCAAACCTATCGTCGTTGTCGGCAGCGTCACGATGGACATGGTGACACTGACGCCACGGATTCCGCGCAGGGGCGAGACGGTCATCGGGACCGGCTTTGGCACAACTCCCGGTGGCAAAGGCGCTAATCAAGCTGTGGCTGCGGCACGGCTCGGCTATCCAGTGCACATGGTTGGCAACGTAGGCCGCGACGTATACGGACCCGTTCTTCTTGACAATCTCGCCCGTGCCGGCGTCTCCACCACAGCGATGGAAAAGGCCGACGGACCCTCGGGCCTCGCGCCCATCTTCCTTTCTGAAAGCGGCGAGAACGCGATCGTAGTTGTCCCCGGCGCCAACGGGAAAGTCGATGCGACTTTAGTAGATCGACACGCGAACCTGATTCGCTCCGCGGGCCTGGTTCTCTGCCAGCTCGAGATTCCCATGGCTACCATCAGCCATGTGCTTGCCCTTTGCGCAGAGGCAGACGTTCCGGTGATGCTCGATCCCGCTCCCGCCGCGAGCCTGCCTGAAAATATATGGAGACAAGTAGCATGGTTCACTCCCAACGAGACAGAGGCGGCCTCTTATCTTAAGAACACAGAGGAACCACCCGAAGTAGCTGCGCAACAACTGCTGGAACGAGGCCTCAAAGGCCTTGTCTTGAAACGTGGCGGCGAAGGGTCCTACGTTGCCGTCGCTGGAGGCAAGGCCGCATGGGTGTCCGCCTTCAAAGTGGAAGTCATCGACACCGTGGGCGCAGGGGATTGCTTTAACGGAGCTTTCGCCGTAGGTCTGCTTGAAGGACTCGACCCGTGTGCGGCTGCTCGTTTCGCATCTGCCGCAGCGGCCATCTCGGTTTCGCGGCGCGGGGCGCAGGCCTCAATGCCATCCCGGGCTAAGGTCGAAGAGTTTCTAGCAAAGCACAAATGATATTTTGAAATCCCGACCAACCGGGGTTGGAGGAGTAAGTGGTAACAATAAGCAGCACGGTGCGTGGACTTAGCCTTGGACTTTTGGCAGCTGCCATTATCATCACTGCCGGCGCGCAGGACACGCAATACGGGCCGCGCGGGCAACAGATTCCGCCTCCCGACTGCATGAATCTGCACAATGCCTGGGAAGGGATTCTTACTTCTGGCTGCCCGCCCGGTACACACGAACGCTGGCTGCAGGACGTTACCCATTGGCGGACGGAACGGCACATACGCACTACATACGATCCGGCGCGCTACAACCTTCCTGCGCTCCAGTGGATCCAGTCCAGCTTCATGCAGCCGCAGATGATGGTGCATGACCGCTATTTCTATGACCCCGTTTCCGGGCGCTACACCGTTGACCGCTACCTCGATGACCTGGAAAAACGTTACGGCGGGATTGATGCCGTGCTGATCTGGGCAACGTATCCGAACATGGGCGTTGACGACCGCGACCAGCTCGAAATGGTCGAATCCATGCCGGGCGGCGTCGAAGGCGTTCGCCAGATGGTGGCCGACTTCCATCGCCGCGGTGTCCGCGTGCTCTTTCCCCTCATGATGTGGGATCAAGGGACGCACGATCCCGGCCAGCTCTGGCCCTACGCCATCGCCGCGCTCATGAAGCAGATTGGCGCAGACGGCATCAATGGCGATACACAGGACGGCGTGCCGCTGGGATTCTCATTGGCTGCGGAGAAGATCGACCATCCGATGGCGTTCGAGCCGGAAGAAAGTCCCAGCGACGAGGCACTCGCATGGAATGTGATGAACTGGGGTCAGTACAACTTCCCATTTATCCCCATGGTCGACCGGTTCAAGTGGCTTGAGACTCGGCACATGGTGAATATTTCAGACCGCTGGAACCTGGACAAGACGGACGATCTGCAATTCGCCTTCTTCAACGGCATCGGCTGGGAGAGTTGGGAGAACGTATGGGGCATTTGGATCGGCATTGATCCACGCGATGCGGAGGCTACGCGCCGCGTTGCAACACTCGAGCGCGGCATTGCTCCGTTCCTGGTCAGTCCCGACTGGGAGCCGCTTGCGCCGATGCTCACATTCGGCGTCTATGCGAGCCGGTGGCCACATGGACTGGAAACGGTCTGGACCATCGTGAATCGCAATCCCTACGAGGTGTCTGGTGAACAAATTGAAGTGACCCTGACGCCGGGGATGCACTATTTCGACATTTATCATGGCGCCGAATTGAAGCCGGAGACGAAAGGATCGAGGAGCGTTCTGAGCTTCGACATTGAGGCGAGCGGCTACGGAGCAATTCTTGCCACTCCCGGCGAACCGAGCAACGCAATCAAAACCCTGATGCAGCGCATGGCGGCGATGACGAAGAAGCCACTGGCGGATTTCTCGCACGAGTCACCAATCCTGAAGCAGGGCCTGGTGGAGATTCCGCCGACCAATCCCGTCGTCGAAACTCCGGATGGAATGGTCAAGATTCCAGGCGGCCAGTACGACTTCAAAGTGCAGGGAGCGGAGATCGAAGGCGACGCATCGCAGAGGGTCGATGTGCAATATCCTTGGGAGCCGACGCCGCGCCGTTTCCATGAGCACACCATGGAGATCAAGCCGTTCTTCATCGACAAATTTCCCGTGACCAACGCGCAGTTCAAGCAGTTCCTCGACGCCACGCATTACGCGCCGAAAGACTCCATCAACTTTCTTCGCGACTGGAAGAACGGCAGCTTTCCGCAGGGCTGGGACAACCGGCCAGTGACATGGGTTTCTCTTGAAGACGCGCGGACCTATGCCAAGTGGGCGGGCAAACGGCTGCCGCACGAGTGGGAGTGGCAAATGGCTTCACAGGGCACAGACAGCCGCGCGTTTCCGTGGGGCGGCGTCTGGCAGCCGACGTTTGTGCCTGTTCCGGATACCAGTCGATCGATGCGCGGGCCTGACGCAGTGGACGCGCACCCGCAAGGCGTGAGCCCCTACGGCGTGATGGACATGGTGGGAAACGTCTACCAGTGGACCGATGAATATACCGACGAGCACACACGCGCGGCCATTGTGCGCGGCGGCGAATACTACCAGCCCCAGGGGTCGATCTGGTATTTCCCTGAGGCCAACCGGAACGATCAGCACGGCAAGTTGCTCTTGATGGCGCCGAGCTACGATCGCTCCGGCGGTATAGGCTTTCGGTGCGTGAAAGATGCGCAGTAGCCACAGTCTGAAAAAGAAGTCCGTTCCAGATGCGCCACCAAGCGCCGTGCGCCATCCATTCGCGTTTTTCTGGTGAATGGGTGGGAAACCTTAACCAGCCCTTTCATAGAAAGCGCGGATTAAGCTACTTCGTTCTCCAGCGTTCCGATCGGCTCGATGGTGATGCGAATCAGGTCTCCGCTGGCCAGCGTGAACGTGCTGGGCGGCACAATCCCCGTGCCCGTCATCAGGAAGCAGCCGTTCGGAAACGTATTGTCGCGGAACAAATATTCGACCAGCGTCTTTGGATCGCGCTTCAACTCCGTCAGTTCCACTTGGCCTTCAAACACAACACTCTCCGTGCGCAGAATCTCGATGGAAATTTCTGTCGATACGGGGAGCGGTTCGGGACTGACCAGAATTCCAGGCCCAAGTGCGCAACTGCCGTTGTAGACCTTTGCTTGCGGCAGGTAGAGCGGGTTTTCGCCCTCGATGTCGCGCGAGCTCATATCGTTGCCGATCGTGTAGCCAGTGATGCGGCCTGCGGGGGTGACAAGCAGCGTCAGCTCCGGCTCCGGAACAGACCATGTAGCATCCGCGCGGATTCGTACCTGGCCGCCGTTGCCAACTGTGCGGCTTGCCGTCGATTTGAAGAACAGCTCCGGCCGTTCCGCCGAGTAGACGCGGTCGTAAAAACTGCCTCCGCCGGCGTCCTTCGACTCCTCCATACGAGCGCCGCGGCTACGGTAGTAGGTCACACCGGCCGCCCACACTTCCTGCCTGCTGATGGGGGCGAGTAGTTCCGCGGCATCGAATTTCAAGGATGGTGTTTGGCCTGCGATGAGGCCACCTAAGGTTCCGTGCAAATCCTCATTCGCCAGCAGCGCATCCCAGTCCGCGCCAGCAATGCGGAAATACTGCTTGTCCTGCTCTACGACACTCCCAGCCTTGGTACGGAATAACCTCATGCGCCCTCCTGATTCCGGATTCCATCGTACAATCCAACCCCCTCCACACCCAATCTGCTGATAAATCGAGACATATCCATTCCCGCTCACTCGACTTTGACAAACAGGTCCTATTCGAGCGATCATAGCGAAGAAAAGGCGAATATAGGCCCGCCAATGCCCACAGCTTCCGTCCTCCGTATCCAGATCGAGCACTCCCTCGAAAGCCGCTTCCCGGCTGCGCTCTCGCCTGTTCCGCGCACCATCCGCGAGACGGCATCGACAGGGATTGCGGAAATCGATCGGCTGCTCGACGGTGGTTTGCCGGTCGGAGCAATCAGCGAACTGACCGGCCCAGCGTCTTCAGGTCGAACCAGCCTGGCGCTTAGTTTTCTGGCCGGCAGAACGCAGGAGGAGAGAGTCTGCGCATGGGTTGACACCAACGATGTTTTCGATTCCGAATCGGCGGCAGCCAACGGTGTGGCTTTGCGGCAGTTGCTCTGGGTGCGCTGCAAAAGTCCGAATAAAACTGCCAAGCCCTGGGCGCGTCTCGATCAAGCATTGCGCGCTACAGATCTACTTCTCCAGGCGGGCGGTTTTGCGGCCATCGTACTCGACCTGGGCTCGACAGCACCGGAGCACGGCGCGCGCATTCCGCTGGCCACATGGTTCCGCTTCCGTCAGGCCGCGGACAGGGCGCGCTGTTCCCTGCTGGTCCTGGCACAGGCACCGCTCGCTCAATCAAGCGCCGCGGTTGTCCTCGAATGTTCCGCACTAAACGCGCAGGCAGTCAACCACACCGTCCTTAGCAGCCGTGCCTATCAAGTCCGGACCGGGCGCGTTGCAACGCATCCAGCAAAGTTGTCTATCGCCGGCAAGCGCAAGCCGCCCGCAGCCGATTGGTCAGCGACCGGCGCCTGGCAAAGAGAGGAGAGCGCATGACAGCACAGCTTTATGCCTGCGTGCATGCGGAGGAGTTTCCGGCCCAGGCATTATTACGCCTGCGTACGGATCTCTCGTCGCAGCCAGTGGCCATTCTTGACGGCCGGCCGCCGCTCGAGACCGTCTGCTCCCTCAACCGCCAGGCGCGGCTCAAAGGCGCAGTTCTCGGCATGACTCGCCTCGAAGCCGAAACAATTGCGGGACTGCATCTGCTGACGCGATCAATCGAAACAGAGGCCGCTGCACGCGCAGTTTTGCTGGAATGTGCAGCGCACTTTTCGCCTCGTCTTGAGTCTGTGCACCGGGGTCCCCAGCGACAGGTCTTTGTCGATGGAGTGATGAGCGAGGGGACGGCCTGCGCATGCGTCCTTGATATTACTGGTACCGAGCGTCTATTCGGTCCGCCGGAAATGCTGGCGGGGCGACTGCGCGCTGCTCTAATGTCGTCGGGCCTGCGCGTCTCGGTCGCGGTCAGCGCCAACTTCGATACCGCTCGCATGAAAGCAGCCGCATCCCGCGGCATTACTGTGATACCTCCTGGGCAGGAAGCACTTGCATTGGGCAAACTCCCATTGGCTGCTTTGGAGCTTTCAGCAGATCATGCTGAAACCTTTGCCATATGGGGTATTCGCACTCTTGCGGAACTGGCAGTACTGCCTGAAACTGACCTGATCGCACGGCTCGGTCAGCAAGCCGTTCAGTGGCGCGATCTGGCACGAGGCGAACTGGCTCATACCTTTCAACCAATAGAAGATGGTTTTTCTCTTCAGGAGTTTTGTGCCTTCGAAACGCCGGTCGAGCAGATTGATTCACTGCTCTTCATCGGCGCGCGCATGATCGATTGCCTGGCCACGCGCGCCGCTACTCATTCGCTATCTCTGGCTTCACTTACTATTCAAATGCAACTCGAAGGCGGCAAGGTGTACGAACACACGATTCGTCCTGCGCTAGCGACAATCGACCGCAAATTTCTACTCAAACTGCTGCAACTGGAGATTGGTTCGCATCCGCCGCAGGCCGCCGTGCTCTCGCTTACGATCGGCGCGCACGCTGGCCAATCGAGCAAAGTACAGCTTGGTCTTTTCGCGCCACAGACTCCTGAGCCTTCGCGCCTCGATGTGACTATTGCGCGGCTCAAAGCCATCGCCGGAGAAGATCGTGTGGGCTCGCCTGTGCTTGAAGACACCCATCGACCCGGCAGCTTTCGCATGGAAGGCTTTGCGATCCCACATCAATCCGGCGCGTATAAACCAACCGAATCAGTACAAACTCGTACGCGCATGGCGCTACGCCGCATCCGTCCACCAGCTCATGTGCGTGTACAACTGCATGAACTGAAGCCTGTACACTTTTTCAATCGCGAGCAAAGTTTCAGAGTTGCCGCAGCGTATGGGCCATGGCGAACGAGCGGTTGCTGGTGGTCGACCGAAGCATGGAACACAGAAGAGTGGGACGTGCTTGCCGAGGA
>JBELAI010000046.1:0-33144 GCA_049508975.1 Occallatibacter sp. | reverse complement strand
CAGCATACTTACGACCGACTTAACGGGCGGTGGGATCGATTCTCCTGGTTTGGAGTTTATCGAGTTTCCGGTACTGGAGAACTGGAAATGGGCGACCCGGTTTACGATCGAGAGCTGTTGATCGCGACGATGGAGGCTCTCTTGATCGAGAGTGTTGAGCCATCGCAGAACAGAAGACGCGGCGACGAGTTCAGGGCGGTCGAGTTTCTCCAGGCAGAAGATCCAGAGATCGAACTTATCAGAATGCGCGCCCTGCTCGGGCAGATGCAATCCAAGCTTGGGATTTGAACTTCATTCGATTGGGCCCATCAGCATGCCTCGACAGGAAGTAAGACCTTAGTTCAGAAACATAGTCCGGTAGAGGGTGTCGCGCTGGACGGGCTTGAAGCCGGCATCCCTTATGATTCTGCGCAGTTCTTCTTCGGTGGTGCAGTTGCTGGTGCCTGCGGCTTTCACTACGTTTTCCTCTAACATCACGGAGCCTACGTCGTTGCCGCCGAAGTGGAGACCTACTTCAAGTACCTTGAGGCCTTGAGTTACCCAGCTTGCCTGGACGTTTTCGATGTTATCGAGATATAGGCGCGCGATAGCCAGCACCTTTAAATATTCAACCGAAGTGGCTTCTTCCCAGCCGCGGCCACCCAGGGCTGTGTTGCCGGGCTGGAAGCTCCAGGGGATGAATGCTGTGAAACCGCCAGTTTCTTCCTGAAGGCGGCGGACTACTTCAAAATGATTGACGCGCTGCTCCATGGTTTCGCCTACGCCGAACATCATGGTGGCGGTGGTGCGCATGCCTAGCTGGTGGGCGGTGCGGTGGACGCTGACCCAGTCTTCAGTGCGGCATTTGAGGCGGGCGATGCGCTTGCGGACGTCGTCGTCGAGGATTTCCGCGCCGCCGCCGGGGATGGAATCGAGGCCGGCGTCGCGGAGGCGCACGATGGTGTCGCGCAGGCTGAGTTCCGAGTATTCGGCGATGGCCAGGACTTCAGATGCGGACAGGCAATGCAGCCAGATTCGCGGGAAGCGCTGCTTGATGCCGGTGAAGAGGCGCTCGAACCAGTCGATCTTGAGGTCGGGATGGATGCCGCCCTGCATGAGGACGCCGGTGCCGCCCATCTCGAGGGTTTCGGCGATCTTCTCGTAGATTTTTTCGAATTCGAGGATGTAGCCTTCTTTGGCCTTGGGTCCCTTGAGGGGGCGGTAGAAGGCGCAGAAGTTGCAATATTCGGTGCAGAAGTTGGTGTAGTTGATGTTGCGATCGATGATGTAGGAGACGACGCCTTCGGGGTGGAGGCGGCGGCGGACGGCATCGGCCTCGAAGCCCAGGCCAATGAGGTCAGGTGAGTTGAAGTAGTCGAGGGCCTGTTCGCGGGCGATGCTCATATATCTCGATTCTAGCAATTCGGAGAGTTGGGGGCGAGTCAGGGGAGTTCAGGTGTGCGAGTGGATCGCTTGTCTGCCCTGTTTCGAAACAGGAAGAGACCTCGGTTGCGGACCGGCCTTGGCTGGGTGCGGGAGAGGTTGGAGGCCGTCGAAATCCCGCTGAAAAGCACGAAAAAATCCCAGAATGCCTGGAGGAAGTTTTTCTTTTTTCCGGTGGTCATTGGGGAAGTACCTCGTTGGTCGAGCTCGGCCTCTGGTTGGTTTGATTGCGGCAAGTGTCGAAGGTCGCACGAATAAGGTGTGCTGCCGGAGTGCGGGCCGCCCCTCCGGGGCTCAGGGAATCTGTTTGGCTGTTTTCCCAGGATTGCGCTGCGCTTCATCATGGGCTATTTTCGCTTCCCCCTCCGGGGGGAATGGAGCCGGGCCCTGTTTTGGGCCTTGGAGCCGGCCTTGGTTTCTTTGCAGGGCTGGAGATGCCGAAGCTCATGAGAAGAAAGCCGAATCCTTTGCGCAGCGAGTCGAACACGCTCATTGTTCCCCTTCTTTCCAGACTCACTTGGCGCCGAGTGGGGTGTTGGTTGCAGGTGCTGGTGTGGGCGGGGTGGCTTGGGGGCGCAGGAAATCAAGGGCGGCCGGGGGTAGCGGTTTGTCGGCGTTGGCCAGAAGCAGGCTGACCTGCCACATCTGGGTGTCGGTAAGTACCTGTTTGTAAGAAGGCATACCGGTCAAGCGAATTCCGTTGGCTACCTTCCAGTAGGTTTCGCCGGGGGGATCGTCGCTTACGCCGACTACGTCGCCGTTGTGGTGTTTTTCCCATAAGGGAGGCGCGTCGGGGTACATGTGCGCGCCAAAGGAAGAGGGCTTGCCGTGAAAGCCGTGGCAGGAGGAGCATTGGTCGCGGTAGATCTGCGCGCCGGCGACAAAGGTGGCTTCGTCGGCCTGAATGGGGGGAGTTTTGAACAGTTCGCGATCGATGCGGGCGGCCAGAGCGCCATGGGTTATCGCCCGTTCCTGGGGGAATGGAGCGTCGGCTACAGCAACGGGCAAGTTGCCGAAATGCAACCAGGCCAGAAGAGCGACTGGTGCCAGGATGAGTCCGATGATGATTCCAGACAGGAATTTCCCCATACTCTGCACAGACTCCTTTGGTCTTCATCGTAGAGCATTGCCGCCGGGTGGTGCTGACCAGGTGTCGATTTTTGCAGAATGCGTGGTCAGATGGAGGGGGTTGGTGCGGGCGATTGAGGGGCGAATTCAACCGGCATGCGTCCAAAGGAGTACAGGTTCACCCACAAGGCGCCCCCCGGGATGTTTTAATACCAATTGGGGGGAGCGCTGCCGAGAGCGGTGGTGTGCTTCCGTAATCCCGTGGAGGTAACCCGATACCGATGTATTCTTTTCGCCGTCTTGCCCTTCTGCTGGCGCTTGCGTCTCCAGTCATTCCCGTTCTTCAAGCACAAAGCCCGACTTCGAGCAGCACCCCCGCGGACGCTGGTCAGCAGGCGCCGGCTGCAGCTCCTGGGCAGACTCAAACTCAGCCCCAAGTCCAGACTCAGACCCAGCCTCAGATAAGTGTTGCAGCACGCATCAAGGCCCGGCGTGAGCAGCGTCGCGCTGCCTCGATCCACGAGGTCTACGACCATCTCTATGAGATTTATGTAGGAGCGGGTTATCTGCGGTTCACCCCCGGTGCAACGCTGCAGCGCGTGAACGAATACGACTGGAACGTGGGCTTTACCCGCTACTTCAATGAGCGGCTGGGCGCAACTATCGATGGGCGCGGCTACTATGGGACTCCATTCATTGAGCCGAACCTGAGCGGCATTACCAAGCCGGCCATCAGCCAGTACGGCGTATTGATCGGACCTACTTACCGCTTCTATTTGCAGCCCAAGTACTCCGTTTCCGGCAGGGTGATGGCGGGCTATGCGCAGGGCAACTTCACAGGAGATACAAACGGATTCGGAAGCGCAGTGCTCGGCCTTTATCCGGATGGAGGTACGTTTGCGGTCACCGGCAGCATCTTCGGCGAGTACAACCTGACGCCGAATATTGGATTTCGTGTGGCGCCGGAGTACTACCTTACGGGGTTTGGGTCCAAGGAGCAGAATAGCCTGGGCTATAACATCGGGATTGTTTACCGATTTGGGAAGCAGTGAAAGAACAGGGAATAGGGATTAGGGATTAGGGATTAGGGATTAGGGATTAGTAAAAAGCCAGCTTTGTGGGCAAGTCTTGACGGGTTTGTCTGCGCGCTGGCTTTCTTATTTCAGTTTTCGAATCACTGAGCCCTAATCTCTATTCACTGCATTATGGGAATTCCCCTGGGAATCTACGGCTACGGTCACCGGCAGGGACGGGTTGAACGGGGAAGTCGGGATAGAGAGATTTGAGGATTTCTGGAGTCCATGAATCGATTGTGCGCGTCTTCGCGAATTGGACTGCAAACTTCCTGGAAAGATTTTAAAGAGCCGTGTAGAGCTATGGTTATCCAATCACCTGCCCGTGCCCCAACCACCGCTGCAGATAGCATGCCTGCCCCACGTGATAGGTCTCATGAAAGGCGAAGAAACTCACCAGCCCACTCAGCTTTCCATCGAAGCTCGGCACTTTTTCCGGCCCCGGCCCGGCCAACGCCTCTTCCGATACGTCTTCCATTGCCGTTGACAGAGACATCTTCACCTCTTGCCAGGCAAGCTGGAGTTCTTCCGGCGACGGGTACTCACTTGGCTCGACAACCTTGGAGCCGCGTGCGAAGAGCGGCAGCCAGGGCTTCGACCACTTTGTGCCAAGAAAATCGAGAGCCCTGGATCTGGACCACACGATGTGTCCCGCAACCCAGATCATCGCATTCGTTGTTTCATTGGGCCGGTGCGTCCATTCCTCCGTGGTAAGTCCGTTGATGCTCTTTTCAAAAAGCTCACCGGTCTGGCGAAAACTTGCAGCGGCGTGGGCAATCTGGCTCGGCACTGGCATAGCAGCAATCCCCCTTAAAAAATTGTGCGCACTGAAACCGGTCTCATCATCCCATCTCAGGCGCACCGCAGTCTACGCTAATACCGCCTCGCTCCATAAAAAAAGGGGTGAAGCGGCTCGCCGCGCCTCACCCCTGCTTCGAATCCGCAGACCACATTCTTGAATTACTCAACCGGCCGAGCCTTCCCATTCCGCAGGCTCTCATTGATGATCGACCTCACCTTACGATCGGCTTCCGCGCCGATCTTTCCCTGTTCCGCGCCCAGGCGTCCTTGTTCAGCTCCAAGCCTGCCCTGTTCGGCGCCGAGTTTCCCCTGTTGCGCTCCTAGTTCTCCTTGCCTCGCTCCTACTTCGCCTTGCAACTCGCCCAGCCGGCCCTGAATATCGCCCAGCCTGCCTTGAATATCGGACAGCTCCTCCTGGCTCACGGTGCTCCCCTTTTTGGCATCGAGTTTAGCCACAGCCTCGTTCAGCTTTGCGATCTCTTTGGAGATATCGGGCGTGGGAATACTGGCCTGCTCCTGTCTCCGGCCGAGTTGCTCCTGTTGGCGGCCAAGCTCCTCCTGCTGCTTCCCCAGTACTTCCTGCTGCCGTCCAAGCGCTTCCATCGGCTTGTACATGTCCTGAATCTGGCTGACGATCGCCGCGTCATCGAGAAAATATTCCTTGCCGTCGCGTGTAAACCACAGAAACTTGCCGTTCGTCAGTTGGCGGACTTTCTTGATGGAGTCGCGGGTGCTATCGTGCCAATCTCCAGAGAAGGTGACGTTCTGGCTCGGATCTGTCACCAGGGCCCACGACACTCCGTCTGAGGAATATGAATAGGAATAACCCTTCCCTGTTGAAGTGCTGACATGCCTGCCGTTGGTGTTCGTATTCGTGTTTGTAGTGGTGTCATCCTGTTCGTTGTAGAGAGCCACCGCCCGGTCGTCCGCGGCATCGTGAATCTCCCCATACATGGGCGCAACCGGCGGAACCGGTGATACCCCCGGTGCCGGCGGCGTAGGAGGCATACCATCCGAACCAACCGCAACGCCCGGACTGCCAGGCGCCGCGGGTACCGCTATACCAACAGGCGCGGGCGGAATCGCAGGATCGGGCAGTCTTCCCTCAACAGCCTGGTTCGGAGCCGGAGGAGCAGCTGGGGGCTGCACCGACTGTGCCGTTGCGGCCGCTTCGACGCGGATAAGAGCCGTCCCTGCGAACAGCGCCACTGGAACAAGCAGAATTGCCAGCAGCATGCGGCGGCGGCTGCCCGCAAAGGCCTGCCGGAAGCGGGTTTCATTCAGAAAGCGTTCAATGCGATGAGAGAGATTCCTGCTGCGTGCCATAGCGACTCCTAAAACAGTTGGGCGCGGCAATGCCGCGAATTCAAGCAACACCTCGGCGTAGGAAGTACGGCTTCTGGCCTCTTCCAATCCGGCGCGGTCGCTGATGGCCTCACCCAGATCGGAGAGCTCGCCCTTGAGCCACCAGCCCAGCGGGCTAAACCAGAACACCGCGGCGTAAATGCCACTCAACAGCTGCAGATAAAAATCGCCTTGCCGAACATGCGCCCGTTCATGCGCCAGAACAATGCGCAGCTTCTCCGCGTCCCACTCGACACAGTCAGCGGGCAACAACACGCCGGAACCGATGGTGACCGGTGAAGATACGGCGCGGCTGAATCGCATGCGCACACGCGATCCCGGCTCCATTTCAAGGCCGGTCTGGGGATTGAGCTCCGGCCGCAGCACAAACACCTCGGCAGCCAACCAGAGCTTCACCGCCATTCCAAGTCCAAAGGCCAGCCGGATCAGCAGCACCGCGCAAACCGCGAGATACAGGATTCCAGCCACCAATCCAGGTCGCAATATCCGCCTCACCGCATCCAGGCCCGCGCTCTTCCGCGCTGCAGGATTCGTCGGGACCTGTGCCTCGGCCGGTTGAGTGGCGCTGACCGAAGCGAACTGACTCGCAGAGATGCTCGGGGCAGGGAAACGGTCGCCCCTGCTCCCCGCCGACTCAGCCGCTCCACTTAATTTTGCTTGCGGCGCATCCGGCAAGACGCCGCGGTGCGCACGCAGCGTCACGGTTTCGCAGGCCGCCGAAGAACTCGATGCATTGAAAGGGCACGATTTCAGTCGTGTCATAGACGCAGAATCAACCTCGGATTTAGCCGCCGAGGGAAGCATTTTGCCAGGCTCGAGCGAATCCGTACGTTTTTCCGCAGCCTGTTGAGCCCCAGAGGCAAGCCATGCAGGCAACCGCACCGTAAAGGAATTAGGCAGCACACGCCATTGCATCACCAGCGGCATTGCCACAGCGCACGCTAGCACCAGCCCCCAAGCAGCCTTTTGTGCCGGCACATTGCTCACGCGGAAAAGGCGCAAGCCAGCCCAGACGGTTACCGCGACCAACATTGCCCGTAGAGAAGCTTCAATCAAAACAGGGATCATCGTTTTTCCCCTTTTCCTCTTCGTTCCGCTGAGATTTTTGGATCGGCGGAACTCTTCTGCTCCAGGGCAATCCGGTCTGCGAGCCGCTGTAATTCCGCCTTGTCCAGCACTTTGGAGTCCACCAAACCCACAAGCAACGCTTCGACGGACCCCTCGCAAAACCAGTCGACAATGCGTTTGACGGCACGCCCGGCCACGCGCTGCCGCGTTTCTGCCGGACGGTATAAAAATGTGCGATTTTCAACCGAATGCTCCAGGTAGCCCTTTTCTTCCAGCCGCCTTAGAACCGTGCGAATGGTCGACTCCTTGAGTGGCCGCCCCAACTCCTCGCGCACCTGTTCCGCATTAATAGATGTCTCGCGCCAAACGATCGAGAGAATGCTTCTCTCCAATTCGCCCAGTTCCGCCGGATCGTGCCCTGCATTACTGCTACCGTTCATAATGTTACTGACTGTAGCACATAAGAAGGATAAGCGGGCAAGTCCTTTTTAAAAAGAGGGCTTGCGCAGCGGCAAACATGATCGGTCCCTTCGCTCTTCTGGCGGCCCATGCTCACGCTGGCTTGCTACCTCGCTATCCGTGCCAAACGGGGGCTAACTTGCTGAATCTGAACCAGAAACTCAAGGCGCCTGATCAAGTCCCTACAAGCCCTCACGCCATCGCGGCAGCGGTCTTCCGCACAGGGGCAGCCAGTTTCGGATCGTCCGGAATAAAAATCTCAAACACCGTCCCCGACGACTGCCCATCTTGCGCCGGACGGCTTCGGAGATGCACCAGCCCACGATGTTTCACAATAATCTCGTGACTCACCCAAAGCCCCAGCCCTGTCCCGGTCACTTCCTTGGTAGTGAAGAAAGCTTCGAATACGCGCTCGCGCACCGCCGGTTCCATTCCTGTTCCTGTATCCGCAACCGCAAAACGGACCCCCACCTGGCTTGGATCTTTCCAGTTATGCGAGCGGCGTGCACGAACCAACAGACGGCCCCCGCCGATGGAGGCGTCAATGGCGTTGCCGACAAGATTTGCGAACACCTGGCGTACTTCTCCGGAGAAGCAGAACAGGTCCATCTCCGGGTCATAGTCTCTCTCTACACTGATATTGAGCGTATTCAAGCGTCCGTTATAAAGACCCAGAACCGAATCGAGCAAATCACCCATGTTTGCCCGTGTCGGCAAGGTCGATTGGCGATAGAAGCGCAGTGTTTGCTGTGTGATTTCAGAGATGCGTTTGGCTTCATGCTCAGCCATAGCCACGTAATTCAGCGCCGGATCTTCCAACTGGCAGTAATTGCGCAGCAGAAACAGCAGGTTGGTAATGGCCTCAAGAGGATTGTTGATCTCGTGCGCAATTGAAGCCGCCAGCCGGCCGGTCGCCGCCAGCTTTTCTGTCTTGCGCAAGGCCTCTTCGCTGCGTTTTCTGTCGCTCGCATCCAGCACAATCACACCGACCCAACGCACCTGCTCAGGGTTGGTATGCACGGGATAGGCGCTGGCCAGCCATGTCCACGGCCTTCCGGCTCTGCCGCCCCGGCCGATTAACTCCAGATTGCGAACCGGCTCATCTTCCGCAAAAACCTTAAGAACCGTATCCTCCAGTTCCTGCGCCACGGGCTGCGGCAGCAGTTCCGGCAGCGTGCGCCCCAGATGGCGGCTCAAACTCACCGAAGTCATGTCCGCAAACACCTGGTTGACCCGCACAAACCTGCAGCGACGATCGAAAAAGGCCAGTCCGATCGGCGCATTGGCCAGCATCGAATCCAGCAGCGAGAGCGTATCGTTCAGCCCCGACCGTTGCTCGCCAATCGAAGCCACCATGCGGTTGAATGCCTCAATAAGGTCACCGATTTCGTTGTGAATCCCCACCGGCAGGGGAAAATTGCCGCCGTCTTCCGGCGAGTTCATCAGTGCGCGCGTGCCTCGATGCAGCATTGCCAAAGGCCGGGAAATAGAACGGGCCATGAAGAAGACCAGTAATCCCGATGCCGCAATCCAAACGATGCCAAAGATCAGCGTGCTGCGCAGAACCGAATTCAACTGCTCAAAATCCCATGCGCGATCCGTTTCCACCCAGGCAAAACCCCGCAAATCCACGCCGGTATAAATGGGCTTCACGCCCTCCCACCGGTCGCGCCCAAAGGCAAACACCCTGGGTTCGCCGTTCGCGAGTAGCGGGATCTGCGCACGCTCCACCGGATCGAGCGCCATTTCCTCCGGTTCTCCCAGGCTGACGAAAAGAACGTTGCCCGTAGGATCGGTCACCTTGGCGAAGGCCACGCTGGGTGCCTCGCCCATCATCTTCACGGACAGGCCTACCCAGCCAGTCCGCTGCTGCTGCAAGGCTTCTGTCGACTGCAAGGCCATGGAGTTGGCCTGATGCGCCAGCCTGTGCAGCATGTGCTCATGAACCTCATGCGCCTGTTGCCGAATTAAAAGCGCCGTAAACAACCCGATCGAGAGCGCCTCCAGCAGCACCAGGCCTGCCACCATCTGCCATCGAATCGATCGCGGCCACCAGCGCATGAAGCTTCCCTCATTTTTCCGCGCGAATCATTTTCCCATCCCCGGCTCTCGCGCAACACCGACTTCGCCGACCTGCGGTACGATGAGACTCTGGGTGCCCCAGGTCTCGATTTTTGAAACCTGGGAGACCACAAATCTCCAGAAGAGTTGCGACGCCCACCTACAACCCTGTTTCTTATCAGCCCCGGCTCTCGCGCACTACCGGATTCCCTTCTTCACACGATCCTTTTAGCTTCGATGCCAGCGCCTTGGCTATCTGCCGTCCGTGAAAGCGCCCGTTCTCAATAAATATCTCATTGGTGCGCGATCCGGCCACGATCACGCCAGCCAGATAAATCCCCGGAACATTGCTTTCCAGGGTCTCCACATCGCAAACCGGCAGACGGTATTCACCCTCGAATCGCACCCCAATCCGCTCCAGAAAATCGAAATCCGGATGGTATCCCGTCAGCGCAAACACAAAGTCGTTCTTCAGAATCTGCCGGCCCTCGGGCGTCTCCACCACCACCGCGTCTTCGGTAATCTCCACCACCTGTGAGTCAAACAGCGCCTTCACCTCGCCATTCTTGATGCGGTTTTCAATGTCCGGCTTGATCCAGTACTTCACATGCGGCTGAACGCCCGGTCCGCGATGAACCAACGTCACCCGCGCACCGCTTCGCCACAGTTCAAGCGCCGCAATCGCGGCCGAATTCTTTCCACCGATCACCACCACATCCATCTCAAAAAACGGGTGAGGATCGTTGTAGTAGTGATGCACCTTGCTCAAGTTCTCGCCTGGGATATGCATGTAATTTGGCAGATCGTAGTAGCCGGTTGAAAGCGCCAGTTTGTGCGCCTTCAATGTACCTGGTCTGCCAAACCTGTCTTCTATGTGAACCGTGAATTCTCCATCGCTGCCGTTCACCTCAACCACGCGATGATACTGCCGCACATCCAGCTTGTAATACGCCGCGACCAGCCGGTAATACTGCAGCGCCTCATTGCGGCTCGGCTTGGGATTCGGACTCGGAAACGGGATGTCGCCAATCTCCAGCAGCTCCGGCGTAGTAAAAAATGTCATGTGCGCCGGATAGTGAAACAGCGAATTGCAAACGCATCCCTTATCCACCAGCACCACGCGAAACCCGGTCTTCCGCGCTTCAATCGCGCAAGCCAGTCCCGTTGGCCCCGCGCCCACCACTAGAAGATCGAAGATCTCGTCGTGCTCTACCGTTGCATTCCCCAGATTCAATTCGCCCATAGTTCTAGCTTAGGGCATGGGGTAGATTGATTGGCATAAAGGAACGTTTACGACTTCTCCTGGATCTGAAACGACTAGAATGGTAGAATAGTGAGGTAGAAAGGTATAACCCAATGCCATTGAGCATCAAAAATGAAGAGGCGGAGCGAGTGGTACGTGAGTTGGCAAACCACAGAGGCCTGAGCCTGGTAACCGCGATCACCCAAGCCGCACGGGAAACTCTCGAACGAGATAGGGCACAGTCTGAAGGTCAAGTCGCTGGACGAGGCCTCGCCGCCAGACTAATGGAAATTGCGCGCGAAACCGGTCCGCTCATGAAGGATGGACGCACGACCAAAGAACTCTTCGACGAGCTTTACGATGATGAGACAGGCCTGCCGAAATGATTATTGACTCATCGGCATTGATTGCAATTCTGCGTGGGGAACCCGAAGCCCAGGCCTTTGCAGAAATGATCGAAAAGGCGCAGCCTGTCCGCCTCTCTGCGGGAACACTCTTCGAAGCTTCGATCGTGGCCGATAAGTTTCGCGATCCAAAAGTGAGTGCTCGATTCGACGAAGTTCTGGAGCTTTCGAAAGCGATCATCGAGCCCGTCACCGCCGAGCACGCCCGCATCGCTCGCCAGGCCTATCGCGATTACGGCAAAGGTAGCGGCCACCCTGCCAACCTCAACTTCGGCGACTGCTTCAGCTACGCTCTGGCTCGTGAAAAGCGCGAATCCATCCTCTACAAGGGTGACGATTTTGTGCATACCGATTTGCGGTCATCACTGAACCAGCGGTAGCCTTGGATTTCCGCCCTTAACAGCCGGTGATAAAAATCTGGATTTGAAAGGGCATGGCTTTTTCACCAAACTGTAAGGTCATGCTCTTTCAAAGCTGGAGTTCAGTTCAGCTTCAAGGACCGGGGCTTGGTCAGGTTGGCGGGATCGAAGGCTCTCGTAGCCGGATGCGGCATGCAGTGGCCCCTTGACTGCAGTGGCGCTGCGTAGGATCGCGTCACATGAAGGCGGTCCATGAGAACGTAGCGGGTGCGAAGGCCGTTGATGACCGCGGGGAGTTGGGCGGGAACATTCTTGCGGTCGACGTATACAACCAGCGCGGCTTCTTTGGGGTTGTCCAGGCTCTCGCCGACGCCGACTCCGAAGAAGGCGGGATTCCGATGCATCAGGTTGCGAGCAACTTCCTGCTTGACGATGATCGCCGCGCTCAGGATTGTTGAAGGCAGCGGTGCGCCAGTATCCAGCGGAGTCTGCGGCGCTGAACCGAATGCTACCGCGCGAAGGTTGGTGGGGATCATCATGGTGCGCGTGCCATCGACGGTTGGGGGCACGCTGACAGCCATGTTTTCGTCCACATAGACAAGGATTGCGCCCTCGCCGGGATAATCGCTGCTTTTGCCGGTGGCCACGCCAAGAATGCCTGCCGTCGGGTTCACCATCGTGCGTGCCTGGGCTAGCGCTTGCTGGGTGCGTACGATTTCCGCGTCGCTCAGGGTGTGAGCCTGCGCGGCGGCGATGGTGCTGTCGCCGTAGTTAAGGCAGCTGACTCCGTGGTCGGCTGAGCCTACGAAGGAATAGCTTGCGCCTGCGCCCAACTGGGTTCTCAGCTCATTGAGCACGTCTGGAGCGGGGCTGGCTATGCCCTGGCTGACTCCGGAGGCGTCCATGCCGCCGGCGAAAAACAGGCCCACAGGCTCGGCATTGGCGGTGTCCACAACCAGCGAACCGGAGTCGCCCGCATCGCTGAATTGATTGCCGGTGACGGCCAGCTGGTTGGTGTAAGTCTTGGTGAGATAGGGCCGGGTTTCGGCGCAGTCGGTGTAGTAATCGACGTTGACGTCGAGGTTGAGTGCGGAGATGCTGGCGCAGGTAAGACCGGTGGTGCGGCCGCTCTTGGCTACCGTGAGACCAAGAGCTCCGCTTTCGCCTTTGCCGCCTGTCGAGGAGACGCCGGGAGGCGCAGCCGACAGGGTGCCGTCTGGCTGGCGAGTGCCGAACTCGAGAATGCTACCGGAGGGATCGACGGCGCCCGCGGCTACCTGAGCAATGGCGGCATCGGCATTGGTGGCACTGGAACTGAGCGGGAGCCATCCGGTGAGCGAGGCGACGGGGGATGTGCCGGGGCCGTCGCCATAGGGGGTGCAGTTGTTGTCGATAAGGCCGGGCTGGACGATGCTGTCGCCTATGCTGGCCTGATCGCTGCGTGCGAGGACGTGATTGTTGCTGAGCAGATACTGGTGGCCGTTGGTGTCTTCGATCAACGAACCCAATGTTCCGCCGCAGCAGTCGGCAACCTTGTTGCCGTGGATGTCGTAGTCCACGTTGTCGCCACCGGAGGTGCCGAGCAAGGCCAAGCCTGGAATTTGCGCCTGGTGCGAGGCTGGATTGCTGGAAACGCCCGCGGTATTCAGAAGCAGCCCGGCTGCGGTCTTGGAGGTAGAGCCGCCTGCAGTGGCCACTACATAAGTGACGCCTGAGGATGAGAGCGAAGACGGTGCGGAGTATGTAACCGTGCAGGAGGTGAAAGCCTGGGCGCTGCGTTGGCAAGTGGCCGGGCCCAGAGTGCCTTGACCGCCGGTTGAGCCGTTGGGTGTATTCGAGAGGGTGAAGGAGACGCCGTTTTCGCCGCCGGCTTCGGCAAGAAATGCGTTGAAGGTTATCTGGCTGTTGGCCGCAAGAGCCGCATTCTCAGGGGTGAGCGGCTGCAGGAATCCCGGAGTCACTGTCAGTACGGCGGAGGCCGTGGTGGTTGCATTCAGCGTGGCCGTAACCACAACCTGCACGCGGTCGGCGGTGAGGTAGCTGGGAGGCGTGTATTGGCCGGAAGGGGTAATGGTGCCGGGGCCGCTTTTCGCATCGCCGCCGGTAACGGACCAAGTGACCTCGGCTTTGCCTCCGCCGGTGAGCGTGGCGGTGAACTGCTCGACGGAGGAGCCGAGGGAGTTGGTGGTGTTGCAGCCGGTGCAATTGGTGTCAATGGCATTGGCGCCGGGGCTGATAGCGAAGGCGTCGTTGGAGGGTGCGGCGGTGACACCTCCAATTCCGCAGCCGGCGATGGCGAGCATCAAAAGCGGAAGAAAAAACGCGGCAAGGCGGAAGGGGAGTCTATTCTGCACGCGAGAGCCCCCGAACGCACCGACCCGCTCAGGCGAGCGGCGCAGGGAACGATGGGCGACTTGGGCGCTATGTTGCAGAATTCTCTTACTTTCCTCCATTCCATAGAGACTATACACAGTTTATAAGACAAGGGCGGGGAGGAAATTGATAGACGGGTTAATTCTTCTGGGTGAGTTTTCAGGGCCGACCCGTTTCAGGAACCCGCCAGGGTATGACGGGGCCTGAAGGCCGACGGATAGCCGCTTTATTCAGGGGCATGAATGCCCCTGCTCCCTCCGGCTTGAATGCCCCTGCTCCCTCCAAACGCAGGTGCAATGACTGAGGCAATCGGCGAATCTGCCTTGGGTCACCTGGAAAGTTAGACGTGTCGGCAAAGGCATTGAATGCTTCTTGCTGGAAAAGGGGCTTATTGTGCTGTAGAGTGGACCGCAATGAACTCTGAATTTAGCGGCAGCGTTGAAAACGAGGTTGTGGAACTGCGCAACCGCGTGCTCCGGATTGAGGAGGCGCTGCGGCGTCGCGGTGTGGTGCTGGACGACAGCAAACCCACGTCTGCTGCGGCGCAAGCGGCAGCGCCTCCGCCGCGGGTGGTTCCTGCGGCAGTTGCGGCTACGACGCCTGTGGATGCGCAGGCGCTGTCTCCTCCACCGCAGGCGGTGCAGCCTATGTTTGCTTCGGTTGGCGCGCCGGCAAAGAAAGATGAGCAATCGCTTGAAAACAGAATCGGGTCGCAGTGGTTCAACCGCATCGGCATTCTGGCGTTGCTGATTGCGGCGGCATGGTTCTTGAAGTTTGCTGTCGACAATCATTGGATTGGGCCGCTGGGACGCGTGTTGATTGGGCTGGTCGCCGGTGGAGGGCTGATTGCATGGTCGGAGCGATTCAGGGCTAAAGGCTATTCGGTGTTTTCGTATTCGCTGAAAGCCGTGGGCAGCGGGGTTCTCTACCTGTCGCTGTGGGCGGCGTTTTCGCTGTTCCATTTGATGCCCGCGAGCGCAGCTTTTGCGTTGATGATTCTGGTGACCGCGTTCAACGGATTGATGGCCTGGGTGCAGGATGCGGAGTTGCTGGCCCTTTATGCGATTGTGGGCGGACTGAGCACACCGCTGCTGCTTTCGACAGGCGAAAACCATGAGGTTACGCTGCTCAGTTACCTGCTGCTGATGGCCATTGCGGTGCTTATTCTAGTGATTCTGCGGCCGTGGTCACGGCTGCTGTTTGCGTCTTTTACCGGCACCGTGCTGATTGTGTTCGGTTGGTGGACGCAGTATTACACCGAATCGCAGTTTGTGCGGACTGGTTTCTTTCTGCTGTGCTTTTTCCTGATTTTTGCCTTCGCGCCGCGGCTGGTGCAGGTAAAGAAAGAAGCAACAGAAGGCGTTCATGGATGGGATGCGCTGGCGCTGGTGCTGCTGCCGGTGGCGAATGCTTCGCTCGGGTTCCTGGGATTTTATGTGCTGTTGGACAGGGCTTCAACGCATTGGGCCTGGCCGTGGCTGGCGGTGGGTTTTGCGGCGTTCTACCTGCTGTTGCTGCGGCTGCCGGCGCAGGGAAGACTGCGGGCGAGTCCGGCGGTGCTGGATTCGCTGCACCTGGCGGCGGCGGTGGTGTTTTTGACACTTGCGATTCCATTGAAGGCGCAGGGGCGCTGGCTGACCGTTGGCTGGCTGGTGGAGGGCGCGGCTCTGCTGTGGGTATCGAGTCGCGTCAAATCGCCGCTGCTTCGCGTGCTTTCCATGGGCTGCTTGATTTTGGGACTGACGGTGCTGCTTACTGTGAATCCGACGGCGTCGATGACGCCTGTATTCAATGCGCGGTTTGGGACCTATTGCGTGGCGATTGCGGTGTTCGCGTTCTCGGCCTGGGTGGCGATGAAGGCGCGGGGACAAGAGGAGCAAAAACAATCGACGAGCTGGCCAGTGATTGCGATTGGGGCTTCGCTGCTGGTGAATGCGCTGATTCTGCTGGCGGTGAGTCTGGAGATCGACAGCTTTTGGCGGGTGCGAGGATCGACCAGCGAATGGAGCCCCCAGTTCGAGCAGCACAGGATGTTTGCGCAGTTCTCGTATTCGGCGTGGTTCATGCTGTTCGGGGCCATCCTTTTGGCCGTAGGGTTCTGGCGCCGGTCGTCATTCCTGCGGTGGCAGGCGCTGGTGTTACTTGCGGTGTCGGTGGCCAAGGTATTTCTCGTGGACATGAGCGAGTTGAGCCAGGGCTATCGCATTCTGAGCTTCCTGGGACTTGGCGCGCTGCTGCTGGCGGTGAGCTTTGTTTACCAGCGTGACTGGCTGAATTTGCGTGGCGCGAAGATCGCGGAAGAACAGGAAGGACCGAGCGCATGAAGGCTGGCACGAGCTTGCTGCTGCTGGCGGTGATGGCGGCGTCTCCGGAAATTCGTTATTTCCACTATCAGCGGCCGATCGAGAATCTGCCTGCTCACGCGGGACAGGCCTGCGTGGTGGTGGATGGGGGAATCTTTGCCCACGCCGCGGCTGGCCTGGCCGATCTGCGTTTGTATCGCGATGGCATGGAGACACCGTATGTGGTTCGCCTGGCTGCTCCGGCGGTTGCGGCTCAGGGCGCCATTGAGCCGCTGAACAAAGGAGCGCAGGGCGGGCAGACGGTCTTCGATGCGGAGTTGCCGGATGGACACTACAGCGATCTGGAACTGAATGTAAATGCGCGGAATTTTATTGCGACGGTCGGGGTTTCCGGAAGCCAGAAACAGGGCGAAGCTGGGACGAAGTTGGGGTCGTTCACGATATTCGATCTGACGAAGCAGAGGCTGGGGCGGAGTACGGTGCTGCATCTGCCCGAGTCGGATTTCAAGTATTTGCATTTCAGGATTGCAGGGGCGTTGTCGCCGGATACGGTTACGGGATTGTCTGTGGTGCGACTGCCGGAGAGTGAGCCGCGCTATGTAACCGTAGGCGAGGACGCGCAGATTTCGCAGAAGGGACGCAATTCTGTTTTTGTGTTTACTGTGCCTGCGCATGTTGTTGTGGACCGGGTGGTGTTTGCGGCAGGAACGCAGCCGGCCCAGTTCAGCCGCGATGTGAGCATCCAGGTTGAGCCGGTTCAGAAAGCGGCGGCGACGGATGGGCCGCAATATTCGCAGACGGTCGCGGGATCGGGAAATCTGTTGCGCGTGCACAGCGTGGAGAACGGGCATCGCATCGATGAGGAGCGTTTGACGATCGATGCGCCGACTGCGGATTTGGATACGCAGGCGAAGTGGACGATCACGATCGACAACGGGGACGATGTGCCGGTTGCGGTTCAATCGGTGCGGCTGCAAATGCTGGAGCGAGATCTTTGTTTTGAGGCAGCGGGGTCAGGCAATTACACGCTCTACTACGGGGATGGCGCGCTGGCTGCGCCGCGCTACGATTATGCGACGTTGTTTGTGGCTCATGCCGATTCGGCCAAGTCGCAAGCGGGCGCGGAGTTGGCCAATGCCGTATATGAGTCGCGTCCCGACGAGCGGCCGTTCACGGAAAAACACCCGGCACTGTTGTGGGTGGCGCTGTTGCTGGTGATCGGACTGCTCGGGGTGATCGCGTTGGGAAGCGTGAAAAAGACTATCGAGAGCAACAAGTAACAGCTCCCATGAGGGAATTCGTCGCTAGCGGGATGAATTCACAATTCTGAATGTCGCCAGTCGCATAAAGTGTCAGAGGCGTGCGAATTGTGTTGACAACAAATTGACAAATTGGGAATAAATTGTGGATTACTCTGCCGGAGTGATCACTCGGACTCCGGATAATCGGAGTTTTTCCGAACGCGAATAGGCATTGGATCATTCAGTTGGTCTTCGCGTTCCGACCGTGTTCTCAATCCCATTCCCCGTGCCCCCGATCGAACGGATTGAATCGGCAGGGTAGAGAAGAGAGGTCTCGATGCAAGATACAAGCAGGATTTTCGCGTCCTCGGGCGGAGCTTTGCGCGTTGCTATCTCCGCCCTGCTGATTTGGGTTCTCCTTACTATCGGCTCTGCCGGACCTGCCGCTGCGCAGGACGTCGTGCCGGGAATGGCAGGACCGGCTGTTGCAGCTACCCCTATAGTTCCGCAGCAGGTGCGCTACGCCGGCAAGCTGGCCACGCGTACCGGTGAAACCCTGGAAGCCGATTTCCGCATTTATGCAGCTGCCGAAGGCGGCGATCCGTTGTGGGCCGAAACGCAGCGTGTCACCGTGGGCGAAGATGGCTCCTATTCCGTGCTGCTCGGCAGCGCGAACCCGAGTGGTCTTCTGCAAACGATCTTTGCCGGCGGCGCGGCACGCTGGCTTGGCATCAGCGTGGAGCGGGCTCCGGAGCAGGAGCGCGTGCTGCTTTCCAGCGTTCCCTATGCCATGAAGGCGGCTGACGCGGAGTCGCTGGCTGGCCACGCGGCTTCCGATTTCGTGACCCAAAATCAATTGGCCGAGCTTGCCCAATTGACACAGGCTTCCAGGCAGGACGCCGCGGCTGCGGAGATTCAACCCAACACTTCAGGCACAGTGACCGGTTCCGGCACGAGCGGCACGGTTCCGCTGTGGACCGGCGAGCTCACGCAGGGAGACTCGGAAATCACGCAAGTGGGCTCAGATATCGGCATCAACGAAGCCACGCCGGCGGCGACGCTCGACGTGAACGGAACCGCTCAATTTCGCGGCACCCTGACCTTGCCAGCATTCGCCACGGCAACCTCATCATCCAGCTCTTCTTCGCAGTTTTTGGAATTTGAGGCCTCCGCCTGGTCTTCAACGACAAACGCTCCGGTCTCGCCGGGTTTTCGGATGTTTGCTTATCCTGTGAACAGCAATACGGTCAACCCGATCGCCAAGTTTTACATGCAATACCGAAAGGGATCGAGCACGACGACTCTTTTTTCGGTGAACAGCGAAGGGATCATCGGCTTTGCTGCCGGACAGACGTTTCCCGGAACGATTGCCAGTGTCAGTGCAGCCAGTCCGGTGACGGCGACGACCACGGCGGGCGCCGTCAGCCTGGGACTGGACGCCGCGGCGCTGCAGACCACGCTGAACGGCGTCTATCCACAACTAGGCACGGTGAATACATTTACTCAGAACCAGACGATGGGCCAGGGGCTGACAGTGGGCGGGACGGCCAGCGCCAACCTGGTGAACTCGACCACCGGGTACAACCTGGGAGGGCTACCTTTCGATACCGGGAATTTCACAAACGGAAATGCTTCAATGGGCTTCAGTCCCCAGGTGGGCGGGCAGTTCAACGTGGGTGTTGGCCCAGGTGCGATAGCTTCCGAACTCTCCAGTTTTAACAACACCGCCGTGGGCTTCGACGCGCTGGCTGCGAATCAGACCACCGGCAACAACACAGCGGTCGGCACCGAAGCCCTGAGCGCCAACACATCGGGGACTTCCAACACAGCTGTAGGCTCCTTTGCCGGCGAAACCCCAACGGGGGCTGATTTCAGCGGAAGCTTCAACACCTACCTCGGCAGTCAGTCTGGTCCCGGAAGCGCCAACAACCTCGTTAACGCGACCGCCATCGGCTACGAATCGACTGTCAACGAGAACTCTGCGCTGGTGCTGGGTGGGACAGGCGGGGTAGCGGTCAGCGTCGGCATTGGTACGCCGACTCCATTCAGCGACTATGCGCTGGATGTGGAGGCCACGACCAAGTCGCAGATCAACGGCGCAGTGGTGGCGAATGCCGGTGGCGGCAACATCTACCTGGGCATGACCAATGGCACGCACAAGTTCCGCGTGGACACCAACGGAGTTACCTACGCCGATGGCGGGTACCAGTCCAGCGGCGCGGACTTTGCGGAGTCCGTAGCGGTGCGGGGCAAGCGGTCGGAGTACGAGCCCGGCGACCTGCTGGCGATAGATTCCAACAGCTCGCGCCGTCTTGCCCTGGCCAGGACGCCTTACTCGACACTGGTGGCGGGCATCTACTCCACCAAGCCGGGCATGCTGGCCACGCCCCACGACATAGACGACCCGCGGCCCGCGACGACCGAGGTGCCGCTGGCGGTGGTGGGTATTGTGCCTTGCAAGGCTACGGCAGCAAACGGCCCCATCGAGGCCGGCGATCTTCTCGTCACCTCGTCGCAACCCGGCTACGCCATGAAAGGCACAAACCGGAGCCGGATGCTGGGAGCCGTTGTCGGTAAGGCGCTCGAGCCTCTGCCGAATGGGTCGGGTGTGATCCAGGTGCTGGTGACGCTGCAGTAGAGCCGGTGGAGCGCACCTTCGGCGTTCAGCCGACGGTAAGCACCAATTTGCCGAAGTGGGAGCCTTCTTCCATGCGGGCCAGAGCTTCGCGGGCCTGGGACCAGTGGAAGTTTTCGCCGACGGGGCGGAGTACGGCCAGGGTGATGGCTTTGTTCAGATCTTCGAAGTCCTGGCGGGAGCCGACGTAAATTCCCTGCATGCGGACCTGCTTGTGGAGGATGGTGGAGATGGGGAAGGGTGTTGGATCTGTGGCTCCGGAGAGAACGCCGACCTGGGCGATGGCGCCGCCGATTCTCAAAGCGCGCAGGGAGCGTGGGAGCGTGGCAATGCCGCCCACTTCGACGATGAGGTCGACGCCGTTGCCTGCGGTTTCGTCCATTGCCCAGCGATCCCACTCGGGGTTTTCCTTGTAGTCGAGGCCCGCGTCGAGACCGAGGGCGTAAGCGCGCTCGAGCTTCTCGAAGCTGCTGGAGATGCCGATGACGCGGGCGCCGCGAAGGCGGGCGAGTTGCAGGGCAAAGATGGCGACGCCACCTGTTCCCTGGATGAGGACGGTGGAACCGGGCTTGATGTCGCCGACCGAAAGGGCGTTCCACGCCGTGACGGCTGCGCACGGCAAGGTGGCTGCTTCCTGAAAGCTGAGGTGCTCGGGAATGGCTACCAGGCCGGACTCCTTTACGGCGATGTATTCAGTCAACATACCGTCGATGTCTCCGCCGAGGGCGCGACGGGACTTGGCGGCGGTTGGTGGTCCGTCGAGCCAATTCTGCATGAAAATGGGGGCCACGCGGTCGCCAATCTTCCAGAGCGAGACGCCTTCTCCCACGGCTGCGACTTCGCCGGCGCCGTCGGAGCAGGGAATGCGGGGGAGCTTCAATTTGGGGTTGTAGAGGCCTTTGACGACCAGCAGATCGCGATAATTGAAAGAAATCGCGCGGACCCTGACGAGCACTTCGCCGGGCTCGGGGGTGGGGGTGGGGCGCTCTACAAACTCTAAAGAATCAACGCCGAACGACGAAATCTGCCAAACGCGCATGAGGAAAGCTCCAGGCTGGGGGAGGGTGAAATTCCAGTTTAGCGGGACGCGCTGCTCGAAAGCCCCGTAGAATGAAGATATGGCTCGTGGTTGGGAAAGTAAATCGGTGGAGGAGCAGATGGCAAATGCACTGCAGCAAGCGGAGGTCTCTGGGGGCAACGAGTTTGTCAGCGAAGACCAGCGGCGTGCGGCGGACCAGGTCCGCACGGTGAAGGAACGGCAGAAGCAGGCGCTCCATTTGCAGAGGGAAAACATTCTCTCGCAGAGGACTTCGAATCCGGCGCGGCGGGCGGCTCTGGAAGCGGCGCTGGCACAGATTGAAGGGCAAATTGAGGCGATGGGGTAAGGGCATTTCTGGGGAAATTGTCGTTTACTGGTCTATTTTTGGTGCTGAATGCAAGGCCTCTTGGGTCGCGGCGATCTCAAAGACGGAACCCTGCACAGTTTGCCCATCTCAATTTAGTTTTCGGGGCGATGAACAGCACCCTTTTTGATGTATTCCTACTCTTTTTGAGATCTTCGCTCCCCATGCAGGGGCTGGTTGAGGTTCTAACTAGGAAATAAGAATCACGATCTTCTTGACTTGCTCGGGTATGTCGCGCCGCGAGGTTGAATAGACGTACTATGGCGCGAGGGAGATGGCTGGCTTGCCGGCCAACCGCTCGCCTATGTGTTCGCCCAAGCGGTCTACGAGACTGTCCTCGACTTGAGGGGCAGCGTTCAGCAATACGACAGCAGCGTAATCGCTCTGGGGGTTGAAAAAGACGTAGGAACTGAAGCCTGCGGTGGCGCCATCGTGCCAATAGTTGCCGGTGTTGGTTTGATAGAGCCAGGCGAGGGCGATACGCATTCCTGGGCGGATTTCACCACCCTGAAGCTGATGTGAAAGCGTAAGCGCTTCGGAGAGCGTAGACGCAGCCTTCGAATTGGCAGCCGGTTTGAGATTTTCCGGGTGCAGATTTGCTTCCAGGTAAGCCAGCATGTCGCCGGCGGTCGAGCGGATGGCTCCTGCTCCGGCCATTGCGTCGAAGTCCAAAGGATGAGCGCGGCGATGGTCGACGCCGTTGGTGCCATGCAGAAACCGAAGCTCTTGTGCCGGTGAAAGCGATATGGTGGTGTCCTGCAGCCCCAGCGGGTTGGCGATTTCTTCTTTTAGAAGGTCTGAATATGAGATGCCGGCACGATTTGCCAAAGCGTGACCAAGCAATCCGAAACCGAGGTCGCTGAATGGCGGACTACTGCCGTCCGGCGGGATCCTGGCGACTCCGTTCTTGCTTAGGAATGCATAGAGGTCGGCTGTGTGGTAGTCGGCATAGGGGTTCTGGGCGTCAATTACCCTTATGTTCGACGGAAGCCTGGGCAGTCCCGAGCGCCGTGTTACCAGGTCGAGCAGCGTGATCTCCGCGCCAACCGGCTTTACCGCTGTCCCTGGCGGCAGCAGGTCGCGAACCGGCTCGTCGAGTTTGGCTTCACCCTGCGCGACCATCTGCGCCAACATGAGGCCGGTGAAGGTCTTGGTTGTTGAGCCGATCTCGAAGATCGAGTCCGGCTTGGCGGCACCGTAACTGAGGAGTCGCTCGACCCCATGCACTACGACGCCGATCGAGACGCCAACACCGGTTGCCGGCATCAGCATTCCGCTCTTTAACTGTTCAGCAAGGTCGCGATCCAGAACCGATTGCAGACCGGTTGCATCGACTGGAGGGAGTGCCGCGTCGTAGGTTGGCGCTGGTTTGGCGGTGGCGGGCAACGCGGCTGACTGCCTCTGAAAAATCAACGGCGTCGCGGCGTCCTTGGTTAACGTGCCCGTGAGCGTCTTTCCATCCTCTGCAAGCTTGCCGCTAAATTGCGCGGAGACAACCGGAATATCGAACGAGAAACTGTCACCGCTCAAGAGGACATGCGCACACCGCATGCCCATTACCCTTTGGTCGGGGCTGTCCATTGTACAGGAGATTCGGCCGGTAGGGTCACTCTTCACTATAAGCTGGATGCGTACGGGGGCATTGCCCGCAGGCAGCGTGCCTAACCAGATGCCGTCAACCGGTGAAGGCTTGGCCGCTTGAAGAGGAGGGGTGTCGCGGATGAATAGTTCAGGAGTTAAATATCCCTCCTCGCTCCATTTTCCGTTCAGGGAGTTTCCATCCACGGCAAAGATACCCTCCCAGAAACCGGTATGCCCGGCGACGCTGAATCTGAGGGTGTGGCCATCAAAACGAATGTTTGTGAGCGCGTCACCCGCTTCAAACTCATCGGGAATATCGATGCTGCCGGTGACCACGCTGTCCGCGGAGAGTTTCAGGTGCAACCTGAGAGTGAAGGAGGGATCGAGGGTTGCGGTGTAGTCACCTGCGATGGTTGGTTTTTGTTGCGCGGAGGCTGCAGTCATCCCCGCAAGCAGTGCCGCAATCACCGGCAGAACAATCGTCCCGGTTACAGAAGGGCGCGATTCTATCCGATCCGGAATGTGCATTGCGGCACTCTCTGTCCGTGGGATTTACTCGTTGGCTTCGATGCGGCGGCCGTGGGGGTCCTGTAATGGGCGGGAATTGATTCTGTACAGGACACCGAATGCGCGAAGCTGGTCGCGGCTCATGGTGATCTCCTGCTCGAAGATGAACCAGCGCACGCCTTCGGTGCACGGCGGAGCGGTGAGCGAGCCCATGTAGGTCCAGTAACCGCGGTCTTCAGGGAGAAGGCCGCCGGGATTGACGAATTCAGTGATCTTTTCCGATGCGCCGGGCGTTTTGGGCAGGTGCGGCCAGAGAGCGGAGAGGACGGCGTTGGGCGGGGTGGCAATGTCTTCACTGAGACGGATTGCAATGACCGCCTGCTGGCCGTCGGCGCTCTTGTGGACGAGGTGGATGTCCATGTCGGTCAACTTGCCGTTCACGGCTTCCTCGCCGGGATGATGGAAATGGAACTGGACCAGGTCATAGCGGACGCCGCCGGCGACGATGTAACTGCCCGGCTGGGGGTAGACGCGGACGGTATTACCAGTGTTCTCAAGGGTGACGGGGCCGGCCATGTAATGAAATTCGATGGGCTGGAGGGCCTTGTTGAGCTTGGCTCCGCGAATGTCGATGGGCGACTGCTGGTGGCCCTGCGAACAGGCTTTGTAGGCGGGGTCGAGTTTGGCCCAGTTGAATGTGCCGCGCTTGCCTTCGTAATCCCACGGGGCGGTGGTTGGGGCGGTTGCCGGCATGGTTTGCGCGGCTATGGGAGCGACGGCAACGGTGGCCATGCCGGCGAAAACAGCGGCAAGTACAGGAAAACGCATCGATTGCACCTCGATAGTAAGACGGTCTGTGCGCCAGAAAGAATTCTACGGTATGGACTTGGAGGAGGGAAAAAGGAAATGGATGATAGTTAGAGGAGACATTCCCTCGGGGGCTAAAGCTCAGGTTGATTTTGGCAGGTTTATGTACGGGCTGAAGCCCGTACCCTTCATGCTGAAGCGCAGACTCTGCAATTTGACCAACCCAGCGAAAAAATGGGACCCGACATGCTGTGGGTCCCATTTGTGGTGCGGTGATCGGTGAGACGGGCTACTTGACGGCGGCGACGAGTCCTGCCTGTTCGGCGAGGGCGGCGGCCTTGTCGGTGGCTTCCCAGGTGAACTCCTTCTCGGTGCGGCCGAAGTGGCCGTAGGCGGCAGTCTGACGGTAGATTGGGCGGCGCAGATTGAGGCTGTCGATGATCCCCTTCGGGGTCAGCGAGAAGTTCTTGCGGACTAGCTCAGTCAGCTTGGCATCCCCGACTTTGCCGGTGCCGAAGGTTTCGACGCGGATGCTAACCGGCTCGGCGACACCGATGGCGTAGGCAAGCTGGACTTCGGCGCGATCGGCAAGACCGGCGGCGACGATGTTCTTGGCGATATAGCGGGCCATATAGGCGCCCGAGCGGTCAACCTTCGTCGGGTCTTTTCCACTAAATGCGCCGCCGCCGTGACGGCCAGCGCCGCCGTAGGTGTCGACGATGATCTTGCGGCCGGTGAGACCGGTGTCGCCCATGGGCCCGCCAATGACGAAACGGCCGGTGGGATTGATGTGGTACTTGGTGTGTTCGTCAAGCCACTCGGCGGGGAGCACGGCCTGGATTACATACTTGAGGATGTCGGCGTGGAGGTCTTCGTTGCTGACACTCTCAGAATGCTGGCTGGAGATGACCACGGCGTCAATGCGGGAGGGCTTGCCGTTTTCATCGTACTCAACAGTGACCTGGCTCTTGCCGTCGGGGCGCAGATAGGGGAGCTTTCCGGTCTTGCGCACGTGGGTGAGCTGGCGGGTGAGCTTGTGGGCCAGCGAGATGGGAGCGGGCATCAACTCGGGGGTTTCGTTGGAGGCATAACCGAACATCATGCCCTGATCGCCCGCGCCGCCGGTGTCAACACCCTGGGCGATGTCACCGGACTGCTTGTTGATGGTGGAGATGACGGCGCAGGTGTTGGAGTCGAATCCGTAAAGGGCATTGTCGTAGCCAATGGAGGCGACGACGCCGCGGACGAGGCTCTGGAAGTCGACGTAGGCCTTGGTGGTGATTTCACCGGCGATGACAACGAGGCCGGTGGCCGTCAGGGTTTCCGCAGCGACGCGGCTGTAGGGGTCTTGCTCGAGGCATGCGTCAAGGATGGCGTCAGAGACCTGGTCGGCAATCTTATCCGGATGGCCTTCAGTGACTGACTCAGAGGTAAACAGGAAACGATCGCTCAAATTCGAACTCCTCCCCATTGAAGGGACTTGAGATTTAGATTTGTTTCGTCGACTTTCTGGAATTATATAAGCGACTGGGGAAAGTCGAACCGGACTTTCCGGAACCTGGTGCATTTGCCCGGCCACTTGCCCACATCAGTAGAACGCGCCTGCACCGGCAGGCCTGAACCTGAGGGTGTATCCGTATATGGTAACGCAGAGGGTTGAACTGGACAAAGACTTACAGCGAATGGGAGGGAGCAGGGCCTCAAGGGTGTCCGGGGACCTTTGAACGGCATGTTCGCCAGACGCTGGGCGGGAGAGGCATTGACTCTGCACCACAGGCTCTCGTCTCCGGATTAGCGGCTAATCCACCAGGAGACGCCGCGGGAAACGAGGTGCTGGGCGGAAGAGAGAAGGCCGTGGATTGCGGCGGTCTGATGGACGGGCACGATGGTGGACCACCAGCCTGCTCGCACGCCCACGTAGCGCACCGTGACGTAAGCGGCCGCAGCAACGATGAGGAAGAGGAGAATGGCGCCGACCCAACGCAGCCGCAATTCCATGGCGTCGCGGCGCATCATGCGGGCTTTGCCAACGTTGGAAGCAAAGGCGGTCCAGCTGCGGTCGTCGTCGATGACCAGGCCTGAGGCGCGATAAGCTCTGAGGAAGCGCTCGGTCCAGTCGTGCTGGTCGAGGCCGAGGGCTCCAGTGTATCCGCGCACAATACCTTTGCAGAGGATGCCGCCGGGCAGCAGACGAAAGCGTTCCTCCTCCAGCGCCACGAGGTGGTGTTGGCTGATTTTGGTGACCGCCGTGATTTCTTCCAGCGTCACTTTGCGGGATAGCCGCTCCATGCGCAGGTCTTCACCGAAGTTGCCCATCTTCAAACCTGAAAACGAGTAACGTACCCTAAAGTTTCAACTTTCACAATAAACCCAGTTTTGGCAATCGTCAAAGGAAACCCTTCGTTTTTTCTTTGTTTTCAACAATATGGGACAGTTGTGCCAAATCGGGAACTGTTTGTGAAGTATACAACAGGTCCGGACCGTGGCATATGCGGAATGTCACATGGGATCTCGTTGGAGACACTCAGTAGGCACGGGGCTGGGCACCTGAGTGCGGGTGCAACCGGCTGATACCCTTAGATGAGGGGCTTTTGCAGCTTGGCCCCTGGAGCCAGGCAGAAGGAATGAATAAGCTTATCTTTGCGAATCTGGTGCACCGGCCGGTGCGCTCCATCATCAGCGTGCTGGCCGTGGCCATTGAAGTGATTATGATTCTGTCAATCGCGGGAATATTCATGGGGATGCTGAACGACACCAAGCAGCGGACCAACGGGATTGGTGCGGATCTGATGATACGGCCCAGCAATGCGAGCACCTTTGTGGGCGTAAGTGGTGCGCCTATGCCGGTAAAGATTGTGGACGTTTTGCGCAAGCTGCCTCATGTGGTGGTGGCGTCACCGGTGAATCAGAAGCTGAGTACCGCCGGCAAGATCGAGGTGCTGTACGGCATCGACTACGCCAGTTTCGATGCTCTAAAGCCATTCGTTTATCTTTCCGGACAACGGTTCCAGGGCCCAAACGACGTGATTGTCGACGATGTATTTGCCGGATCGGACAAGGGCTACCACGTGGGGGATACGATCAAGATTCTCGATCATCCATTTCGCATTTCGGGAATTGTGGAACACGGTAAGGGCGGGCGGAAGCTGATGCCGATCGATACGATGGGACAGATTACAGACGCCGAGGGCAAGGCTTCGCTTTTCTACATCAAGTGCGACGACGCGGCCAACGACAACCTTGTGGTTCAGGAGATCCATTCGACTGCAGGCCTGGAGGACTACCCGGTTGAGACTGTGGACGAATGGTTGGAAGAGATGACGCCGGATAAGATTCCGGGGTTCAATATTGCTCTGCGCGTGGTGACGTTCATTGCGGTGGTGGTGGGGTTTCTGGCGATTTTCCAGTCGATGTATACGGCGGTGCTGGAGCGGACGCGGGAGATCGGGATTCTGAAGTCGATGGGCGCGTCGAAGCTGACCATCGTGGATGTGGTGATGAGAGAAACGGCTGCGATGGCACTGGCGGGGGTGGTGCTGGGGATTGCGGGAACGTTTGGAGTGCAATTCCTGATGGCGCATCTTTATCCGATGCAGCGTTTTGAGATTACCTTCCACTGGATCTTGCAAGGTGCGGCGATTGCATTTGTGGGTGCTTTGGTTGGGGCGCTTTATCCGGCGTGGATGGCGGCGCGGAAGGACCCGATCGATGCGCTGGCTTACGAATAAGCACCTGCGGTGCGGCGGACGGCGCTTGCGCGCGATTGGACCCCACAGTTAGAGAGCGAATTGCACAATCACAGGGTCTAGTCGAGGAGCTTCTCGATTTCGTCCAGGTCGAAACGGGCAGAACTGCCGGGAAGATCGAATGCGCGGAGTTCCACCGGCTCAAGCCGACCAGCAACAAAGTTGTACTTGGGGCCGTCCGGATCAATCACCATAATGGTTTGGATGCCCATGCGTTCATATTGCCCGCACTTGGTCATCACGCGTTTGAGTGTGTCGGTTGGAGATAGAATCTCAAACACGGCCACAGGCGGATGTGTGGCGATCTTCTCGATGGGACGGTTGCGGTCGAGGAGAGTTACATCGGGAACGAGAAACGTTGTGGGAGCAACCTGTACACGTAGCTCCGGCCGAACGCGAATTTGCCCCGTCTTTGTCTGCTGCTGAACCATGCGCAAATGGCTCCTTGCCACGCAGAGTGATCGTTCTCTCCCAGGGCGCGCTCCTCAATCTGGCCATCGAAGTATTCCGCGTCGGGCTCGAAGGAACTGCGGAGGTACTCTTCCACGGAAACAAAACTTGTTGCAGTCGCCATAGCTCCTCCCTTGAGAATCATCTTAACTCCGAGGCGACAAATCGCAGCTAAATTACCTCTTGTCTAGGGCGTATTCCATGGACCAGATGGAGCCGGGGCGCATGTACATGCTGGCGCGGAACAGGCCGTGAATGTCGTATGCCTCGGGGGTGCGGAAGAAGTAGCCACGGTCTCGCCAAACTACGTTGTTGACGCCCTTGGCGGTGGCGAAACCCTGGTCACGAAGTCCTTCGGCGATCATGTGACTGGCGACGGAGAAGGTTGCGCCGGTCCATACTTCTTCGACCTGGTCGTTGCTGTGCAGCAGAGTCCCGTCGGCGCCGATGCCGTTCACTGCGCCCATCTCTCCTTTGGCGAACTTGCGGACGTTGGTGTCGTAGACCTTGTGAAGAGCGGAGACGCGCATCTCTCTGGGGACAAGATCTCCGAGACCGGTGAGGCCGGCGTACCACTGGCCGGCTAACTGTTCGGCCATTACGGCTTCGGTGTCCTGGCCCTGCACGGCGTAGCGGAAGTAAGTGCCGGTCCAGAGTTTCTTCACGAAGGCTGAGGCGGCTCGGGTTTCAAGAGCGTCGTATTCCTTTGCGATGGACGGCTCGCCGAGTTTGTCTGCCATGCGCGCGGTGGCACGGAGCGCGGCGAGGTAGAGGCTGCCGGTGTAGGCGCTTTCTCCGGTGGCAATCCAGTCGTCATATGTTTGATCGGGAAAGCCACCGTTTTCGATGAGGCCGTCGCCATCGGTGTCGTACTGCTTAAGGTGCTCCATCGCCTGCTTGACGGCGGGCCAACTATTGCGCAAGAAGGCTCCGTCATTTGATCCGGTGAGGACGTAGTCGCGCCAGATCATGAGCACATATTTTGAATTCAGATCGCGCCAGTTGGAGACGTCCTGATAGTCGTACTGGTTGGGATTGACGATGGGATCTTCGCGGGGCGAGCCGAGGTCGTGAGGAGCCGCGCCGGGAACCTTGCGTGTGTACTCGACGATCTTGTTATCACGGGCGGATTTCCATCCCCAAATGTAGTGTTGCGGGTTGGATTGGGGAATGGTTGCGGTGTATTCGCGCATCTCCTGCTTCTCGATTTCAGGCCAGAAGCGGACGAGGGGGAACGAACCGTAGAAGCGGACATCGAGGCTGCCGTAGAAGGGGTAGTCGAAACATTCCATGTAGGTGAAGCTGTCGTTGGCTGGTAGCTTCGCATCGATGCCCGGACCGGGGTCTGGCTCGGGCCTCTCGTAGCCCCAGAGTGTGCCGCCGTCGGCGAGGAAATAGAGTTCGTTGAAGAGCTCAGCGCGGTACCAGGCGGGCTTCTTCTCGTCGGCGACGATGGGCTTTTGCCATGCGTCGATGGCTTTGCTCCATTCTTCGTAGTGCTCGAGCGCGGCGCGGGCGATTTCCCATGCGTGTGTGCCTTCGGCGCCGAAGAAGCGCGTGTAATGGCGATTCCATTTGCGGCCGCCGGCGAACTGGACGACGGGCAGATCCCAGCTGAGGGCCATGGGAACGAGACGCTTTTCGTGTGGGGCTAGAGTGAAGCGCACGGCGAATGCGCCGGCAAATGTGTCGCCGGCGGAGGCGACGGGCCGAGCCTCGTTGGACAAGCGGCCATCTCTGGAGAAAGTGTTCCAGATTTCTGAGCCGTCGGTGGCGGCAGGGTAGGTGGCGAGATAGGTGACTTCAGCGTCGTCGCCGGGGAGTGTGGCGATGGCGAACTGGCCGTCCCATTCGTCCTGCACGGAGCCGTGGCGGAGGCGGTCGAAGACTATGCCGGACATTTGGCCGGTTCCTGCTGCGTCGGCTACTTTTTCCGATATGAATTTGTTGAAGTTTTGCTGATTGGACGCGTTGTCAAAGCCATGCGACTGATCGCGAAACCAGCCAACCATGTTGGTCCACGAGAAGAGGATCGACACAGTCATTGGTTTGCTGGTTGGATTTTCCGCGGTCCAGTTATAGATGGCTACAGGATAGCTGGTTTCCTTGTAGTTATTGGGCAGGATGGGCGAGAACTGCTCGACGGTGAGCTTGACGGGCAGCACGCGGGTTCCGTAGGCGAACCAGCTTTTGGGATAGAGTGCGGCGTATTGGCCATCCCCCGCGGGCATGTCCCAGTTCCAGCCGCTGAGGGCGCCGCCGGCCGGCCGGCCGACGGCGAGAGCCGTGGACACTGGCGCTCCGCCCTCCGGTTGCGCGAAGGCGGCGAACTGGTTGGTGGGGACATCCTGATATTTATGGATGCCGGCCTTGATGTGCCAGCGCTCGAAGTGGCCACGCTCGCTGCGGGAGAAAGTACCTGCGCCGAAGCCGCCGACGGGTGCGCCTTGCCAGTAACCATCGTCGATGTTGGTGGAGTGAAGTTCGGCTCGCTGCGCGCCGGGGTGGGAGGGAGCGGTCCCGATGGGGATTTGCCACGCGACGCTGGGGATTTGGTCTTGGCAAAGGGCGGTTGCCGCGCTCGCCGCCATGAGCGTCAACGTGCAGAGTGTGCGTTTGATGTTGATCTCTCCGGAGGACTGGTTGTTATGGACATTACGAAGTTGCAGACATGCATATGATACATAGGGCGTTCAAAGGGGCGCAAAGGTTGAGGCTGGATGCTGAATCAAAAGAAATTGCGGCGGTTGAGGCACCGCGCTGTTATGGGTGGGTTGATTCTCGAAGGGTGACCCGGTGGATGGGTAGTCTCCCTGGTCTCAAACGCGAGACCAGGGGCACCCACGGTTTTGGGTTGGGTTACGAGATAACACAACACCGGTGCAAGAAGGTGAAGCGAGCTGCGATTATGAACGCAGGACGCTAGTTCATCTTCATTCCCGGCATCATGGAGTGGTCCATATTGTCGTGTCCATGGTCGTCATCGTCCGTTGACCAGATTTTCCTGGGGTCGGTCTCATACGGGTATACGTGGACCATCCATCCGAATATATGAGGATGGAACTCCCCGCCTGCCGCCTCGCACGCTTCCCTGGTGGTGATGGAACCCATCAAGCCGAATTTTGCATCGGCGCCAAAGTATTCGGCCTTCCGATCCGGGGGCGCTTTACAGAAATTGGTGTGTTGATGCCAGCGCGCGATGCTGAGGGGGATGCGGTCATTTAATTCATCCTCGTTCGCATCAACGCGATCTGTGTACATTGCACCAACCAGCTTGTATCCACCGTCCGCAGTTTTCGTGTAAAGGAGCGACGTTGGCTTGAGGGGATCGAAATGCGTGGCGGCTTCGTGTCCGCTTTGGTAGTTCGTAAAATGGTATTGGGGTTGGGGAATATTCGGAAGAAAGATTTCGTACCCATCGGCGAGGGCTTTGCGGTAATCGTGATAGGGCGCCATCGCCGTTTTTGCCGCGGCCACGATCCCGTCGGCCTTTTCCTTGTCGCCTGTTTTGAGTGGCCTGAGCGAGGTGAGATACATGTGGCCGGCCATGTGCGCCATGTGGATATCCGACATGCCTTTCGCGGGCGCATTTTGATTCTCGGCTTGCAGGCCGGCACGGGGAGCTGCAACGGCCGCCGGGGCAAAGCATGCGATTGCCAAAGAGACAACCGCTGCTGGTTGAGAGATTGAACCGAAGGGGAATTTGAATGAAGGGGAATTCATTCGAGGCGCCTCCTGATCTTCTATACGATTTGACCATGATCCAGGTTCCAAACGCCAGCGGTGTATAGTTCGTGTGCGGGAAACGGCGGGCGCGATTGGGCGCGGTATACTCGGAGGAATCCTGCATGACGATTTTTGAACTGCTCTGATCCTGATGGAGAGATGGACGGAGAGATGGAGCCGATGCTGTCTGAACGACGCTGGTTTTACTGGGCCTGGTTGACGCTGATCTGCGGTTTTGCGGTGCTGCATGCACTGCACTTGAGAGCGGATTTTCCAAATCACTCGCCGTGGTATACAGACTGGGCCAAATACACCGATGAGGGCTGGTATGGGAATGCGGCGATCAGGGCACAGCTGTTTGGAAACTGGTATCTGCCGGGGGATTTCAATCCTGCGCCGGCGGTGCCGGTGTGGCCGTTTCTGGAGTGGGTTTTCTTCTTTTTTGCAGGCGTTACGATCGAGGCGGCGCGGGGGTTGGCGGTTGCGTTTTTCTTCGTCAATCTGCTGCTGAGTTACACACTGCTGAAGACGCGAGGGCCGCGGTGGATGGCGCTGCTGGCGTTGACGATGCTGGTCACGAGTCCGTTTCTATACTGCTTCAGCAGGCTTGCGATTCTGGAACCTTTGCTGACGGCACTGACATTGGGTGCGCTGAACCTGGCGGTCAGGCTGCCGGAGTTTCGAAGGCCGGTGTGGGTTTCGGTGGGGATCGGGCTGCTGTTTACGCTGATGATGCTGACAAAGACTACGGCGGTGTTTCTTTTGCCGGCGCTGGCGTGGGCAATGATTCTGCCGCTTTGGGAGAAGCGCAAACTCGCTGCGCGTTGTTTGGCGGCTGTGGGAGGAGTCTTTGTTGTCAGCTATGGGGTGTGGATGACGGCAGTTGTTCGCGCTGGTCTGCTGGCGGATTACGAGTACCTGTTTTTTATCAATAGATACGTGAGGCCGAAGGAGTTCTACTGGCCGCTGATCAGCTTGTGGTGGTCTTTTCATGGCGGACTGTGGGTGGACCGCATCCTGGTTCCGTTGGCGGGACTGGTGGTGGCGGG
>JBELAI010000045.1:0-33669 GCA_049508975.1 Occallatibacter sp. | reverse complement strand
CACGACACCACGTTTCCCCTCCGCCTGCGCGCCAACCTTGAAGCCCTCCACATCGACCGCGCCACCGCCAGCATTCTGCTCAATCACGTACCCAATCGTCTGCCTATTGTGGAGGAAGCCGGCATTGGCTTGCAGCTTTCCGGTCACACCCATGGCGGCCAGATATTCCCCTTCACATGGCTCACGCGACGGGTTTTCGGGAAGTTCACCCACGGCCTGCATTCGTTCGGCGCATTACAGGTGTACACCTCCTACGGAGCGGGAACTTGGGGACCGCCGATGCGCGTGGGAACCACGCCCGAGATGGTGTTGATTACATTTGAGTAACTGCGGTCTCAGTCGATAATGAAAGCGTAGCTTCAGAATGAGGGCAGCCGTGGCGACCAAGACGATGACATGCGAAGAATTCGAAGAAGATCTTGAGCGCGCGAGGAATGCAGCCGCCAACGGCCCCGTATTCATCACCGAAGATGGAGAGGACGCATTCGTCTTGCTCACCCTCGATGAGTATCGAAGGATTGGCGGCGACTGCGACGGCATCACCGAATTGCTTGCCGAGTCAGAAGCCGCGGAGTTGGACTTCGAGCCTCCCTCGATCGACAGCTAGTTTCTGTATTCGGGCAAAACCACCTAAGACGAAGATTCGCGCTAAGGTAAACGAATGAAGTGGAACGATAAAAAGCAACTTGAGCTTGAGCCCAACGAATTGGACCTTCTTGCGTGGAGTGTTGCGAATGAGGTCGTAAATGGTTTCAATGTTGGCGATTTTCAACAGCAAATTGGCATTTCAGAGAATGAATTTGTGAAAGTCGCGAAGCGCTTGCGTGCGACATCTATGGGAAAGAATGTTGCCATCAGCACTTATGAAGCGGAAGCATTTCGCAATGCGCTTGTTTTAACGTTGGAAGAACTGGGAGACGACGAGTTTTCGACGCGAACCGGGCATAAATACGACGTTGGGAAATTAATACTTCAAGAGTTGAAAAGCTTCCTGGGTTGATTACCCATCCCTAAGGTTCACCTTTCCATCAACCAGCGTCCCTCGTATAAACTTGCTCTTCGAACTGAAAGAGGAATTCCGATGCGCCTTCTGAGCAAACGCTTTCCTGCATGCGTACTAACTGCATTTCTCGGAATCTTAACGCCAGGGTTCCCGCAGCCCCAGCAACCCTCTTCCGCCGGCCCAGACCTAAGTTTCCCCACCGTCCTCTACGGCGCCGCCTACTACAACGAGTACATGCCCGGCGACGACGCGGACCATGTCGCGCGCCTCGTGAAGGACGTCGCCCTCATGAAAGCCGCCCGCCTCAACGTCGTCCGCATGGGTGAGTCGACTTGGAGCCTCTGGGAACCGGAAGACGGCCAGTTTGAATACGCCTGGATGGATCGCGTGGTCGACGCCATGGGCAAGGCCGGCATCAAGGTCATTCTTGGCACGCCCACCTACTCGCTTCCTGCATGGATGGCCCATCAGCACCCTGAAATCCTCGCCGATCGCATCCCCGGCGGCATGTTCGGCGGCCAGCCTGTCCAGAGCGCCTACGGCATTCGCCAGAACATGGACACCGACTCGCCCGCTTATCGTTTTTACGCCGAGCGAATGATTCGCCATATCGTGGCCCACTACAAAGACAACCCCACCGTCATTGGCTGGCAGCTCGATAACGAAACCGGCAGCTACGAGGCCGCCAATCCCGATGTGTTCATCGGCTTCCAGCATTACCTGGAAAAGAAATTCGTTACGCCTGAGGCGTTGAGCAAGGCGTGGTTTCTGAATTACTGGGGCGAGAACCTGCACACCTGGGAAGACCTTCCCAAGCGCGACGGCACCATCTCCACCGGCTACAAACTCGAATGGACCCGCTGGAGCCAGATGCGCGTTACCGACTTCCTCCACTGGCAAGCCACGCTGGTGCGCGAGTGCGCCGGGCCGCGCCAGTTCGTCACCACCGACTACGGCGGCATGATGAAGCGCGATGTGAACGAAGAAGCCGTCGCCAACTCGCTCGACATCGTGGCGGACAATATTTATCACGGAACGCAGGACCATTACGATGGGTCGTTTCAGGCGCTGCAAAGCGATTTTTCGCGATCGCTGAAACACAGCAATTTTCTCGTCACTGAAACCAATGGTCAGACCATCGGCTGGACCTCCAGCGGCCAGTACCCGCCCTACGACGGCCAGATGCGCGAGGATGTTTTCACCTACCTGGCGAACGGCGCCAACATGGTGGAGTACTGGCATTGGGCCTCGATTCACGGTAACCAGGAGACCTATTGGAAGGGCGTTCTCTCGCACGACCTGGAGCCCAATCGCGAATACGCCGAAGTAAGCCGCACCGCGCATGAACTGGAAAAGATTGGCCCGCATCTCGTCGGTCTGCAGATTCACAACCAGGTGGCGATTCTTTGGAGCCGCGACTCGGCCAACGCCATCAGCTTCATGCCTTACGGAGGCGTTGCGCCGGCAAGAAGCTGGACCGGAGAACCCGATGGCTACGCCTCGCTGGTGCAGCAAATGCACAAGGCGCTCTACGATTTGAATGTGGGCTCGGATTTTGTCTTTCCGGAAACGCAGGATTTTTCTCAGTACAAATTGCTCATCGTTCCTGCGCTTTACATCTCCGACGACGCATTGTTGCAGAGGATTTCCGACTACGTGAAAGACGGCGGTCACGTTGTCATGACCTTCAAGAGCGGATTCGCCAACGAGAATTCCGCAGTGCGGTGGGTGCGCGCTCCCGGCCCGCTGCGCGAAGCAGCCGGCATCAGCTATCAGGAGTTTTCAAGCCTCGAACATCCGCTCGCATTGAAAGACGATCCGTTCCACGCCGGACCCGATAACAAAGTTTCCTTTTGGTCAGAGTTCCTGATGCCCGAACACGCCAAGCCAATTGCGTTTTACGACCATCCGTTCTTCGGCAAATGGCCGGCAATTACGGAGAACGAGTTTGGCACCGGATCGCTGCTCTACGAAGGAACGTTTCTCTCCGACACATTGCAGACCGCGGTACTCAAAGGTGCCCTCGACAAAGCCGGTCTCACCAATCCCGACCAGCAATTGCCCGCCGCAGTGCACGTGGATCATGGCGTCAATCGCCTCGGCAAGCGGCTCCATTATTACTTCAACTACTCCGGTGCCGAAGTGAAACTGACTTACACGTATGCCCCCGGAACCAATCTTCTCGACGGAAAGTCCATGGTGAAATCCGCGGAATTAACTCTGGCGCCATGGGATTTGGCTATCATTGAGGAGTAGTTTTTCTGGTTGTAGAGGGCCGCTCCCACCCCGGTCCCCTCATCGTGGTTTGGAAAGACCATCGGGATCAGGGCCACCTGCCTATCATCGAAGAGTAATAGTTTTTCGAGAGATTCAGGCTTTCATCAAGGAGAGGTCAGACGTGAGCACGCAAACCCCAGCGCCTCAAAAAGTTCTTCGTACGCACTTGCAAGGATTCGATCTGTTGCTGCATCCGCGCTTGAACAAGGGCACGGCTTTCACTGAAGAAGAGCGCGACGCCTTCGGCCTGCGGGGCCTTTTGCCGCCGCATATCGGCACACTCGAAGATCAGCGCGCCCGCCGCATGAGAGTGCTTGCCAGCCGCGACACGGCATTCGGCAAATATAGCAACATGCGCGATCTGCAAGATAGCAACGAGACGCTCTTCTATTCCCTTATTGCGGAGCATGTTGAGGAACTGTTGCCCATTGTCTATACGCCGGCGGTCGGTGAAGGTTGCCAGCGCTTCAGCGAGATCTGGCGCAAGCCGCGCGGGCTTTTTATCAGCTATCCGAATCGCGACCGCATTGAGCAGATGCTTTCCCACTCGCGCTATGACGATATCCGCTGCATCGTTGTTTCGGACGGCGAGCGCATCCTTGGTTTGGGCGATCAGGGCGCCGGCGGCATGGGCATTCCCATCGGCAAAATGGCGCTCTATACCGCTCTCGCCGGCATCCCTCCCGAGCACTGCCTTCCCGTCCTTCTCGATGTAGGAACGGACAACGAAGCTTTGCTCAGCGATCCCATTTACATTGGGTGGCAGCATCATCGCGTGCGCGGGCAGGAGTACGACGACTTCGTCGAGGCCTTTGTCGCCGCTGTCGAAAAGCGATGGCCGCACATTCTTTTGCAATGGGAAGACTTCGCCGGTACCAACGCGGCCATTTTGCTGGAGCGCTACCGCGATCGCCTCTGCACGTTCAACGACGATATTCAAGGGACGGCAGCCGTAACCACGGCGACCCTGCTTGCAGCCGTCAACGCCACGGGTGTTCCTCTCAAGGACCAGATCATCGCTCTCTTCGGTTCCGGCGGCGCGGGTGTGGGCATCGCCGACCTGATCCTTTCCGCCATGCAGGAAGAAGGCCTGAGCGAGACCGAGGCCCGCAGCCGCATTTACGCATTCAATCGCTACGGATTGCTGGTCGAAGGCGGAAGAGGCATTCGCGATACCCAGGAGCCGTGGGTGCGCCCTCGCGCGGATGTTGCAGGCTGGCAGCTCTCTGGCGGCGAGGATGTTTCACTGCTTGACGTGGTGCGCAACGCGGGTGTCACGGCGCTTGTCGGCACTTCCGCGCAAGCCGGCGCATTTACGGAAGAGATTGTCCGCGCCATGGCGAGTCACACGCCTCGCCCGATTATCTTTCCGTTGTCGAACCCCACGTCGTGCGCTGAAGCAACGCCTGTGGACTTGCTGCATTGGACTGAAGGCCGCGCAATCGTTGGCACCGGCAGTCCGTTCGCGCCAGTCGAAGTCAACGGCAAACTCATTCCCATCGCCCAGACCAATAACTCGTATATCTTCCCGGGACTGGCACTGGGGATTCTCGTCTCGCGCGCCCGACGTGTAACCGACGCTATGGTTATGGCTGCGGCGAAGGCCCTTGCGCAGCTTTCTCCGGCGCGTGAAGACAAGAACGGCCGCCTGCTTCCGCCCATCGCCGAATCGCGCAAGGTTGGCATGATTGTTGCCGAGGCGGTTGGCCGCCAGGCTATTACTGATGGAGTTGCAGGAGTTGAAGATGCAGAGAGTCTTCTGCAACAGCTTCGCGGATATGTCTGGCAGCCTGTTTATCAACCATACGAACGATTGCTCTGACGTGAGGGGCGAGGCTGAGGAGGAGCCCCGGAGAAGCAGGTCCTTCGACTCCGCTGAAGTACGCTTTGCTCAGGATGACAGGTTTTTGTGGATTAACAGGGGAGTCGATGGTCTACACCCCGGAGGGCGCGCGCATCGCTTCCAGCGCACTCGCCAGATCCACCGCCAGGGCCTGTTGCACTTCCTCCGACAGCTTCTGGTCGTGCCTTGTCAGATAGAAGACGTCAATGGCCGTCTCCCCTTCCGTATCGATCAGTGCAACCTTGATATCGCATTGATGCGCACTCAACGAAAGCGCGATCTGCCGCAGCAACCCCGGCACATCTTGCGAGATCACTTGCAGCAGCGTCGAGTGTGTCGACGACTCAGAGTCGAACTGGAGCCGGGTAGCAACCTCTACTTTGAGGTTCGAAGGGTGGTTCATGTGGCGACGCGCTTCTAACAATTGCACCACGGAAATCTTCTGCGCCACAACGTCATGCAGGTTGGCGAGGAAGCGGTCCTTCTCGCTCGGGTTCAGTTCCAGCGTGTGAAAGACGTCGGTGAAGTGAAAGCTGTCCACGATGACGCCGGAGTCGTTGGAGAAAGCTCCGGCCTTCACAATATTCATGCCCCAGGCAGCCAGGGTTCCAGCCACGTCGGCAAAGAGGCGCGTGCGGTCGCGGGTAATCACGGTCAGATCGAAGAGCTGGCGATTGGGCCGCAGATCGAGCTGCACTGCGTCCTTGTCGAGATTCAGCGCCATCTGGAAGTGGTTGCGTATCTGCTCGGGGAGGCGCGTTTGCAGATAGCGCTGCGGCAGTCCCTCGAGGAATTGCTTGAGCTCGTCATACTGCGCGGCCGGCACCATGGAGCGAATGCGGTTCAGAAGCGTGGGATCGATCGCAGCGTGATAGCGGACTTCATCGACCGAGCGATCCATGAAGTTGGCCGTCGACATGTAGAACTGCCAGAGGTTCTCAGCCTTCCACGGAGTGAGCGCATCGGGATTGACTGCCTTGATATCGGCGAAGGTCATGATGGTGAGCATTTTCAGCAGCTGCGGGCTGCCGATTTTCTCAGAAAAACCGCGCACATTTTCCGGATCGAAGATGTCGCGTCGCAGGGCATTCGACATTTCAAGATGCAAACGAATCAGCTTGAGGATCGACTCGCGTTCCTCTGTATCGAAGTCCAGGCGCGCCAGGAATGCATCGGCCAATTCAACGCTCTGTCCCGCATGTTCGCCGGTGCGGCGCGCCTTGCCGGTGTCGTGCAACAGCAATGCCAGCAAGAACAAATCGAGGCGATCGATCTCAGGAAGCAACTGGGCCAGGCGCTGTTCATAGTCGTGTGTTGGCGTGCGCAGGCCATGCACATTGTCGATACAAAGGAAGGTGTGCTCGTCGACGGTGTAGCGATGATAACTGTCGCGAATCACCAACGCATCGATGCCATGGAATTCGGGAATCAGCATTTCCAGCACGCCCAGCGCATGCATGGTTCGCAGCGCATGCGCAGCGTGCGGTCCCATCAGCACTTCGCGAAGAGCATTCCAAAGATATGGCCCTTCGGGAATGTGAATGGCGAGCGCGGGCAGTGCGTCGGTGATGCGGTCTTCCGCGGCCTGCGAAAGTGTGTAGCCGTGTGTGGCCATCAGCGAGAAGATGCGCAGAATGGCTGCGGTGTCGCTGAACTGCGCGCCGGGGACAATGTCGATGCGCCCCTGGTCGAGCATGAAGTCAGTCCCGGCAATCGGCGTGCGCCTCCGCCGAAACTGGCGATAGAAGCTGACCGGCGCGGGCAGGTGCTCCATGAGCAAAGCCGCTCGTCGATAGATGATGCGGGCGTGGCGATAGTAAGTCCGCATCCAGTAACTCGGATCGGCGGTGCCGCGTGTTTCCAGGCCAATCGAGTTAGCCGCCGCTTCGTCCTGAGATTGCCAGTCGAGCGTATTGTCGTCTCGTCCATGGCGGAAGTGAAGGAAACATCGCGCCGCCGCCAGAAAATCGAAGGCTGACTCGGCATCGCCGCGTGCGCTCTGAAAGACGCCTCCGCGTTGCCGTGGCCACTCCTTGGTTTCCTTCAAGTGGAACAGCAGTGCGAACCAGACAGCCAGGTGGTAGTCGCGCAGACCGCCCGGACAATCCTTCAAATTGGGTTCCAGGTGAAAGATGGTGTTGCCGAATTTGGCGTGGCGGGTGCGCGCAATTTCCCCCAGCTTCTGGGTGATGGTATTCCATTCGCTCAGCACCAGGCCGGGAAGCACCGTCTGATGCAGTTGCTGGTAGAGCGGAAACTGACCGGCAAGAAATCGTCGATCCAGCGTGGCCAGGGTGAACTCAAGATTGTCGGGATCGAAGCGCCCGGCTTCTTTCACGGTGCGGGAACTAGGGCTGGCTCTGAGGCCGATGTCCCACATGCCCTGGATAATCCCGCGAACAGCCTCCTTGGATTGCTCTTCGGTCTTTTCGTCCGCAAACGCAAAAAGCACGTCGATGTCGGAGTAGGGGAAGAGATCCTTGCGGCCGTATCCGCCCAGGGCGAGCAGAGAGACGTTGAGCGCGGGATGCCCGGCAAAGGCTCGGCGCCACATTTCAATGAGGATACGGTCGACCACGGCGGAGCGCCTTCGAATAGCGGCCGTGCCGTCGCCTGTGCGTTCACAGGTCTGGCGAACGAGCGCCATCTCCCGCGTATACTGCTCCCGAAGATCGTCAACCGCTAAAGCGACTGGATTCATGAGTATTGGTCTGAGACCCTGCCGAGGCAAGTAAAGGAATTGTTAACAGGATAAGCGATTTTCCTGCGAATGTGGGGAATTGAGGGCGCGACGAGGAAAATGAGTGGGATTGAAGCGCTAACACGAGCTGCATCATGGCTCGTGCGGATCGGTCCGGTGTTGACCGCAGTCGAGGAATAACGAGGATTCTGAGTAGAATTCAATAGGACCAGGTGCTACATTATGAATATGGCACGCGAGCCTGGAGGGTCAAGGCGAGTCTTCAAGACGGCCTGGTTTTCCAAAACGGCGTTGAAGGCACATATTTCCGATCTTGAACTTTGCCAGGCTATTTGGCAGGTAATGCTGGGTCAAGCCGACGACCTGGGCGGTGGGGTTTACAAGAAACGATTGGGAAAGAATTTGTACCGCTCGATTATTGTTGCCAGGGGAGGCCGGTATTGGGTCTATGCCTTTCTGTTTGCGAAGCAGGATCGGGCGAACATAGGTGAGGATGAGCTGGTGGAGTTTCGAGCACTCGCTGCCCTGTATGGCGGAGAATCTGACGCCGGCATTGCACGGGAACTACAACTAGGAAAACTGATGGAGATTTGCTATGGCGACCAAACGGAAATACAAGAGTGACGCTTTTGAAGCAATCCACAGCGCCGTTTCCGGCATGTATGAGGCCGGGACTATCGACAAGATGACCATGCAGCGTTTTGACAAGTCGTGCTTGCTGGTTCCGCAGCAGATGGAACCGAAGCGGATCAAGCGGATCAGGCAGAGCCAGAAGGTGAGCCAGCCGGTTTTCGCACGCTACCTGAATACGAGCGAATCAACGGTGGAGAAATGGGAATCCGGCGCGAAGAAACCCAGCGGGATGGCGTTGAAGCTACTGGATATTGTGGAGAAGCACGGCCTCAAGGTGCTCGCGTAAGGTTGTCCGCAGGGATCAAGGGGTTGCCGCAGCACCACTGCAATGATTGAACGGGTCCCACTCGTGATTGGCTGAACCGTAAACCATAGACTTCCCCAGACGAGTGTCGAACCAAATGATGTATTGTCCGCCGGCGCACGCTTGAAAGAAATAACGTTCCTGGTCGTTGTCAGTAATTCCAACTTCTGAAAGCGAAGAGGGCAGTCTTCCCTCGCGTTTTTGGAAGACGTCTATCGACCGGACAATTTCGTTCCCATGTTTAATCTCTCGTGAATAGACGATCGAGTCCGGGGCGAACATTGCGGCGGTCACGGTTCCCGCGGCGGCCGTCAAAATCGAGGCCGCCAGGATCACACTACGCTTCGATAGCATCGATTTACAGCGCCGTTTCCCCGCGTTCGTCGTTGCGGATGCGGATGGCTTCATCAATCCTGCTGACGAAGACCTTTCCGTCTCCGATGCGGCCCGTGCGCGCGGCGCCGACGATTGCCTGGATCGCTTTTTCCTTCATATCGTCCGTCACAACCAGTTCAATCTTGACCTTGGGGAGCAGGTCGACGGTGTATTCGCGGCCGCGGTAAAACTCGGTGTGGCCCTTTTGGCGACCATGGCCGCGGGCTTCGAGAATGGTCATGCCTTCGATGCCCGCTTCCAGCAGTGCATCTTTGACGGCGTCCAGCTTGGAAGGCTGGAGTATGGCTTCGATCTTGAGCATGGTTCAAAATGCCTCGCTTGACAGCGTAACAGGCCTAACGGAGGGTTGGTCTATCGCTGCCGGCTGTTTTCAATAAAATGTTGCTAACTTTGGTCCTTATTCCCAGAGGATTCCGACCCCATCGCGGATCAGCAAGCTGTATTTCACGAATTCAGGTCGTACCCTTCCTCGTTGTGTTGGGAGAGATCCAGACCGGCGGCTTCGTCTTCCGCGGACACCCGCAGCCCCATCGTCTGGTCCACGACGAACAGCAGCGCCAGTGTGCCAACTATGGAAATTCCCCAGGCAATCCCCAAGCCGGCGGACTGATTGAGCAGTTGGCCCCAGTGTCCGTCCATGGCACCCGTGGCTACGTCCTTGCCGAAGACGGGATTAATGAGCCGGGTGGCAAAAATCCCAGTCAACAGCGCGCCCAGCGTTCCACCGGCGCCGTGCACCCCGAATGCGTCCAGCGAGTCGTCGTAGCCAAAGAAGCTCTTCACCACGAAGACCATGAAGAAGCAGAAAAGGCCGGCGAGGAAGCCAATCGCCAGAGCGGACATGGGTTGAACAAACCCCGAGGCCGGCGTAATGGCTACGAGGCCTGCCACCGCGCCGGAGATTGCGCCGAGGGCGGTGGGTTTTCCATTGTGAATCCATTCCGCGATGGACCAGCCGATGGCGGCTGCGGCGGCGGCAAAGTGCGTATTGACGAAGGCGCTGGTGGCGAGCGAGCTTGCTCCCAGCGCGCTTCCCGCATTGAATCCAAACCAGCCCACCCACAGCAGGCATGCGCCAATGAAGCTGAGCACCATGGAGTGCGGCGCCATTTTGATGTGCGGATAACCGACCCGCTTGCCGAGGTAAAGGCAAGTGACCAGCGCGGAGACGCCCGATGTGACATGAACAACCGTGCCGCCGGCGAAATCGAGAGAAGGGAAGTGGCCGCCGGTCGAGTTGAGCAAGCCGCCGACGCCCCAGACCATATGGGCAATGGGGCTGTAAACCAGCAAAGACCAAAGAGACAAAAAAACAGCCATGGAACTGAATTTCATGCGCTCGGCAAAGGCACCCGTTATGAGAGCCGGGGTGATGATGGCAAACATGAGTTGGTAAATCATGTAGGTCTGCGCGGGAATGGTGGGAGCGTAATCCTTATTGGGGGTCAGTCCAACACCTCGCAGAAAAATATGCTCGAATCCCCCAATGAAGCTGGTGCCGTGGCCAAAGGCGAGCGAGTATCCGGCGACCGCCCAGATAACCGTCACCAGGCCCATCATGGCGAAGCTCTGCATCATGGTGCCGAGGATGTTCTTCCTGCGCACCAGTCCGCCGTAAAAAAGTGCCAGCCCGGGGCCGGTCATCAAAAGGACCAACGCGGCGGAGACCAGCATCCAGGCGTTGTCGCCAGCGGACTGGGCACTCTGCACAGCTTGCTGAAGAGCGGCGATCTGGGCTTGTGTTGCGGGGGCTGAAGAAGAGGCGGGTGCCTGGGCGAAGGCAAATGCCGAAGATCCTAGAACAAAGAGCAAGAGGGCGATAAGGAAAGTGCGACTGCGCATGGTTGTTTCCGCTCCGGAAGTTCTTCCGCTGATGGATTGCGGATGTCGGGGGAGTGTTTGGTGTCTCTGTTGAATTGAACACGGTTCACAGCTGACCGGCGACCGGTAAGGGCCGCCAACAGGTCGAAGATTGGCAGAGCAATGATTGCTTATTCCTGATTTTCTTAAAGACAGCGAGATAACGCAAGCGCCTTTGCGGGTCTTCATGGCTTTATTACGCGTAACGTGAGATTTGAACCGGGGTTCAAACTGCAAGCCGAACAATCGGAACCCGGGAAACGAGGAAGAAGGCTGACAACTAGCCACTTAAAACTGAATTCGAGCAATTCTGACCATCCGAAGTTCTCTAAATCGGGTTTATATTAGAGAAATGGCGGCTACTAAAGAGCGGGATCACTATCTATTCGGGGCGTTGGAGAGCAGTGCGAAGAACCGCACCAAGCTCAAAGAAGTGAGCTACGGCTTCGAAGAGCCGGAGGGCGTGTTTCTGACGTCGATGGATTTTGCCGTGAACTGGATACGGAAGAACTCCGTATGGCCCATGACATTCGGTTTGGCTTGCTGTGCGATCGAGATGATGTCGATGGGCGCTTCGCGGTTTGATATTGCACGCTTCGGCGCCGAGGTTTTTAGGCCCTCGCCTCGTCAATCGGACCTGATGGTGATCGCAGGCCGAGTCTCGCAAAAAATGGCGCCCGTCATTCGTCGGCTTTACGATCAGATGCCGGAGCCAAAATGGGTGATTTCGATGGGTGCCTGCGCCACCTCGGGCGGGGTATTCAACAACTATGCCTTGGTTCAGGGCGTGAACCAGGTAATTCCGGTTGACGTGTATGTACCAGGGTGCCCGCCACGCCCGGAGCAACTTTTATACGCGATTACGCTTCTACAAGAAAAGATACAGCGCGAACCCAGAAGTCTGTTGAAGACGCTGAATGCAGGATGAGTGGATTTACTGCCACTGTGCTTCGATCGCCAGGTTACTAAAGTAACCGTCAGCCTGATCGATAAATTGCCTAACTGAATACTGCATGTTGTTGAAAAAGATGTTCTACGGGAATTGACCTATGGTACGTTTAGTAGTGCTGTAGGGACACCCCGTCGATTCGCTTTACGCGGATTCGAGTTAGTCCGAGCCAATATTGTGAGCTCGAAACAGCTCTCACTAAACGACCGTTTCCAGATCTGTTGCGGAGGATAAACGCATGTACTCTCGTGTATCGAAATTTATGAGCTGGGTTCTTGCCCTGGCTTTTGTGGCTTTTCTGCCCCTGGTAGTAGCAGCCCAGGATTCAGCCAAACCGTCCACAACTGCCGGCGGCGATCCGACCATTTCAAAGTGGGATGTCTTTGCGGGCTATAGCTATCTGGCGCCCCACGGGGTGACATCGAATGGGGTGACCGCCGAGAGCATCGACTACGGTGCGATTCTTAGCGTTGCTCGCTATTTCAATAAATATGTTGGCGTGCAGCTGGAAGCCGACGAGCATATTCCCAACGAGAATCTGTCTTTTCCGAATTGCCCCAGCTGCGGATCGACCTGGTCGGACGATGACTTTTCTGGTGGCAGCGGCGGCTTGATTTTCCGCTTTCCCTCTCCTGATCTGACCCCATTCGTTCACGCCCTTGTCGGTGTGGAATATTCGGGAATCGTGGGCAGCTCCGTCGATGACGCATGGGGACCTGTGCTGACGGTCGGCGGTGGTATGGATTACAACACGCCCTTCTTCAATCACAAGTTGGCGGTTCGTGTTTTCCAGGCAGACTACCAATATACTCATGCCAACTATCCAGACGTAGGCGGAATCCGCGGTAACTTCAACATGGCCCGTTTGAGCGCCGGTTTCGTTTATCACATCGGAACCTTTGCGCCGCCGCCGCCGGTAACCTTGGCCTGCTCGGCCAACCCGACCTCCATCTTCCCCGGCGATCCAGTCACCGTGACTGCCACTGCCGGAGCTCTCGATCCGAAGGCCAATGTGATTTACTCCTGGTCCGGTGAAGGCGCCACGGGCAACGGGACGACCGTTACCATCGCCACCGCCTCACTGGCGGCAGGCACCTACACGGTCAAGGGCACTGTGAAGGAAGGCAAAGCCGGCAAGGAAGGCCTTAAGCCAGGCGAAACGGCAGATTGCTCAGCCAGCTTCACGGTGCGCGCATACGAGCCGCCAACCATCAGCTGCACGGCCAATCCCAGCACCATCAAGCCCGGCGAGACGAGCACCATCACTTCTATCGGGTTGAGCCCGCAGAACCGTCCACTCACATATAGCTACTCGGCTTCGGCTGGCTCAGTAAGCGGCAGCGGCACCACAGCCACGTTCTCTTCCGCCGGAGCGCCGACAGGTGCAGTTGGAATCACCTGCAACGTTGCCGATGACAAGGGACAGACAGCGACAGCGAACACCAGCGTGACCATCACGGCCCCGTACGTTGCTCCTGTGGCTCACACTCAGTCTCTCTGCGGCATCACCTTCACCAAGGATCTGAAGCGTCCCACCCGCGTTGACAACGAAGCCAAGGCGTGCCTTGACGAAGTTGCTCTCGACCTGCAGCGTCAGTCCGACGCGAAGGTAGTGGTTGTGGGCGAAGCGACCGCCAAGGAAATGGCGACAGCACCGGCGAAGGGCAAAAAGAGGCATGCAAAGGAAATCGAATTTGCCGCCCAGCGCGCCGTCAACACCAAGGAGTACCTGGTAACCGAGAAGGGCATCGATGCTTCCCGCATCAGTGTTGCGATCGGTTCCACGCCTGGTCAGACTGTTGAAGACTACCTGGTGCCTGCGGGCGCAAGCTTCTCGACAGAAGTGACTGGAACCACTCCTGTGGATGAGTCGGTGGTCAAGCCTGAGGTACGCAAGCCCCTGGCTACCGCGCCCGTTCACCACGCCCACCATAAGGCCGAGGCAGCAAGCACAACAGCTCCGGCCCCCACCCACAAGAAGAAAGCAACCAAGAAGGCAGCGCCTACGACCTAGGCTGTCTATCCCGGTCAAGCAGTGAATCAATATCCCAGGCCTTCCCGCAATCTCGGGAAGGCCTGGCTACCGCAAGAATTCAGTGATTCCTTTGAGGCTGACCGGCAAGCTGGTCAGCCTCATCAGTTTTGCAGGCTGTTTCTTATCCATATTTTGCATCTGTATTCCTGGAGTCGGTTATTTGAATGAGCCTTGCGTGGATTTGTCCTAAGTTCCTGAGCCGGCGCGGAATCCTTGCGCGGGCTATTCCCATTTTTTTAATCGCGATTTGTTTTGCCAAGCTGCCGGCACAGTCACCTTGGAGCGCGGTCGGGCCGCCCGGTGGGGATGCGCGCGCCTTTGCCGCCGTGCCGGGCCAACCCAGCCACTTGTATCTTGGCACCACCAACAGCTGGATTTACGAGTCGCTGAATGGTGGTGCGAACTGGCGCCGGATTGTGAAGCTGGATCAGGCGGACGACCTGGCCCTCGACAACATTGTTGTAGACGAATCGAACCCTTCGACCATTTTCGTCGCGGCCTGGAGAATCGGTCTCACCGGCGGCGGCTTATGGGTGAGCCGTGACGCGGGCCTCACCTGGAACGCTGTGGCAGGGCTACGCGGGCAATCGATTCGCTCCTTTGCGCAGGCCCCTTCTAACCCCAAAATGCTCTTTGCCGGAACGCTCGAAGGCGTTTTCCGCTCCACGGATGCCGGAGCAACCTGGGAGTTGATCAGCCCGCCGGCAAGCAAGGAGCTTCACGAAGTGGAGTCGCTCGCGGTAGACCCCGCCGACCCCAACATCGTTTATGCCGGCACCTGGCATCTGCCCTGGAAGACAGTAGACGGCGGAAAAAACTGGAAGAACATCAAGCAGGGCGTAATCGAAGACTCCGACGTCTTTTCAATTATTGTGGATTCGGCACGCAGCGGCACTGTCTACCTGAGTGCGTGCAGCGGAATCTACAAAAGTGAAAATGCGGGCGACCTGTTTCATAAAATCCAGGGCATCCCCGCCGACGCTCGTCGCACGCGCGTTCTCATGCAGGACCCGGCCAATCACGACGTTGTTTACGCGGGGACCACGGAGGGGCTCTACAAATCCGCGGACGCCGGCAAGACCTTCAAAATCATGACCGGCGCGGACGTAATTGTGAACGACGTCTTTGTCGATCCGAAAGATCCAAACCATGTGCTGCTCGCGACCGATCGCGGCGGTGTTCTGGCAAGCTCCGACGCCGGGGCCAGGTTTGTTGCCTCGAACGAGGGTTTCTCCGAGCGAAAGGTCGATGCGTTGCTGGTGGACCATGCGGATGCTGCGCGCATGTACGCGGGCGTGGTCAACGACAAGACCTATGGCGGTGCCTTCGTTACCGTCAATGGCGGCGCAGGCTGGCAGCAGATTGGTGAAGGCCTTGAAGGGCGCGATGTCTTTGCCCTGGCACAGGCGGAGGATGGAACGGTTGTGGCTGGGACAAGCCGGGGCATCTTTGTTCTTGTCCAGAATCTGGCGGCCGGGGTTTCGCCGCATTGGGAGCCGAGAAACACAGTTTCAAACACGCACCTGAAGGCTGCACCGAAGACCTCCTCACGAAATCCGGTTCATGTGGAGAAAACGGTCAGGCCGACGGCGGCAGAATTCAATGGCCATGTGTACGCACTCGACGTCTCGGGAAGCTTGTGGCTGGCCTCCACCAATTTTGGCCTCTTTACGAGCAAGGATCAGGGGGCGATCTGGCGCGGCGGTCCCGTGATGGATTCGGGCGAATACGTTTCGGTTGCGGCCCTTGGAGACACCATGGCGGCGGCGCGGTCGGACGCTGTGGTTTTCTCTACCGACGCGGGCGCAAACTGGGTGCCCCTGCAGCTTCCCGGCACACTGACGCGCCTCCATCGCGTGGCCTTTTCTCCGGATGGCACGCTCTGGCTCGGAGCGCGCGAAGGCGTCTATTTTTCCCACGACAACGGCAAATCTTGGCTCTGGATTGAGCGCCTGCCATTCCGCGATGTGGACGATTTGACCTACGACGCACGCCTGAAGAGAGTTCTGGTTAGTTCCAGAAGCAGCGACCAGGTCTACGCGATCGATCCGAAAACAATGACCTGGAATTGGTGGAAAACAGGTTACCGCCTCAGCCTTGTCCGGGCGGCGGGAGATCGTATGGTCGCGGCTTCGCTCTACGACGGTGTACTGATTGAGCCCGCTGCTGGCAAAGTGGAAACTGGCCAAAAATGAACCTCCGCCGCGATTTCTGTATCATCTAGATATGCAGACCGAGATTGCGGAATCCACTCAACCTGTCGCCTTTCGGAGTTATGACCCTCGCCTCGAGCCGATTGCAGCCAAGGTGTTCGCAGGCCAGCGGCTTAGCTTTAATGATGGTGTAGCGCTTTACGGATCGTCGGACGTGCTGGCAGTGGGCTGGCTGGCCAACCACGTGCGCGAGCGGATGCATGGCGATGTCACGTACTTCAACGTCAATCGCCACATCAATCCGACCAACGTTTGTGTGGCAGCCTGCAAGCTGTGCGCCTTTGGACGCAAGAAGGGCGATCCGGCCGGCTATACCATGGCGCTTGAAGAAGCATATGAGACAGCGGCTTCAGGCTACTCGGAAGCAGTAACAGAGTTCCATATCGTGGGTGGCCTCCATCCCGACCTGCCGCTCGAGTATTTTCTCAACCTGGTTGGAGGCTTGAAACAGCGATTCCCCAAAGTCCACATCAAGGCCTTCACCATGGTTGAAGTGGCCTACCTGGCGCGGCGTGCGAAACTGACCGTCGAGCAGACACTTATCAAGCTGCGCGATGCCGGCGTGGATTCAATGCCCGGCGGCGGTGCTGAGATATTTGCCACTCGCGTCCGATCGATCATCTGCGACCATAAGATCGACGGCGAAGAATGGCTTGAGACAGCGCGCCTGGCTCACAAAATGGGCTTCAAGTCCAATGCGACCATGTTGTACGGCCACATTGAGAACGATGAAGACCGCGTAGATCACCTGCTGAAGCTGCGCGCGGTACAGGATGAGACCGGCGGTTTCCAGACGTTTATTCCCCTGGCGTTTCACCCAGAGAACACGCCGCTCGACCACCTTCCTGTAACCACGGGACTCACTGACCTGCGCCAGATTGCCGTGAGCCGCCTGCTGCTAGACAACTTCCCGCATATAAAGGCCTACTGGCAGATGTTGACACCGAAGATTGCGCAGATTGCGCTGCGCTTTGGGGCTGACGATCTGGACGGCACTGTGATCGAAGAGAAGATCTATCACGATGCCGGAGCTACCACTCCGCAAGGCATGACGCGCAAGGAATTGTGCCACCTGATTACCGCGGCGGGCCGTGTTCCCGTGGAGCGCGACACACTCTACCATGCGGTCTCACGCACTGAGGACAGCTTTACGGTAGCCGTGTAGTCCGGGCGAGCCACAAAAGCTGTGTGCCCCATCCATCTCACAGTCTCATTTGTGAAATGGGTGGGAAACCTCAAATCTAAATCAGTATTGCCCCTGCGGAACGCGAGAAAGGACGTGCACCATGGATTTTGGTCCTGCCGCCGTAATGGGTCTCTGCATCGGGTTCCTGTGGGGCATCGGCTGCTCGCTGGCGATCCTGTATTCCATCTACCTTGGCGGCTATCGCAAGGCAGTCGAAGACTCTCTTGCGCCCACAAAATCGAAGCGCTGGCATGAAACGCTCAAGAAGATTGAGGAACGCCGCGCGCAAGCCTCCGCGGCCTCTAGTCAGAAGTGAGCCGCTCTATTGCCGCACAATCGCGCCGTCTTTCATAACAAAGCTCACATGCTCGACCGCGGTAATATCCTCCAGCGGATTTCCCGGTACGGCAACTATGTCAGCGAAGTAGCCTGGTTTGAGCTGGCCGATCTGTCCCTCCCAACCAAGCACTCTTGCGCCTTCAATCATGTCGGCCTGAAGCACAGCCAGCGGCTTCATTCCATATTGCACCATCAGCTCCATTTCGACAGCCTGGGTGCCGTGCGGAAACGGACCAACATCGGAACCCACGGCAAAGGGAATTCCCGCCGCGACCTGCTTCTTGAATTGCTGAATCTTGTAGTCGAGCAAGGCCTTCTCTCGCGCTGCGGTAGCGGGTGAATCCGCATGATCCGCGAAGTATTTGAAGATGGCGAAAGTAGGCACTGCGGGAATGTGCTTCGCGCGCATCAGCCGCATGGTTTCGTCGCTGAGTTGCGTGGCGTGGTCGATGGATGCGACCCCTGCCTGCGCCGCGTAGAGCGTCCCAGGCTCGCCCATGGCATGCACGCCGACAAGGACACCAAGGCGGTGGGCCTCCTCAACAGCGGCGGCTAGCTGTGCCGCTGTGTACTGATGGGGAGTGCGAAGAACTCCATCGACCATGCGGTCGACGCCGGTTTCGTAAATCTTTGCGAAGTCGGATCCCTCTTTATGCTGCGCGCGCATCACCTCGATAATCTGCTCGGCGGAGTTCGCGTAGTCCGCATTCGAGAGCACATGCTGCGCTGGGTTGAAGCTGTTCGCGTCCTCGTGGCCACCCAGAATGTCGATCGCATTGCCACTCATACGCATGCGCGGCCCAAGGATGAGGCCCTCGTTGATTGCGTTGCGAATTGCGGTATCCGCCGAGCCGGCTCCCTCGGTGCCCATGTCGCGCTCAGCTGTGAAGCCGGCCAACAGATCGGCCTTGGCGGCCTGCTCGGCTAGGATCACGCGCCACGGAACGGATTCTTCGACAGTCTGCAAATCCTCCGCGCCGGGATGCAGGAACAGGTGCACGTGCGCGTCAATCAGGCCGGGCAACAGCGTGGTATCGCCCAGGTCGATGATCTTCGCGCCTTGCGGGTGTTCTACCGATGCACCGACGGCACGAATGCGTTGGCCCTCGACGAGAACTTCGCCGGGCGTGAGCAGCGTTCCGGTATCAGTCTGCAGCAGCCGTGCAGCGCGCAGAACAATGGCTGGGCTCTGCTGAGCGGCGGTAGCCAGACCAAGGAACAGCACTGCTGCAAAGGTAACCGGCAGATTGATCTTAAGCGCAGAGTTGTGGCGAAAACAATCGATTGGCATAACTCAAGAATATGCCGCACCGGCATATAGTTGTCGATGGTTCTTTTGCGCTTGGATGGTAGTGTGATGACTCTGAAGTTAGCTTCAATTCTCTTCAGCCGCGTCTCAGGCTATTTGAGCGTGTTTCATAAATGGCCATTGGTCTGGAAATTCTTCCCGCAGGAGTTAAAACCCTTTTTTTAGGGCCATTTTCGGCACGACTGAAGTCGTGCACTGACACAATGCAGGTTTATGAAACAAGTTCTAGAGCGGTTCCACAATTTATGTGCCCTTTGTGGATATGTAGAGGGTGGCTTTTCTTGACGAAAAAGCCACTTGAGAGTAGCGGTTTCGGGATACAGCAATTGTGGAACCGCTGTAATTTCCCTCGAAGCAGATCCTTCAACTCCGCTGAAGTACGCTTCGCTCAGCAAGGATGACAGGGCTGTTTCAGGTATGAACCTTGGCGATAGGACCCTAAAACCCCGGCGGATGCTCATCCGCGACAGCGAATTCCTTCTCCAATGCCAGTCCAACTTCCGCAAGCCTGCCTTCATCAAATAGCCGGCCAATGAGCGTGATTCCATGCGGAACGCGGCGCGGCGGAGAGAATTTTGGGAGTGGATTTTTGGGGTCCGGCGCCCAATCGCTGCGCGCCTCTGCCACTTCCACAAACCCAGCACGAAGCGTCAGCGACGGATGCCCGGTGCAGTTGGAAATCACCAGCATCTCGTCGCGCAGCGAGGGCACGAGAAGCAAATCGACTTCAGAGAATACGCGCGCCATCTCCTCCGCAACCTTGCGCCGGAAGCGGTCAGCCTGCACTAGATCTACCGCCGACAGGAAGCGCGATTGCCGGAAGCAATTCGGCCAAGCGTCCGGGACCTGCGCCTTCAGTTGATCCACCTTGTGGCTCAGTGTCAGCTCTTCAAAGGCCGCACCCGCCTCAGCAAAAAGAATCAGGTTCAGCGAATCGTAAGGCCAGTCGGGGATGGAGACTTCGATAAGATTCATGCCAAGCTTCTTCACAGCCTGCAACGCGGCGCGATCGACATCGGTTGCCGGAGCTTCCTTCATCCATCCGGGGAAATAACCAACGCGCAGACTCTTCACATCCGCCGAAGCATCGTACGGAAGTTCGCTCGGCACAGCCGCTAAGTCACGCCCATCCGGCCCGGAGATCGCGTTGAGCACCATCACGGTGTCTTCAACGCTGCGCGCCATGGGGCCAAGCTTATCCAGCGACCAGCACAGCGTCATTGCGCCGGTACGCGGCACACGGCCAAACGTGGGGCGCAGGCCCGTAACGCCGCAACGCATCGACGGACTGACAATGCTGCCGCCGGTCTCGCTCCCGATGGCAAAGCCCACCAGCCCCGCAGCGACGGCCGCGCCGGGTCCAGCACTCGAGCCCGATGAGCCTTCCTCAAGCAGCCACGGATTCATTGTCTGCCCGCCAAACCAGATGTCGTTCAGAGCTAGTGCGCCCAGGCTCAACTTAGCTACCAGCACGGCACCCGCCGCATTGAGACGCTCGGTGACTGTAGCGTCCGCCGCCGGCACGCGGTCGCGATAGGGTTCCGCGCCCCAGGTTGTGGGAATTCCTGCCGTGTCTAAGAGATCTTTCGCGCCCCACGGAATTCCATGCAGTGGCCCGCGATACTTGCCGGCTGCAATCTCGGCATCTGCCTGTCGAGCCTGAGCAAGCGCGTGTTCCCTTGTCAGCGTAATGACGCAACGAAGCTGCGCATTAATGCGTTCCAATCGACGCAGATAAATCTCTGTGAGTCTTGTTGAGGTTAGTTTGCGGGTTTCAATCCATCTGGAAAGCTGCCACACGGGAGCGAAGGCGATCGCGTCGTCGCTGCTGGGGAGCGGTAATCCTGCATCGGTCCTGCGAATGAAACGATTGCCGCCGTGCTCAGGCTTCGCGATTCCAGGCAAGCTCGGATTCCATTGCGTCGCCGGTGCCAGGCTCGCTTCCAATTCAATCTTGCGCGGTCCGGTGCGGCGTTCCAACAGCGGCGCCATCTGCATGCGCCAATTGCTTGCTGCCGTTGCAATATCAGCCGCAATCATCTCGACTTGAACAAGCTTCTCGGCTTCGGCGAATGTCGCCGGGGAAACCTCCGGACCAACCGGGGGCGCGGTGCCAAAAGCCGGCGGCGCGCCCGGAGGCAGTTCCTGATTCTGCCCGGCCGGCACCTGTGCTCGTGCCTGCATGGCGGCTGCTAGAATTCCGAGCGAACTGTACGTGAGAAACTCTCTACGCGAACCGGACATGATTCTCCTTGACTTAGTGCCGTGGGAAGGTGACTGCTGTTCCAACCATATTATCCGGAGCGGCGCAGCAGTTCGACTCAAGAATCGCCGATAGGAACTATTTGCCGCTTACTTTGCCGGTCAAAACTGAGACAGATGCCTTGGGGAGTAACACTGTCTGGCCAGACTTCAAGTCCACGACGCTGCGCTTTGGAGGGCCGTCGGGATCAGCATGACTCGTTGCGCCGGATGAGTGCCACACATACTCCGCCGCGCCAAACGTCACCATCTTGACTGGTCCCGAGAATTGCATCGCCGCCCCTTGTTGGTCGTCGTCGAACGCGATTTTCACCGCATGGGCATTCGTTGGGTCTTTGTTGATGATCAGCAGGGACCATTCTCCATCCGGCCGCTTCACAGCATACGCTGTAATCAAGTCGTGCTTCGCTTCGTCTTGTAAGTCGCCCGCTGCCGGATATAACTCGTGTATCCCGGAGCCATGTTTCACCCAATCCAGATTCAAAAGCTGGCTGGCGAAGTATTGCGCGGTGTATTGCTGTATCTCCAAATTCTCGTTGGCTACAAAATTTCCGTACGTGCCCCAGGCCTGGCATCCGGATCGCAACGCTTCCGGCTGTACGGGCGAATGATAGTAAGCGGCGTTTGGTCCCGCGTGAGTTAGAAATGCACCGACGCTATCCGCCAGCCACAATCCTGCAAACAGATCCTGCATTGGATCTGTCAATGCCCAGGATAAGTTGCTCTCCGTGTTCATCAGCGGCACATCGGCGGGAACGCCATCATCCCGCCACGTCTTCAGGATTCCTTCGACCAGTTGCGGCTCGCGATATAAGTCGGCCCATGTTATCTGGCATGGCTCCAGCGGATAATGCTCGAACGATACGAACGCCAGGTCATTCATCCTACCGTGCGCTTTCAGATAATCCAGGAAGCGGCCCAGCCACGATGTGCGCCCCTGCGCATCAGGCCACACTTTAATGTCTTCGTTTTCTCCAGTGAATACCGGGCCGCCTAGCTTCAACTTTGGATCGACTTTGTGCAACGCAGTAGCCCACTGGAGATAGAATGCCGCGTAGTCCTCGGGGAGCATATAGGCTCCGTCGGGCTCTTCACTCATCTCGACATAGGAGACCGGATAACCGCGCTTCTCGATGTAGGCAAGCTGCGCGGCGCTGTCTTCCGGAGTTGTATAGAACATTGCTACCGGAATCATTGCCGGCAGATGATTGGTGTAGCCGCTTCGGAAAAACTGGTCGAATCCCGTCTGAATCCGCGAGGAGACGATGCCTCCGCTGGTGTGCCACGGATCCACGGAGGAAACTTGAGTAATGGTTTGCGCCTGGTCTGGGCTGTGTTTTACCAGGTCGACAAATTCGCCGAGGGCATTGAAATTTCCAAGCGAGATCTCGGAGATCGCGTAGCCAACGCAATTTCGCGTGTCACCGCTTCCATGCGTGTCGCACGTGTTGGAGGATTCCGTCATCCAAATGCGCAAGAACCGCGCCGCAATGGGTAGATCCGCAAGGCGTCCGAGTTTGCTTCCCCCTGTTCCGGTTGTAACTTCGCCCTGCGGAAACATCACCCACGCGCCACCGGTCGGCTTATCCAGCGGGCTCTCTTTTCCTGTCCAGTATTCGATAACATACCTGGTGGCGAAAGGATTTGCCCAGGATATCTGGATCGCATCAATCTCCTGCTGAACAGGAAACTCGATCACTACCCACTGCGGATTTGCGGAGTCTGGCTCGCCAGTAAACTTTCCGCTCAAATAGGGATTGCTCTTCCAATAACTCGCCGGATCTCCGTCCGTCATTCGAGAATACTCATTCTGTCCGGAGTCGCTGCGTGTGGTTCCCCGGTGCGGCAGGCGATAACCATACGATTCACTTAACACACCGCTCGGTTCCGCGCTCCCCACAAAATATCCGCTCTTTTGCTTCTCGTCGCTCCAGGTACCGTTCGGGTTCCAGTGCCACGCATCATAAGTCAGCTCGGTGTTCTGGCGATAAGTGATCGGCCCCCAGCCTGCTGAGAGTCCTGCTTTCACAACGGGATCAGAGAAGACGGCAGCAAACTCTTTGGTCGTGAGAATGTCCAACGACGTTCCCATTGCCTTATCCGGGTCGAACGCGATTGCCTTACCCGCAGTCACATCTACGCGTACCGTTTGCGCCTTCGTTGCGGGAGACAGATAGGCAATCATCGAACACAAAATGAATGCAGAAGCGGCAGAAGCGCGTAGTGAAAAGCACAACATACTGGCTACCTCACTTAGAAGTGGAACATACGCACGCAGAAAAAGGCTTGGCGTTGTAATGGTCCAACGCACATACATACTCAGGCCAGAAGGGACTAATCTCTCGAGACATGTCGCCGACAAAGTAGTTATGGATGTAGGCCTGGCTCTCGGCTGTCTTCGCTGCGCCATCGGTCTTGAATTTCCCAATCAACTGGCTCACGGCTGAAGGTGAGAACTCCGGCTGATGATACGTCTGGCCATAGTTGTACTCCGTAGTCCAGTGTGTATCGACGCCTGTCTGATTGGATGCTTCAACTACATCGTAGTCCTTGAGTATCGCGGATATGGGGTTGACGCGCGCAACGGTGAAGGATGGGATATTGCCGTTCACCGGGGAGATGGAGGATACCATCTTGATGGCGACTTGATGGCCAGACGCAGTCTGAGGACCGCCCGTCTCAGGTTCCAACAGGCGCATCTCATCCATGTGGGTGTGGGCGAAGATGGCCAGGCGTACCACATCGGCATTTTCGACCAGGATGTCGGCCATTTTGTCCGAAGCGAGGAAAGTGACGGGTTCTTTTCCGCCACACACATCCCTGAATTTTGCGACAGTGGAATACGGGTCGATGCCTGGCGGAATGTGACCGATTACCCAGACTTTTTGCCCTGTTGCCCGCGCTTCGCCAAGTTGCTGTGCGAGCCACTTGAGTTGCGCATCGGCCGCTGCTGAGTCGGGTTTGCCGGAACACGTACTGTACTTCGCGGACAAGAACAGGTCATTGATTGCGATGAGGCGTGTGCCGCGCATCGGCTCCGCCATTGCGACGCCGTAATAGCCGCCTGCTCCAAACTCCTTAAGGGCGCGCTGGCGCTGCGATTTGGGCAGTCCTTCGGCAACGATCTTGCCGGTCTCAGCCAGAAAGTCGCTTCCCGCATCGAGTTTGTAGTCGCCGCAGCCGCTGTCGTTATTGCCCAGCGCAACGTATACCGGCATGCCGGGAAACGCAGAGCGCAGTTCCCCAACCACGAAGCTTAGCGTCTTCAGAACGAATGCCTGGTAGTCCCCTGGCTTCGCATCCGGAAAAAGTGTCGAGTAGCGGCAAGTGAAGGCGTGCGCGATAAGGTCGCCGCTCACCATTATGAATCTTGCGTCGTGCTGCCTGGCGCGCATCGCATCGAGGCTGGACTGCAAAAGCGGCAACGGAGTATCGACTCCACGCGCGTGGCAGGTTTGCTGGAGTGCTTCAAAAGCCTGCTGCTGGTTCTGCGAAGGGGAGGAGGACAGGATTTGTAGCCACGAGCTTAGCGGCGCAGAAATAAGATCTTTCACCTTGGCGGGGTCGTGAAAGGGATCGAAATGGATATCGCTTATGAAAAGCGCAGGAATGGTTTCAGCGTCGGCTTTCGCGGTTGCGACCAGCGTCGATCCCTGCGCCAGCGCTGAAGGGGAGAATGCAATTACAGATGAAAGACAAGACAGCGCAATGATCGTCCGGGAGAGGGAGCGAAAAGAAAGGCGCATAACGGGAACCCCTGTCGTGCCTCCATATTAAAGGGTCCACCAGCAGTTTGCCGCAAACCCGGCGCCGAGTCTGCGGGGTCTTACACAGTCAAGGAAGCTTATGCAGGGATATCTGCCTTATTGATGCGAATCTCTTTGATGACGCTCATGAATGTGAACGCACTCGGCCCGCTGAGGCGCAGCGTTGTTTGAATGTCGCCGCCGGCTACAGCGTGTGTGGTACGGGCGCGCGAAGGCGGTGGGAACAGGGACGCGGTTTTGTCTTGAGATCGGAAGCTGCCCAGGCTGAATTTCAGGTTGGGGATTCCGTCGACAAGGTTCTGTGGTTCTTCAAGATCGAAGTGAACATTTACGTTCAGGCGAACGCGATTGGAGAATGCAGACTGATTCGCAAGCTTTCGAATGGATCTCATTTTTTTGCGCATGGTGTGCCTCCGACGCTGATTCAATCTGCATGCCGAACTCCAAACTGATCGTGCGGGAATGGCACTTTTGTTTGAGTACGCTAATGCAAATAGAATAGGAGTGAGTAGTATTCTTGCTTCTGTTTGGGAGATGAAATTAGCGAAGAATAATCTTCCTGGATCGACGTCGGAGTTTCCGTCTGAACTCTCTAATATTCACCTCATTTTCATGAATAGCAAAGATTATTTTGGCTTGTAAGCGCTTTAGGATCAGTAAAAAATGGATTTCAAATTGTCTCACGCCTGGTTTGGCCCGATTCGTGCATAAGCCGAAGTACGACGCAGACCATACCAGCGACATGTTTTGAGTCCGGCGTCCGGAAGGCGACAACGGAATGGGGATCAAGCGGGAAAGGCGATTCGCCGACCCTCATGTTGGTGAATTAAGCAACGCGCGGCTTGAAGCGCCTCCGCTGTTTGGTTCAAAGACGGCGCCGCTTGAAATGGCGGGCGTGACCGATGCGGATACGCGTGGCACGCAGACGCTGAGAGGGATTCATTCGCAGACCAGCGCCAAACTTGTTGCTCGCAAAGCATGGGCGAAGGCGCGTCCAGAGGATTCGACGAATCAACTGGCGTTGCCTGCGGCGGGCACGCTTCGTTCCGGACCCCAAGGCAACACGCGCAGGCGCGTGCTTGTTGCTGAAGGCGATTCGGGATTTCGCCGGATGATTGAAGATTGGCTTCAGAGTTGGGGCTACCAGGTTGTAATTGCCAGGGACGGCATTGAAGCCTGGGATATTCTGCAGCAGGAATGTCCACCCGAGCTGGTCATCATGGATAGAATGATGCCGGAGATCGCGGGCGTTGAGCTATCCCGCAGGTTACGCCGTGAGCAACGCGACTATTATCATTACATTCTGCTGACTACAGATAAGTGCGAGAAGCACGACATAGGTCATGCATTGGAGTCGGGCGCCGATGACTATCTGGTCAAGCCATTCGGCAAAGACGAATTGAAGGCGCGCCTGGCTGCGGCGAGCCGGATTCTCTCGTTGCAGGATAACCTGATCCAGGCTCGCGAGAGCCTTCTCGATCAAGCTACAAAGGATGGTCTGACCGGGCTGTGGAATCGCGCGGCCCTGCTGGAACTGTTCCAGCGGGAACTCGATCGCGCCTCGCGTGTAAAGACTCCGACCGGACTTTTGATGCTCGATTTGGATTATTTCAAGGCAGTCAACGACACGTATGGACACTTGACGGGAGACCTGGCGCTGAAGGAGACGGCGAACCGTTTGAAGCGTGCGGTGCGATCTTACGATGTGGTTGGCCGATATGGTGGCGAGGAGTTTCTCATCGTGTTGCCTGACTGCAACCGGGAGCAGCTTTGCAGAATTGCCGAAAAAATCCGCGTGGCCGTCGCCAGCAACCCGATTACTGTAGGGGCGGTTGAGATTCCGATCAGCATCAGCCTCGGAGCCATTTCGGTTGGGTCGGAGGACAGGTCAGCCCGCAACATGATTGCCGTTGCCGATGTGGCTCTCTATCGGGCGAAGAATACAGGACGCAACCGGACTGTGTATTGCGAGAGACCTTGGGCCGAGATCCAGAAATCGAAAGACACGCACCAGGTTTTTTGCGCCACTTGTGGTTGCGGACTGGAGAAACAATGCGCTGTCCTGTCTCATGCTCCGATCGACTTGAATCAAAGGGTTGAACCGGGAATGATCGGTCCCGGAGCGGGGCTGGTTCAGATTCCAATCCGACCCATTCCTTCGATGGAGACGCCGCTGAGTTGCGCGCCGTAGAGAGTCCTTGAGGTTGGTGGTCTCCCAGGTCTCAAAATCGAGACCTGGGGCACCCAGCTTCATATATATACTCGAGCAGCTTGAGTGTTAGTACGCGGCAATGCCGGTGAGGTGCTGGCCTAGGATGAGCGCATGGATGTCGTGGGTGCCTTCATAGGTCTTCACGGATTCCAGGTTCATCATGTGGCGCATGATGGGGTAGTCTTCGGTGATTCCATTTGCGCCGAGAATGTCGCGGGCCATGCGTGCAGTTTCGAGAGCCATCCAGACGTTGTTACGCTTGGCCATGGAGATGTGCTGGTGTCCCACTTTTCCTGAATCCTTCAACCGGCCTACATGCAATGAAAGCAATTGCGCCTTTGAAATCTCTGAGGCCATCCAAACTAGTTTTTCCTGGATAAGCTGGTGGCCGGCGATGGGTTTTCCATGGAATTGTTTGCGGGCCTTGGCGTATTGGAGTGCGGTGTCGTAGCAGGACATGGCAGCGCCGATGGCGCCCCAGCTGATGCCGTAACGCGCTTGGTTAAGGCACATGAGGGGGCTTTTGAGGCCGCCGGTTCCAGGTAAAAGATTGGCGGCGGGGATGTGGACGTCCTGCAAGGAGAGGCCGCTGGTGACGGAGGCGCGCAGGCTCCATTTGCCGTGGACATCGAAGGCGCGGAACCCGGGGCGGTTGGTTTCGACCAGAAAGCCGCGGACTTTATTGTCTTCGTCTTCAACTTTGGCCCAGATGATGGCCACATTTGCGATGGTGCCGGAGGTGATCCACATTTTTTCGCCGTTGAGTATGTACTCGTCGCCGGATTTGCGCGCGGTGGTGGTCATTCCTCCCGGATTGGAGCCGAAGCCCGGTTCGGTCAAGCCGAAGCAGCCCAGTTTCTCACCGCTGGCCAGGGCCGGCAGCCAGGTATTCTTCTGCTCTTCGGAGCCGAAGGTGTAGATGGGATACATGACCAGAGCGGACTGTACGCTGACGAAGCTGCGCAGGCCGGAGTCGCCACGCTCCAGCTCCTGCGTGACGAGGCCGTATTCGACGTTGGACATTCCGGCGCAGCCGTAGCCCTCGAGGTTGGCGCCGAAGAAGCCTAGCTCGCCCATCAGCGGAACGAGTTCGCGCGGGAAACGGCCTTCGCGGAAGCAATCTTCGATGATGGGGATAATGTTGGCTTCGACAAAATCGCGTGCCGTTCGCCGGACGAGGAGTTCGTCTTCATTGAAGCTGGAGTCGAGGTGAAGAAAGTCGAAGTTCTGGAACTTGAAACCCATTGATTGCACCTGCCATTCCACGTATAGATCAAAACAGGCAAGGGTAGCAGATGGAGGGGGCGAGGGACTAGGGACTAGCTAGGTTTCCAACCCATGTCGCGATGAAATTGCGTCAAGGAAGGGGCACCCAACTTTTTCGTTGTTCATGAAAGTGGTTTACGACTCGCGGTGGAAGAGGAGCGAGTTGGCCTGGTGAATGCTCGTCATGCTGACGCGCGCGATGTTCACATGCGCCGGACGGCTGGCGGCCCACACGATCGCGTCTGCAATATCCTCGGGCGTGAGCGGCGTCAGCCCTTTGTAGACATTGGCGGCGCGATCTTCGTCGCCGTGAAAGCGGACTAGGCTGAAATCTGTTTCCACCATGCCGGGGTCGATGCTGGTAACGCGTACTGGGGTCCCGAGCAGGTCTTCGCGTAATCCGTCGTTGATGGCGCGCTCCGCTGCCTTGGTGCCGCAGTAGACGGCTCCGTTGGGATAGCTGATCTCGCCGGCCGTCGATCCGAGATTGACGATGTGGCCGTGACCGCGCACAACCATGCCGGGAATGACGGCGCGCGAGACGTAGAGCAATCCCTTGACGTTGGTGTCGATCATCTCGTCCCAGTCGTCGACTTTGCCGGTATAGAGCTTGTCGAGGCCACGGCTGAGCCCGGCGTTGTTGACCAGGACGTCGATCTGCGCCCATTCCTCAGGCAGAGAGTCAATGGCGTCTTGGACTGCGCGGTAGTTGCGCACATCGAGGTCGATGGAATGCACGGCGGGTGCGCCGCGCTCCAGGGCCAGCGAGGCAACCTGCGACAGTTTGACGGTACGCCGGGCAGCCAGCAGCAGGCGGGCTCCCTCGGCGGCGAAGGCCAGGGCAGTGGCCGCGCCAATGCCGGAACTGGCCCCGGTGATGAAGACGATCTTTCCTTGGAGGCTCATGCTTCTATCTTAGCGGGAAAACCGTGACGCTTGTCTGGGTGCGGTATCACAGTTCGAGGTGAGTATTTCCGCGCCGTTGCGTCAAGCTGTGCTAATTCACGGTGACATTGAAGGTGGTTGAGACTGCTGCGCTCACGGCCGGGTCTCCGGTTCCGCTGACGGTGAAAGTGTAGGTGCCGGAGGTGGTTCCACCTGCTGTGCTTCCTGCGGGAGCTTGCCAGAAGTCTCCGCACGCGGACATGCAGCCCAGGGCAATCATCAGGGCAAGAGCACCCAGCATCGAGCGCCAACTGCGGCGCCGGGATGGAATCCCCAGGAAGACGAGGAAGGCGAGGACCGCACCGCCACCTGCGCCTAACCATCCCTTGGCCCTGGGTTGCAGGGCCGGCCTTGTGAGCTGGCTGGTGGTTGGCGCGGTTGTAGAGATCGTTGCCGTGACGGTTCCGGTGGTGGTGGTGGATGACAAGGTAACTGGGGAGCCTGAAAGGGAACACGTGGGCAGGTCTACTGCGCTGGAGGGGGATGTGGTGAGCGAGCAAGTGAGCGTGGCGGTTCCCGCGTAGCCACCTGTCGCAGTCACGGTGATGGATGATGAGGTTTGTGATCCGGCCGAAATGGAGGACGGTGTGGACGGGGATAGAGTAAATGTGCCGGTGGAAGTGGCGGCAGTGACGGTGACAGAGGCAGTGCCGGTGGCGGCTGCATAGGTGGCGTCGCCGCTATAGGCGGCTGAGAGGGTGTCTGTGCCGACAGTGAGGCTGTTGGCTGGAATCGAAATGGAGTAAGCCCCGGCCGAAAGCGTTGCCGCCGATGAAGTATAGCCGCCACCGGAGACTGTCACCGTTCCAGTGGGTGTGGCTCCGCCGCTGGTCGAGGCAGCCACTGTGCCCGATACGGTAAGAGCAGTGCTGGCGCTGATGCTGGCCGAAGAGACAGATACGGTGACCGTGGCAGCGGCTGTGCCGGTGCTCGAAGGCGCCGTTACGGTAACGGTGGCTGTGCTGGTTGCTTCGAGGTAATTCGTGTCGCCGCTATAGGAGGCATTCAGAACGTCGGATCCGGCGCTGAGACTGTTGGAGGGAATCGTAAATGTGTATGCTCCCGAAGACAGGGGCTGTGCCCCGGAACTATAGCCTCCGCCTAGGAGCGTCACTTTGCCGGTCGGGGTTGTTCCGCTTGCGGTAGTGGCGGCGACCTTGACGGTGACGCTCAACGCAGTGCTGGCGCTCACGGAGGTCTCAGCCGGTGTGACCGTTATGGTTGCTGTTTCGGTAGCCGTGCTGGCAGGCCACGCGTTGACTACGTTGGCTACATTGAGGGAGCCGAGGCCGGTGGACTGGTCGTATCCCGCGGTAGCGCTGTAGCCTGGCAGGATGCCGATCACATCGCCGGTGTGAATCACCGAGCAGTTGGGCGATTCTATTCCTGCTGTTGTTGAGGTGCCTTCGGTGGCGCCGTAGTCGCATGGCATGGCGTTGGTTCCGGAGTCGATGTCGTTGAAGAGGCAACTGTTGCCGGTGGTGGCCTTTTCCGCAGTGCAATTCGAGTAGGTCTGTTTCGAGGCCAGTGTGTAGAGTTCGGCATTGGGGCTTCCCTGGGCCTCGCCCGCCTTCTGGTTGATCAGCGCCATTACGCCCGCCATGGCCGGCGATGAAACCGAGGTTCCGCCAACTTCAAGCGACGTGGGCTCGCTGTTGGTGGGATATGTGCAGGCCGCGATAGCGGAGACGCAGATGAGGTAGGCACTGCTCGACACAAAGCCGTCGGAAGCGAAGAAGGAGACATCGGGCAGATCGCGTACGCCATCGTTGGGAATGCCGGCGACGTTGGCCTGCCAAGTTGGCTTTTGCCATCCGTCTTTGGTGAGCTGAATGTTGCCGTTTGCCGAGCCTGTGGTCGTGGTTGAACTGGAGCAACTGGAAACATTGGCGCCATCGTTGACAACGCAGCCACTGGCGCCCCCACCTCCGCCAACCGTATCGACAAAATAGGAGAGGTTTGCGCCGCCGCTGTTTGTATTCACCGTCTGCCAGTTGTTGTAGACAAAGTTGCAGCCGCTCTCCGGATCGGTCACACCGCCAACGTTCCCGGCATCTGTACTGGTGGCCCAGTATTCCAAATTCGCCACGGTCAGAAGGTTGGCGCAGGTGTCGTTCCAGGGAACCTCAGGTACGTAACCGATTGCGCTGGATCCATTGGCGGCGTTGGTTGAATTCCAGTAGGGAGTGGCTGTGCACTCGGGCGAGGATGCCGAGGTTGGGAGAGCGCACCAGTTGAAATCTGTGCCGCCCACCGCCGTGTTCCAGGGAGTGGATGCCAGGCCGTTGACCGAGAGGCCGTATTGCGCGGAATACGGATTCCCGGCGGAAATGCTGTTGCCGTCATCGCACTCCGCGGAACCGCCATCGCCGGAGGAAACAAAAACGGCGATCCCCTCAGAAGATGCGCTCTGCCACAGGTTGTAGTACTCCACGTTGCCGGCTGTGCCATTGAACAATTCGCACCCGCCGTAACTCACGTTCATGATGTTCGCCGTTTTATTTTGGACGATGTAGTTTTCGGAGTCGTAAAGAGCATCATCGGACTGCGAGGCCGGATAGGAGGCGACAAGCACGATGTTCGCGCCCTTGGCGATCGAACCGGACCACTCAACATCCAGCGTGTTCTCAATCAGGTCGTCCGTGGTGCAGAGGCTGGTTGAATCGGAGCAGACCGTGAGAGGCTGCTTGTTGCCGGAGATGGCTGTCGGCTGGTTCGCAGATGTGTACGCGGGAAGACCAAAGGTGCTACGGAATGTAGTGACGTCAGAGAGATCGATGTTGCTGGTTCCGGCAATGGCGATGGTCTGGCCGGTGCCATCGATCGGAGTGCCGGCGTTCCAGAGCGGAAGAACGTTGTAGATGGTGGCGAAATCGTAAGGAACAACATCTTCAACCAGGTAGGCAATGGTGTCGGTGCCGGCAGGGACGCTGATGCCGAACTGCGGCCGGGGGGCTGGGGGCCTCGATTTGGAATTCTCTGCTTTATCTGCTGGGGCGTTTTTTGGGCGCAGCCATTTTCCTGTTGCCGCATCGCGGGTGACTACGTTGCCCGTGCGATGAAGAGGCCGCGGAAAGAAGTTGTGCAGCGATTTGACTCCGACCACTGTGGGCGCAAGTGCCGCGGGAATCTGCGGGTCGCTCATATTGCCGATATGCTGAACGCCCTTCACTTCGAGGTTGTGAATCTCGGTGTGGAAGGTGCTCTCCACCTGCTCCGCTGTGCCGCTGAAGCGGATGGACTGGCGATCTTTGGTGACTTCGCCGATGGAAAACCCGTGGCCGGTGAGCCATTTCGAAATGGTGGCGATGTCGATTGTGGAAGCGCCGAATTGCGCGCCTACCTGTTCCGGTGTGAGCCAGTGATGGAAGTTGGGCGAACCGGGCGTGTACTGGCTCTCAACAAACTTGTCGAAGGCGGCTTGCTGCTCCGGGCTGCGGCTCAACACCAGGATCAGGTCGGTCATGGGCAGATCGGGCCTGACACGGCCCTGGTCGGTTTTCGCATTGGCGAGCGGATGCGTGTTGCCCTTGAGGGTGGTCAGATCGTTTTCGTCGATGGGGTTGACGATCCGTACGGCAGGCGCAACTGCCTGGGCCGGGAGCGCGTTGAACGCATTGTGTTTTTCCTTTTCCTTTGTGGGTTGCCTGTTACATCTCCGCAGGAAATAGCAAGGGAATCATGAGGATTGCTCGAAAATGCCATCAGATTGATGGTCTACCGCTGCCAGTATGGGAGTCAACTGCCGGCAGAACAAATTCTGGTTCTGCCGGCAGTTGGATCGTGCTGGAGAAGGGGGATGACCCTCAAGCAAAAGACGCGGATCGAGAGAGTTGCGCTCATCGTTTTAGTGAGCATTTGGGGCTGAGCCGCTAAACTGAATGGGCCATGCTGCGAATTGCCACTGCGACCCGCTACGTGCTGCCCCTGCGCGAAGGCGGTTCGCTGCCTGCGATTGTTGAGGCGGACGACCTTGGGATTTATGTGGTCAAGTTTCGTGGGGCCGGCCAGGGTCCGCTGGCGCTGGTGGCGGAAGTGGTGGCCGGTGAGATTGGACGGGCGCTGGGGTTGCGGGTGCCGGAGTTGATTTTCATCGAAATCGATGCGGCTCTGGGGCGGAATGAACCCGATGCCGAGATACGGCAACTACTGAAAGCAAGCGTGGGGTT
>JBELAI010000044.1:0-33424 GCA_049508975.1 Occallatibacter sp. | reverse complement strand
CTGCCGAAATAAAGCCGCTAAGGCTTGGGTAGCTGATTTACCTTCAGGCCCGCCGCCTGTGCGGCCTGGTGCTGCTTTTGGTCGAGGGTGTAGAGAGTTTTTGCACCGAGTTCGAGCGCGGCGGCTATATGCAACAGGTCCGCCGCTCGAACTCCGACCGATGGCGTGATTTTTTCAGCAAGGGCTTTGGCGCGGGTGAAGGCACTTTCCGGCAACGGTCTCAGTAGGTACGCGCCCGATTCAATGTTCATGTCGAGCTTTCGGCGAGTACCCAGCGCCTCATTTTCGGAGATTTCCTTGCGGAAGACGCATAGGTTGAATGCGTTTACCACTTCGAATTCGCAAAAAGACGAGAGTATGAGAGGCTCGTGCGCAGAAGCGATCGACAATGCTGCAAAACTAGAACTCTGATCGGGTATATATAGAGAGAAGACAATGCTTGCATCGAGATAGATCATTAGTCGTCCCGGTCTTCACGGATGATTTGCGCGCCAGTTACATTCATCACCCTATCGCCAAAAATCTCTTTCATCTGACCCAGAAAATCGGGCAGCGGAGGTCTGTCCGTTGGCTCAGGGGTGAGCCGCGCAATGACGCGACGACGCTTGGTGATTCGGATTTCCTCACCGGATCGCAGCATCTCTTCGACCTTTGGGAAGTCGTAGCGGAGGTCGCGGACGGAAACGGTTTTCATGTATCACATTTTAGCATCACATTTGGTCCGAATTGAAGGTGGGCGCAGTCTTTTAAAATATTCGTATTTTCTTCGCTTTTTCATACGGAATTGCGTTATGCTTATTCCGCAACAGAGGAGGTTGCCAAATGGACATTCAAAAAGAGTTGGAGATTGAGCTGGATCACGAGGCGGCGAAGACACGGAAGATGCTGGAAGCCGTACCCGAGGGCGTCGACTGGACTTGGAAACCGCATGCGAAGTCGATGAACCTTGGGCAGTTGGCTGGACATGTCGCGGACCTGACAGGGGAGTGGGGCATCTCGACCCTTACCAAGGATAAAGTGGAGTTCCCTGCGGATCATAAGTGGGAGCAATGGAAGCCAACGAGCAGGGCGGAGTTGCTGAAGAAATTCGACGAGCAGGTGGCTGAGTGCAAGACCGCGCTTGAGGCCGTGCCGGCGGAGAAGTGGGATCAGAATTGGCAGTTTGTGTTTGGCGGGCACGCCTGGCTCGACCAGCCTCGGTACCAGATCTGGCGCGAGGCTGTGGTGAACCACCTGGTGCATCATCGTGCGCAGTTAGGGGTTTATCTGCGCCTGCTGGATGCGAAGATTCCTGGGTGCTATGGGCCGTCGGCGGACGAGATGTAAAAGTGGCGCGGTCCTCGGATCGGTGCCTGCAATGCATCGAGGCCGTCGCCATTCCGTTGCCGGTGGGGGCGGCCTTTATGTCTTAATTGTATTTTCCAGCGTAAATTACTCCAACGATTTCGCATCGGCGTTGGCGTGGTTTTATCTACTCGGTCTAACAAATCCTCTTTATTACGCGAGAGCGCACGATGGGGAGCTGATCGGAATGCGGGACTGTCACGGCGGGACTGTAGCCGGGCGTGGTGAAATATTGAGAGAGGATTCTTGAGTGACGGAGATTGATAGTCGAGAGTTACTGCAACAATTTGCCAGCGACAACTATGCGGGGATTTGTCCCGAGGCCTGGAGCGCGACGGTCGCGGCCAACAAAGGGCATGTAACTTCGTATGGAGACGATCCGTGGACGGAAAGGGCATCGAATGCGTTTCGTAAACTTTTTGAGACGGATTGTGAAGTGTTTCTGGTATTCAACGGGACGGCGGCAAATTCGCTGGCGCTGGCGTCGCTTTGCCAGTCGTATCACGGCGTGATCTGTTGCGATTCAGCGCACGTCGAGACGGATGAATGCGGGGCGCCGGAGTTCTTTTCGAACGGCTCGAAGCTGCTTGTAGCGCATAGCGCGGAAGGCAAGCTGACGCCGGCGTCGATACGCGAACTGGCAACCAAGCGGCAGGATATTCACTACCCCAAGCCGCGGGTGGTCACGATTACGCAATCGACCGAGATGGGGCGCGTTTATACGCTGGCTGAACTGAGAGCCATTTCCGACGAGTGCAAGATGCATGGGCTTTATCTGCACATGGACGGGGCGCGCTTTGCGAATGCGTGTGTGAGCCTCGGCTGCTCGCCGGCCGAGTTGAGTTGGAAGAGCGGTGTGGACGTGCTGTGCTTCGGCGGCACCAAGAATGGAATGGCGGTGGGCGAGGCGGTGCTTTTCTTCGACCGCAAAGTGGCTGCGGATTTCGATTATCGCTGCAAGCAGGCGGGACAACTGGCTTCGAAGATGCGGTTTCTTGCTGCGCCGTGGGTCGGAATGCTGGAGAGCGGCGCATGGTTGCGCAATGCGACACACGCCAACCGGTGCGCGCGGTATTTCGCAGAGAAGATAGAGGGGATTGCGGGGATCGAAATGGCGGGGCCGGTGGAAGCGAATGCGGTTTTCCTGATGGCGCCGGATGCGTTCCTCGATGCGTTGCGGAAGCGGGGTTGGAAGTTTTACACATTCATTGGGGGAGCGGCGCGGTTCATGTTTGCATGGGATACGGATTTGGCGCGGGTGGATGAGCTTTGCCAGGACATCAAGGAATGCGCGGCGGAAACGCATGGGTAAATGTTGGGAAAATCGGGGGATTGAAGAAAACTAAAGACATCGGCGCTCAAATCCGTTAAAACTTTCAATAAGTGACGACCCCAAACAAGACCCCTCATCCTGCGTTAGAGACTCCAGGAACCTCTCCAGCACCGGCCGCTTCCGGAATGGTCCAGAGCCTTGGACTTTTCTCCTCTACTGCTCTTGTCATCGGATCCATGATCGGATCCGGCATTTTCATTGTTGGAGCGGACATCGCCCGAGGCACCGACTCGCCGGCTCTGTATCTTGGCGCGTGGGTGGTAACCGCGGTGCTCACCATGATTGGCGCGCTGAGTTATGGGGAACTGGCGGCCATGATGCCCAAGGCCGGCGGTCAGTACGTCTACCTGCGCGAAGCACTTGGGCCGCTGTGGGGTTTTCTCTATGGCTGGACGCTGTTCCTGGTGATTCAGACAGGAACCATCGCGGCTGTCTGCGTGGCGTTCGGCAAGTTTCTCGGCGTCTTTTTTCCTGCAATCTCGACGACGCATTGGCTGGTGCCTATTGCGCATGTTCCGCCGATTCCGGTTGGGCCGATGGTGCTGGGCAACATGGAGATAGGCCTGAACACGGCCAACCTGACCGGGATCATTGTGCTCTGCCTGCTGGCGATCGTGAACGTTTTTGGCGTGAAGCTGGGTGCGCTGATTCAGAACGTATTTACATCGGCGAAGGCGCTGTCTATGGCGGCGCTGATCTTGCTGGCTTTTACGATGGGTCGTAATCGAACGGCATGGGCGGCAAACTTCGGGACGGGCTGGAGTGAATTTTGGAAGAACGCCGGCTGGAGTTCGCTGCATCCGATTCAGGTTGGGATCGGCGGGCCTATTGTTCTAGTGAACCTGGCGGTGATTCTGGCGGCGGTGCAGGTTGGGTCGCTGTTTTCATCGGACGCGTGGAACAGCATCACGTTTACTGCCGGAGAGGTGAAGAATCCCAAGAGGAATATCCCGCTGTCGCTGGTGCTGGGAACAGGGTTTGTGTCAGCGGTGTACTTTCTGGCGTCGTTCGGGTACCTGCTGGTCCTGCCGATGCATGGCGACCCGCATGGCCCAACGGTGCTGGCGCGGGGTGTGCAGTATGCGGCAGAGGATCGCGTGGCAACGGCAGCGTTGGAACAGATTTTCAGCTCCGGCGGCGCGTGGCTGATGGCCGGCGCGATTTTGATTTCGACTTTCGGTTGCGCAAACGGACTGACGCTGGCGGGGGCGCGCGTCTACTACGCCATGAGTCGCGATGGGCTGTTCTTCAAATCAGTGGGCAAGCTGCATCCGCGCTACAAAACGCCTGCGGCAGGGTTGCTGATTCAGGCTGTATGGGCAACGTTTCTCTGTTTGTCGGGCTCGTATGGGCAGTTGCTGGACTACATTATTTTTGCCGCGCTGTTCTTCTATATCCTCACAATCCTGGCGCTATTCGTTCTGCGTTTCAAGCGTCCCGATGCGCCGCGGCCTTACAAGGCGCTTGGCTATCCGTTTCTGCCCGCTCTCTACATCGTGCTTGCGGCGTGGATTTGCATCGTATTATTGCGTTACAAGCCCCAGTACACGTGGCCGGGCATGATTCTGGTTTTGCTCGGTATTCCCGTTTACCTTTTTTGGTCGCGCCGAATTCCTGCATGACAGGTCGATTACGGTGTGGAGATGCGCGATGCATTCCAGCACTTCATTGGAAGCGCATGCAGCCACGACGATGACTCTTTGAAGTTCGAGGCGGCTTGCGCGTCTTGAATTAGCAGTCGCCCTGGCGAGCTACTTCGGTGCCCAATGCAGGCTTGCCGAGGTTGCTGTGTTTCTTGGCATAGACAAAGTAGACGCCAAGCCCGACCACCATCCAGGTTCCGGCCGCGATCTTAGAGGTCGGATCGACGGAGATAATCATCGCCAGACAGAATATGGTGCCCAGAATCGGGACCAGCGGCACGAGGGGCGCGCGGAATGGACGTGCTTGTCCGGGGTTCGTTTTCCGCATGATCCATATCCCAATGCACACCAGGACAAACGCAAACAGGGTTCCCAGGTTGGTCATATTGCCCGTGATGTCTCCCGGCAGGAATCCGCCCAGTAGACCGACGAAGACGTACAGGATCAAATTGCACTTATAGGGGGTGCGATATTTGGGATGGACGTCCGCGAAGAGCTTAGGAAGCAGACCGTCCTTGGACATCGAATAGAACACGCGGCTTTGGCCGAGTAGCATGACCAGCATCACGGAGGAGAAGCCGGCCAGGATTGCGACTGAGACCAATGTGGACAGCCATCCGTAACCCGGCATGTAGGTCTTGATGGCGTAGGAGACAGAAGCTTCCATTCCCTTATTGGGGTCGATGAAGTCGAGCGCCGGAGCGATGCCGGTGAGCACCCAGCTGAACAGGATATAAAGGACGGTGCAAACCGCCAGCGAGCCCAGGATCCCAATCGGCATATTCTTGCCGGGATCGATCGTCTCCTGCGCGGCAGTGGAGACAGCATCGAATCCGATGAAGGCGAAGAAGACAACGCCTGCGCCGCCGAGAACGCCGCCCCATCCGTGTTTAAACATGCTCATGTGTGCCGAGTCCTGCGCCAGTACGAAGGGAGTGTGATTGGCGGGACTGATGAAATGCCATCCGATTGCAATGATCATCAGGACGATGGTCACTTTGACGGCAACAATGACGGCGTTCACGCCGGCCGATTCCGAGATTCCTTTGATGAGGAGAAGCGTCATGATGAGCAGGATCACGAGCGCCGGCGCGTTCACAATGCCATGGATTCCGCCCGGACCGGTCTGCAGCGGTGAGTGGCGCCAGACCCACGGGATGAGGTTAGGGAAGAGATTGTTGAAATACTCCGTCCAGTAGATCGACAGTGTTGCCGCACCCAGGCCGTACTCCAAAATCAGAGCCCATCCGATGATCCACGCCACCAGTTCTCCCATGGTGACGTAAGCATAGGTGTATGCACTTCCTGCCACGGGGATCATCGCCGCAAACTCGGCATAGCACAGGCCTGCGAAGCCGCAGCCGAGAGCCGCGATGACGAAGGAAATCGTCACTCCAGGCCCGGCATTTTGCGCGGCGGCCGCAGGTGTGCGGGCAAAGAGGCCGGCGCCGATAATGGCGCCGATTCCCAGGGCGATCAGGCCGGGCCAGCGCAGAGTTCGCTTCAGCCCTCCCTTTTCGTCGATCTGTGCGAACAGAACGGAGAGTGGCTTGGTTCGGAATAGGCTCATATTTAGTCCCTGAGTCTACCATAGGGGCGCACCGCTGCTCCGGAAATCCTTTGCAGAGGGGGAATGCAAGGGGGAACTGATTTTTTAACCTTGATTCTCTGCGCTCGCTAGCGTGTTCTTGCTATTCCGCGACGGAGTAAACTAAACTAACTGGACTTAGTTTATCTGGGGGCATGATGCGAACCATCAACATTCACGAGGCCAAGACTCATCTCTCGCGCTTGGTCGATGAGGCCGAGCAAGGGGAACCATTCATTATTGCCAAGGCTGGAAAGCCAAAGGTGCTGGTGACGCGCCTGGATGCGCCTCCGGCCACAGCCAAGCGCCGGCTGGGCTTCCTGAAAGGGCAGATCAAGGTTCCACATGACTTTGACACGATGATGACCGATGAGATCGAGAAGATGTTCAGCGATGAAGAGAAGATGTTCAGCGGTGAAGAATGAAACTTCTTCTCGATACTCACCTCCTGTTGTGGGCTAGTGAGGATTCTCCCCGTCTTCCTGCGTTGGCGTCGCGTCTTATCGCGGATTCCCAGAACGAACTTCTCTTCAGTGTCGCAAGTATCTGGGAGATCTCAATTAAGCACGCCAAGGGGTTGGAGAGCTTCCACGCTCGTCCTGGTACGGTCTGGGAAGGTCTGCTGGAGAATGGCTATGCGGAACTGGCCGTTCGTGGAAAACATGCCGTTGCAGCAGGCAGTCTCCCGCCCATACACAAAGATCCCTTCGACCGCATCCTGATTGGTCAGGCCATGGTCGAAGGGATCACTTTGTTAACAGCAGACCCGGTTATTGCCAAATACCCCGGACCAATCCGAAAAGTCTGAAGGTCGTTACTGCACCGTAGTCTTGGCGCAGAACTCGTCGAAGGCGCGGACTAATTCGCCGGCGATTTGCGGGGCTGTGGACTGCTCGATAATGTATCGCTGCATCAGGTAAACGAGCTTGCCGTCGCGCAGGATGGCGATGGCGGGCGACGTAGGCGGCTGACCTTCGAAGTAGCTGCGGGCGCGCTCGGTGGCTTCGCGGTCCTGGCCAGCAAAGACGGTGACCTTGTGGTCGGGCTGATTGGCTGCGTTGGCAAGAGCCATACGCACGCCGGGGCGCATCTTGCCCGCCGCGCAACCGCAGATGGAGTTGACCACCAGCATGGTTGTGCCCGGCACGGCGAGGGCGGCGTCGACTTCTTCGGCAGTGCGGGTTTCGTTGATACCGGCGCGGGTGAGCTCCTCGCGCATCGGAATGACCATCAGTTCTGGATACATGAATTCCTCCGGCAAGGAAATTGCCTATCACCATTCTATCTGAAACTCGTTGCAGTGGCTCCCTTGGCACAGCGGTAGTGTAGATTTGATGCGATGAAGATGGAAGAAAACAAGCCCCTGGCGCCTTATACGACCTTTGGCATTGGCGGGCCGGCGCAGTGGTTTTGTGAGGCTGCGAGCGAAGACGAAATCGTTGAGGCGACGGGTTGGGCGCGGGAGCGCGGGCTGCCGCTGTTTGTGTTGGGCGGCGGGAGCAATTTGCTGGTGGCCGATCGCGGGTTCGACGGGCTGGTGCTGCGGATCGCCCTGCTCGGCATTGAGCCCCACGCGGATGGACCACCTGGAGATGCCTTCGGCGAGTGGGTTTATCGCGTTGCGGCTGGCGAGGATTGGGACCGGTTTGTGACGCGTGCGGTCAAGGATAATTGCGCGGGGATAGAATGCCTGGCTGGGATTCCTGGAACTGTCGGCGGGACGCCGGTGCAGAATGTGGGCGCGTACGGGCAGGAGGTGGCGTCGGCTATCGAGCGGGTGCGGGTTTTCGACCTGGAGACGAGAGTGTTTGTGGAGTTTTCCGTTGCGGAGTGCGGATTTTCTTACCGGTGCAGCCGGTTCAATTCGAACGATCGCGGACGCTACATTGTGACACGCGTGGATTATCGGCTGCATTTGGGTGGCGCGCCGACATTGCGGTATGCGGATCTACAGCGCTTCTTTGAACAGAGCGGAAACGAGCCGAGCCTTGCCGAAGTTGCAGCCGTGGTGAGAAGGGTTCGGCAGGCGAAGGGAATGCTGCTTGTGGAGGGCGATCCGGATTGCCGCAGCGCGGGGAGCTTCTTCAAGAATCCGGTGGTAAGCGAGGAGTTGGCTGGACGAATTGCGGCCGTCAGTGAGAAGGAGATGCCGCGATTTCCCGCAGGGCCGGGGCAGGTGAAGGTGCCGGCAGCCTGGTTGATTGAGCAGGCTGGGTTCGCCAAGGGTTATGCGGCGGGAGCGGCCGGTGTTTCGTCGCGGCATACTTTGGCGCTCGTGAATCGAGGGGGCGCTTCTGCCGCCGAGATTCTGGCGCTGGCGGAGGAGATCGTGGCTGCGGTTGACGCGCGATTTGGGATTCGACTGGAGAGGGAGCCGGTTCTGGTGGGGTTCTGATTTGTGCTAATTTATATAGCGTCCTAAAAGCAGGTCCTTCGACTCGCTGCGCTGCGCTCCGGTCGCTCAGGATGACAGGTTTGTGCTAAGGCGATGGATCAATCGGCTCCGCTCGTTAGCGAGCACCTCAGCGGCTGGGCCCAATGCCGCGAGTCGGCCTTCGTGAAGCAGCGCGACCTCCGCACCCGTTGCAAGGGCGTCGGTGGCGTCATGAGTGGCAAGGACGGTCTGGACCCCGTGTTCAGAGGCCCACTCTTGCAGGCGGACTAGCAAGGCGTCACTGGCTGCGCCATCGAGTGCTGATAAAGGCTCGTCGAGCAACAGCAGGCGGGGTTTTGGGGCAAGCGCCCGGGCCAGGGCAACACGCTGGGCTTCTCCGCCGGAGAGATGGCGGGGACGACGGTCAATGAGTGTGGCTGCGTCGACTAGCTCAAGCATCTCTTCCACGCGAGAATTTCGGCTGGAACGATCCAAGTCGTGCAGGCCGTAGGCGACATTAGCTGCCACGCTGAGGTGCGGGAAGAGCGCGGACTGCTGCGCGACCATGGAAGTCTGGCGGTGTCCGGGCTTGAGCCAGAGGCCGCTGGATGTGTCGGTGAACAGGCGTCCATCCAGGGCAATACGCGCGTGTTGTGGGCGGCGCGGCGCGGACAGATCCAGGCCCGCCAGGAGGCGCAGCAGCGTGGACTTTCCCGCGCCGGAGGGTCCGAAAATCACCGTCCAATCGGAGGCGAAGCGGCAATCGACCTGGAGATGGAAGCTGCCGCGGCGGGCATCGAGAGAGAGTTCAAGCACGGCTGCCTCCGCGGGGGCGTCCACCGAGGTAGATGGCAGCAAGCGCAAAAGCGCTCAGCGCGAGCAGAACAACGGCGGTGCGGTTGGCGGCCGCGTAATCGAAGTTTTCCACCTGGTTATACAAGACGATGGAAAGCGTGCGTGTTGCGCCCGGAATGTCACCACCAAGCATCAGAACAACGCCGAATTCACCCATGGTGTGGAGAAAGCTGAGAACGGCGGCGGCGATCAGGGAGCGTCTCGCTAGCGGAACCAGCACGCTGCGCACGAGGCGAGCTGGACTGGCGCCGAGGAGACGGGCAGCGTCTACCAAGGCCGGCTCGACTGACGCGAAACCCGCTACCAGCGGCTGTACTGCGAATGGAAGGCTGTAGATTACGGAACCGACTACCAGGCCGGAAAAGGAAAATGCCAACGGATGACCCAGCAGGCCAGTAATGCCGCGGCCGAAGGATGTTCGTGGGCCGAGAAGGACGAGCAGGAAGAATCCGAGGACGGTGGGCGGCAAGACAAGTGGCAGGGCTGCGATCGCTTCGACAGCAGCCAGCCAGCGGCTGCGACCGAGGACCAGGACTGCTGCCAGCGGCACGGATACGGCAAGCAGAATGGCCGTGGTGACCGTGGCCAGCTTTAGGGTTAGTGCGAGAGCTTGCCAGTCCATTGGTTTAGAGTAACGGGTCGAGTCAATTCACTGCTCTATTTCGTGAGTTCAGGTCCGCGGATCCCCGGTCTCAGAATCGAGACCGGGGGCACCCGCGTGTTTGGAAATCCATGCCCTGCTAGTGCACGGGGGTCAGTCCGCTTTTGGCTAGCTGCGCTTGGATTGGGGCGGAGAGCAGGTAGTCGAGAAATTTGTGGGCCTGGGCGTGCTGGGTGGTTTTGCTTACGATGACTGCGCCTTGCTCGATGGGAGGGTAGAGGTCGCGGGGGATTACGAAATAAGTTCCATCGGCGGCGAGGCGCGGCGTGAGCGCGGAGGTGAGCGAGATGAGGCCCGCGTCGGCGTTGCCGGTGTCGGCGAACTGGGCGGTCTGCGCAATGTTTTCCGCGGTGACTAGGCGGGGCTTGAGCGTGTCGTAAAGCTTGAGATTTGTGAGAGCGGCAACCGCTGCACGGCCGTAAGGGGCGCGGTCGGGGTTGGCGACGGCGAGGCGCTTTAGATCGGGATTACGAAGCAGGTCGAGCGACGGCGGAGGCAGATGCGAGTCCTTGCGCGCCCAGAGAACCAGCGTGCCGCGTGCGTAGACGATGGGAGTGGACGAATCGGGGCTGCCGGCTGCGTCGGCGAGGCCGGCATCGATGAGCCGCTTGGGGTAACCGACATCGGCGGAGAGAAACAGGTCGAAGGGCGCGCCGTTCTGGATCTGCGTGGTCAGCACGGCAGAGGCCTGGAAGGTAGCTTCGGCATGGATGCCGGTGGTTTGCTCGAATTGCGCAAGGATGGGCGGCAGGACCGGCTCAAGGTCGGCGGCAGCGGCAATGCGGAACGGAGTCTGCGCGCCAATCGACCCCAGCAGAGTCATTCCCGAAATAACAGCGACGAGGCGTTTTAGGATCTTCATTGTCATTCGACGCGTTTCAACCGCCTGTTAAAAGCAAAATCCCGCCTGCGCTGATAGGCTAACACCAGAGATGAACGACAATTTGCATCAGTTACGCTGTTTTGGATGCGGAACGCGCGTCGTGGGCACCGAGGCGCGCCCCGACTTCCGTTGCTCTCAGTGCGGAGATCTGTTTGAAGTCGAGTACCCCGGCTGGGGTCAACGCAAAGGCCACGACCGGCCCAATGCGGGCGCGCTGAAATGGCTGTGGCGCGAGCGCCGCTGTTCCTCTGAGGCGCTTGATCACTCCGGCGTGTGGCGCTTCCGCGAGCTGCTGCCGATTCTGGAGAGCTTTGGCAATGCGGTGACGCTGCGCGAGGGAAATACGCCGCTCTACCATCTGCCGCGCGCATCGAAGGCGTTGGGTATCGACCAGCTTTTTGCCAAGCACCAGGGGATGAACCCGACCGGCTCTTTCAAAGATACCGGGATGACCACGGCGCTCAGCGTGGCCAAGGAACGCGGCTTCGAGTGGGTTGCATGCGCGTCTACAGGCAATACTTCGGCAGCGATGGCGGCGTATGCGGCGAGGGCTGGGTTGCGCAGCCTGGTTGTGATTCCCGATGGCAAAATTGCATGGGGCAAGCTGGCGCAGGCCATGGATTACGGCGCGGTCACTTGCCAGGTGAAGACGGATTTCGACGGCTGCGTTCGCATACTCACGCAGGTGGTGAAAGAGGCGCACATTTACCTGTTGAATTCCGTCAATCCTTATCGGCTTGAGGGGCAGAAGACTCCGGCATTCGAGATTGCCGAGGCGTTTGACTGGAATGTGCCCGACCACCTGATTGTGCCCGGTGGGAACCTGGCCAACAGCTCGGCGCTGGGCAAGGGATTTCGCGAAATGAAGGAGTTGGGGCTGGTGGCACGGATGCCGCGCATCTCGGTGATTCAGGCTGAAGGAGCGAATCCGCTGGTGCGCAGCATGGCGAACAATCACGGTGCGTCCATGGAGCCGGTGGAGGCACATACGCGCGCAACGGCAATTCGCATCGGCAATCCGGCATCGTGGCGGAAGGCTGCGCGAACCATTCAAGAGACCGGTGGCTGGTGCCTGGACGTGAGCGAGGCGGAAATCGCTATCGCCAAGGCGGAACTGGGCTCTGAGGGCCTGGGCTGCGAGCCTGCCTCTGCTGTGACGCTGGCGGGTTTGAAGAAACTGCGCACACAGGGTGCGATCGCTCCCGAAGAGACCGTGGTTCTGTTGCTCACGGGACACACGCTGAAAGATGCGGATTACACCATTGATTTCCATCGCGGAACGCTGCTGAAGGACGAAGAGAAGGTCGGCCTTGGGGGCAAGCTGGGCGAAAAGATTGACAGCTTGCGGCGTAACGCGCAAGTGGTCGAGGCGACTCCGGAAGCGGTGCTGGCGGCCGTGAAGGGTCAAGTGGGATGAACGACGCGTCCGTTGCCAGCCCTGGGCCTTTACATCTACGTTTGCCGGCTACCTCGGCGAATCTTGGGCCGGGATTCGATGCAGCCGCGGTGGCGCTGGATTTCTTTCTCGACATCGAGGCGGAATGGGCTGCGGAGTTTTCGATTCTGGCCAGCGGTTACGATGCGGAGCGTTGCGGACGGCTCGAGGACAACCTTGTTCTGGAAATCTACAAAAGCCTTCTCGCACGTCATGGCCGAGACCTTGTACCTCTGACAATTCGCATGGAAAACGGGATACCGCTGGGGATGGGCTGCGGCTCGTCGGCGGCGGGTCGGCTGGCGGCCATCGCGCTGGCTGTGCACTTTGGGCGGCTGGACTGGAGTTCGGAAGAGATCCTCGAAGAAGCATGCTTTCTGGAGGGGCATCCGGACAACGCGGCCGCATGCTGGTGGGGCGGGTTTGTGGTCGCGGCGAATGAAGGTAGAAGAGTGTTCGGAACGCGGGTTGTTCCGCCGGATGAATGGCGGGCGATCGTGGTACTGCCTGCCGATCCGCTAGCGACAAGCAAAGCGCGGGCGGTGCTTCCGGATTGCTACGACCGCGACGACGTGGTGGTCAATATTCAGTCAGCGGCTCTGCTGGGACTGGCCTTTGCGCAGGGTCGGGGCGACCTGCTGCGGGTGGCCATGAACGATCGCATTCATCAGCCGTATCGCGCACCGATTTGCCCATTGCTGCCGCGTCTTTTGCCACTGGCGGGGGAGCACGGGATTCTAGGAGCGGCATTGAGTGGAGCCGGGCCCGCGGTGCTCGTGATTGTCGAAAGCGAGGTCAGGCTGAATGAGGCTTCGGTCGCGATTCTGGCCGCGGTGGAAGGCATGGCGGAGCCGGTTTTGCGCATATGCCGCTTTTGGGCGGATGGGGCTAGCGTGGCTGCCGTTTAGGTTCCATCTGCGGCAAACCCAATCTGGAAAGGTTATCATTGGGTAATAAATCGTTATAGTGGGTACCTTTCTTACAAATCACCAATACATGATTACTTTTCCGCATTACCAAAGACTTGTTGCTATTCAATCAGTGAACCAATAAATTCGCAGCGTGGGCAGTTCTGGGGGAGGGCTGCTCTAGCGCCCGTGATCCTGCATAGGGTCCGGGCGCTTCTGTTTGCAAAGTGACAACGTATTCTCATCGGTATAATGGGCACAATAAAGGACTTTTAGTTGCATCGCGCAGATAATTCCGAAGGCCAGGCGGTGTATCCCGCTGGTGCGAGTTGCGACTTTTCACTGCCTGACGCATCTCACAGAAGCACGGTTTTCGGTACACTGGATGAAATGGGCAGTTGCCGCGAGGGAGGATCATGGCAGGTTTAGGTGTCTTGGAAGTTAGCGATGGGACGTTTGACAAGGAAGTGCTGCAAAGCGAGCAGCCGGTGCTGGTGGATTTCTGGGCAGCATGGTGCGGTCCGTGCAAGGCGATTGCGCCGGCGGTGGATGCAGTCGCTACAAAGTATGCGGGCCAGTTGAAGGTGGCCAAGGTGAATGTGGACCAGAATGGCGCAACACCGTCGCGCTACAACATTCGCGGTATTCCTGCATTGCTGTTCTTCAAGGGCGGAAAAGTTGTGGACCAGATCGAAGGGTGGAAGCCCCAGGAGTTCATTGAAGAAAAGGTCCAGAAGGTGCTCGGCGCTCCAGCTCTGACGTAGTTACTCGGTGACGCCATTCTGGGCCAGTGGTGCGGATGGAGGGTTGAAAAGGTCCGGTCGTTGCGCCGGGCCTTTTCTTGTGTCAATATCCGGCCGGCGCCGCGGCTGCGAGGGACTGCGCCATTGGTTCGAGACCGAGGCGCTTGCGGCAATCTTCGAGCATGGCCTCAGTGCGCGTGGCGCCTGCGCGGCTAACCCCGATCGCTCGCACGGCCAGAAGCGCGTCTAGATCGCGGATCCCCCCTGCGGCCTTGACCTGCACGCGTGCGGGCGAGTGCTTGCGCATGAGTTCGAGATCGGCCAGGGATGCTCCGCTGGGCGCATAGCCGGTTGAGGTCTTCACCCAGTCGGCGCCAATTTCGGCGCAGATTTCGCAAAGACGAATTTTGGCGGCATCGTCCAGGTAAGCATTCTCAAAGATGACTTTGATCTTTGCTCCGCCGGCGTGAATCGTGTCGGCCAGGGCGGCAAGCTCGTCTTGCACATATTGCCAATCTTCGCTGCGCGCTTTGCTGATGTTGATGACAGCATCCAGTTCCTGTCCGCCGTCTTTGAGGGCCTGCCGCGCTTCGGCCAGCTTGATGACAGTGCTGTGCCCGCCGTGCGGAAAGCCGATGGTGGTGCTGGCGTTCACCGTGCTGCCGTCGAGCAGTTCCGCACAACGGGCGAGAGCGTAGGGCAGAATGCAAACGCTGGCCACGTTATAACGAAGCGCCAAGCCGCAACCCGCTTCCAACTCTCGCGTCGTCAGGGTGGGGTTGAGCAGCGAGTGATCGATCATCTTGGCGATCGACGAGTAGTCGTACGGCTGGGTCATGGGTCTTCTCCGAACTCCGGCAACCCAATGTGAATTGCCCGAATCAAGATTATCTACCTCGGAGCCACTCTCATGCACTCCCCGTGCACTCAGGTTCAGCGGTACTTGCGGAGAACGCCGAGGACGCGGCCTTGAATGGCAACGTCCGATGCTTTGACGTAGATTGGCTCCATCTCAATGTTGGCGGGCTGCAACCGAACCTGGCTTCCTTCGTTGTAGAAGCGCTTGAGCGTAGTTTCGGCCCCGTGAACCAGCGCGACCACGATCTCGCCCTGGCGGGCGGTTCGCGTGCGCTCCACGAGCACGTAATCGCCGCTGATGATGTGCTCATCGCGCATGGAGTCGCCGCGGACTTCGAGGGCGAATACGTCGCGATTGCCCACCACGTCATGGAGCGAGATGGTTTCCTGCGTCTCCGACGTTTCAACGGGCAGGCCCGCGGCGATGCGGCCGGCCAGTGGCAGCCTGTCGCTGGTGCGGGTACGCGTGCCGGGAGGCAGCACGTCGATGGAGCGGCTGCGGTTGTGCACCCGGTCAAGCATGCCCTTTTTCTCAAGGTTGGTGATGTGCTTGTGCACGGTTGCCAGGCTCTTCAGCCCCATTCCGCGCGCGATCTCCTCAAACGAAGGGGAGTAGCCGTTGCGGGTCACAAACGACTCCAGGAAGTCGAGAATCTCTTTTTGCCTTCGAGTGACAGCCATGGGTCGCATTATAGCGAATAAAAAGCGAACCGTGTCAAGTATTTTTTCGCTTGTTCTTCGCAAGCGCCTCACAGCTCCAATTATTAGGGCGCTCACGGTCGTCTGGATTGCGCCGATATTCGTCATTGGTGGTCTTGCGCAGAGGGATACGCCGCGGGCCGCCGAGGGCGCATGATTTCAATCAAGAAGTATCTGGATGGCGCTTCAAACGCGTCTGAGACGCATGGTGGCGAGGAAATTCGCCGTCCCATTGCTGAGACGGGCATTCTTTCCGCGGCGGTCGCTGCCTACCGTTCGGCTTTGAGAGAAATGGGCAATTGCAGCTTGGAGGCCTGTCCCGCATTGGGGCCGGGGCTGAAGCAGGCGCTGGGCAAGTTGGACGTGAGGATGTCCACTGAAATAAGCGCGCCGGCGCTTGAAGCCATCGAAAAGAGCGCACGGGAGCAACTTGAGGACTGGGGACGCCGCACGGCTTGCCACTACAGGCAGACAACCGGCGAGGTAAAGGAGCTGCTGATTGTCATGGCACGCACCGCTGAGTCGGTAGGGGAGCGCGATCAACGCTGCGCCGGGCAGATCAGCGAGGTTACGTCGCGGCTGAAAACCATCGCCAGCCTGGAGGACCTGGCCGAGATCCGGCAATCGATTGTGGAGAGTGTTAAGGATCTGAAGACGTCCTTGGACAGAATGGCCGCTGAAGGCAACGCAGCCATGGAAAACCTGCGTGCGGAAGTTCTGCGCTATCAGATCAAGCTGGAAAAAGCGGAGGAACTAGCTTCGCGCGATACCCTCACCGGGCTGCGCAACCGGGCGTGGGTCGAAGGCCAGATCGAACGCTGCATCGGGGCGGGAACCGCTCTTTCGGTGGCAGTTGTCGACATCGATGCCTTCAAGCGCGTTAACGACGAGTTCGGGCACCTTATCGGCGATGAACTGCTGCAACAGTTTGCAAAGGAGCTCAAGTCGGCCAGCCGCTCCACGGACGTAATTGGCCGCTGGGGCGGGGACGAGTTCATCCTGTTGCTGAATTCCGGCCTGGAAGAGGCAACCGCGCAGATTGACCGGTTAAGCGCATGGGTGTGTGGAACCTACAAGCTCAGCGCCCAGGCTGGCTTCATCGAGCTCAAGGTGGAGGCTTCGATCGGGCTGGCCGAACATGCGGCCGGGGAGACGATGAAGGAACTTCTGGTGCGCGCCGACACAGCAATGTATTTTCGCAAGTCGGCATCCCGGGCCAAAGGGAACAGCGGCAGGCGTTAGGGCCAATGGAATTGGCATGAACCGGTCTTCGCAGCCCGCGGCGAGGGCCGATCCAGCCGGACGATCCTGCCGTAAGTGTTCCCCATCACAAGGCAGCGCGCATGGTTCCTCAATTGGGCATACGCCCCGAGCGAGTCCCATCTCGTATTCAAGCCCACATCTTTCCAATGCAGCACTATTGAGTTCCCTCTCATCCTGGGCGAAGGTGGAGATGCGCACTTGATTAGCGCTGCCTAAGCAAGTCCGGCGAAAGGGCAAGCAAAGGCGGGGCATCCGAGAAGCGGCTGAGGAGAAGAGCTGTCATGAGGCTATTAATCGTCGAAGACGACCAGGCGTTGGGGTTGTTTCTCAGCCGCGGTCTGGAGGCAGACGGACACCGCGTTCGGCTCGTCCACGATGGCGGGGCCGCCGTTGAGGCGTTTCGCCAGGATAAGCCGGATCTAACAATTCTGGATTTGAATATGCCGGTCAAGGACGGCGAGCAGGTTCTGGATGAGATTCGAATGATGGACTCGGACCTTCCAGTGCTGGTGTTGACGGCGCGCCAGGAGGTGGAGACGCGCGTTCGTTGCCTGGATCGCGGAGCCGACGACCTGATGCTCAAGCCGTTCAGCCTGCACGAGCTGCGCGCACGGTGCCGGGCGTTGCTGAGGCGCAAGCGCGAGACGCGCCTGCAACTGCGGGCCGGCGATCTGGAACTGGATCGGATGGACCACACAGCCCATCGCGGGACGCAGCCGATTGTGCTGACCAACAAGGAGTTTTCGCTGCTCGAGCACCTGATGCTGAACCGAGGCCAATGCGTCTCGCGGGTTGAGTTGCTGGATGCGGTCTGGGGCCTGGAGCCAGCACAGACAACGAACATCGTGGATGTCTACGTTAACTACCTGCGGCGCAAACTGAAGGATCCGCCGCCCGGGCAGTTGATCTGCACGGTGCGCGGACACGGCTATGTGGTTCCGTCTGAGGACGCCATGGCTCTGACGGTTGCCGCGGCGCTTGCTGCGGTTCCACCCCTTCTGGCGGTTGATGGGCTCGTTGCCAGGATGCTCTAGCTTTTGCCGACGGTTTTTACCTTGGAGGATATTTCAATGCAGACTATTCCCGTTCCTGTTTCATTGCTTCAACCACCCCCCCGCGTTCGGCCGCGTACCGCCCTGGTGGCCAGCGCCGATGGCAGTTTCCGCGACCGTCTTTCACGAACGCTTACGGGTCTGCGGTGGCAGGTGCGGGAAGCGGCGAGTGGCGCGCAGGCTTGGTCGGAGGCCGAGACAGCGGCCCCGGAGGCCGTCATTCTCGACTCGTGGCTTCCGGACCTCGATCTGAACGAGTTTGTCATCGACTTCCGGGGAAGGTTCCCACAAACGGACCTGATTACCGCCGGCGGCTCCGAGGACAAGGAGAATATTCGCGGCCCGCATCGGCAAGAACTGCTTTACGCCCTGCGCCGCTCACAGGACACCGACACGGCCGCGTGGAACACCGCTCCGGACTTGACCAGCTCTGACGCGATTACTGCGAACATTGGCCCCCCAACGGTGGTCCTGAAGCCCGTTCTTTTTGCAAGCGCCGCAACACCGCGGGAAGTCTCTCCGCCCTCTGAGTTCGGCCTGGCGAAAACCCTCTCGTTCAGGATTGGGCAGCACACGGAAGGCGAGCAAAAGGCCATCGAGCGGCTGCCGGAACTGATCGGCGACGCTTCCTGCATGCTGGAGGTAAGCCGTCGCATCCGTCTTGTGGCGCAGCGGATGACGCCGGTCCTGATCGAAGGTCCGACAGGCTCGGGCAAGGAACTGGTGGCCGAGGCCTTGCACCGGCTCTCTCCGCGAAGCCGTAAGCCATTTATTGCCATTAATTGCGCGGCGATTCCTGAAGCCTTGCTTGAGGCTGAGCTTTTCGGCCACACGCGGGGAGCTTTTACAGGAGCGGTCCAGGGGCGTGTCGGGCGCATCGAGTCGGCGGACGGAGGAACCCTGTTTCTGGACGAGATCGGGGAGATGCCGCTGGCCTTGCAATCCAAGCTTCTACGGTTCATCGAAAGCGGCGAATTGCAAAAAGTGGGGGATAACGAAACCATCAAGGTCGACGTACGTATTCTGGCGGCCACCCACCAGCCGCTGGCTGACCACGCCAAGGCGGGAAGTTTCCGCGCCGATCTCTACTACCGGCTGGCGGTGTTCCTGATCCGCACTCCGTCGTTGATCGAGCATGCGCAGGACCTGACCTTGCTGGTGGACCACTTTCTTCGCAAGATGGGCCGGGACGAACCGATGAAGCGTATCGACCAGGGCGCCATGGCGAAACTCGCCGCTCACGACTGGCCGGGGAATGTGCGGGAACTGGAACACGTTCTGGAGCGGGCCGCGATCCTGGCTGGAGAGGAGCCCATCTTGACCATGCAGGAAATCGACTTTGGGTTTTCAGTGGTTTGATCGCGGGAAGATGGGGAGCGGCCGCTATGGAATTCAATACGCGCGTAAGTGAGCAGATCGGCAGGTATCTTGACCTGGCGACTAGCGAGATCAAGCTGACCGCAGCCAACATGGCCAATATCGACACGCCCGGCTACCGGGCGGTGGGGATGGACTTCGAAGCGGAGATGCGCGGGGCCATCGACGGGGTGGACAGGGGATGGGGCCCGCGGCCCGTGCGCGTTCGGGATGTGGATGGTCTGATTTCTCGGCCCGATGGGAATAATGTGTCGATGGACCGCGAGGGCTTGAACCTGGCCGAGTCTCAATTGAAGTTCAAGATCGGCGTGGCGTTGCTCAGGGAGCAGAACCAGACCTTGATGGACGCGATTCATGCGGATAAATAGCAATCAGCTGTCTCTGGAAGGGAACCGGCGATGAATCTGTTTGGGACGATGGATACCTCCGGCGGAGCGATGCAGGCGGAGCGGATGCGGGCCGAAGTGGTAGCGGCCAACATGGCAAACGCTGAGACGACGCGCACGGCTTCCGGGGGAGTTTACCGCCGGCAACATGTGGTTTTTGCCGCGGATCGGCCGAATACCGGATTTCTGAACTCGCTGACATCGGCTTCGGGAGGCGCGTCCAGCGCACTGGCCGCGGCGGCATTTCCCACGCTGACTTTGCCGGGATCGGGTGCGGTGGCTCCCGGCGTCCATATCGCGCAGGTTGTTGAAGATCCGGCGCCTCCGCTGAAACGCTACGATCCTGGGCACCCGGACGCGGGACCCGATGGCTATGTCTCGTATCCGGACATTAACCCTCTCACAGAGATGGTGGACCTTATGGGGGCGACGCGTGCATATGGTCTTAACAGTTCCGCCGTTCAGGCCGAGAAGGGCATGATTTCGTCGGCTCTCGATATAGCCAAGACGTAGCGGGCGGGAAAAACGGCGCAAAAACGAGGAGGCCCCATGTTACCGATCACAAGTACGATTGCCGCTCAAGTCGAGGGCCTGTCCAATCCGACCGGTTCTTACGCAGCGCCTGCGCTCCCTCTACCGTCCAGCAAGCCTGCTGAGCCTGCTCCCTTCTCCGACCTCCTGACGGATGCGGTCGGCCAGGTGAACCAGTTGCAGAGCCAGGCGAACAGCGCCATTACCGGGCTGATGAGCGGTACGGGGGTCGACGTGCACCAGGCCATGATTGCTACCCAGAAGGCAAGCATGGCCTTCGAGTTGACTCTGGCGGTACGGAACAAGGCGGTTCAGGCTTACCAGCAGGTGGTTGGAATGCAGTTCTAAGGCTGGCATCGACAGGGCGTACGCAGGCCTGCCGATGCGACGGGTGCTGAGAGCTGCAGGGCAAGGGAGAGAATGGCCACCGCAACAGGGTTGGAGAAAAGCGCGCCGAGGGCACCAGGTCAGGTCAATTTTCCCGACCGGCTGACTGGCCTGCTGGCCCAGGGGCGAGTGCGCTGGGCAACCACGCCGCCCACGCAGCGGACATGGGCGCTGGTCGCCGCAGGACTGCTTCTGGCCATGTTAGGAGGCCTGTTGTGGTACGGCCTGCGGACCGACTGGCGCACACTCTACGCGGATCTCGATCCGGAAGATGCGCGCCAGATCGCCCAGGTTCTGACCACGGCGCAGATTCCTTTCGATGCAACCCCCAACGGAACGGGAATTCGGGTTCCATCCGATCAGCTGGACAAGGCGCGTCTGGCGACGGCGGCCAAGGGCGGGGTCAAGAGCGGGCGCCTGGGTTTTGAAATCTTCGACAAGCCTAACTGGGTTGGTTCGGAGTTCGACGAGCAGGTCAATTTTCAGCGTGCGCTGGAGGGTGAACTGGAACATACGGTGGGATCGCTTTCCGATGTCGAGTCGGCGCGTGTGCACCTGGTGCTGCCGCACGATTCCTTATTTCGCGAGCAGGAGCGTCCGGCCAAGGCCTCGGTGGTGCTGAAGCTGCGTCATCGCTCGTTGGCCGATGGCGAGCCGGATGCGATTCGCAACCTGGTGGCGTCGGCGGTGGATGGCCTGGTGCCCGACCGGGTGGTGCTGGTGGATGCGGCAGGCCATCTCCCGCTGGGGCCGAAGACCGCCGATCAATTGCGCCTGACCGCCGAGCAGGCTCTGGAAGACAAGCTGGTTTCGACATTGGAACCGGTGACCGGCGTGGGCAATGTACGCGCCTCGGTGACACTGGACTACGATCCGGCTGCCACCGACGAGACCCAGGAGACGTATGACCCGGACCAGACGGTGACTCTCTCCATGGAGCGCACGGAGCAGACGACTGGACCGCAGCCGGTGGCGGCGGGGGTTCCCGGCACCGCATCGAACGCGCCCAATTCGCAGGCGCTGCCGGTTTACCCGCAGCTGACAACCCCGCCGCAGACGGCGAAGACCGAGTCGGGAACATACGGAGCCTCGAAGACGGTTCGCCATGTCATGGAGAACCCGGGCCGGGTGCGGCGATTGACGGCCGCAATTGTCGTGAACGACCGGCTGGAGCAGCCGGCGACGAAGGGCAAAGCCGCGGTCTGGCAAGCTCGTTCGGCAGATGAGTTGCGGAATCTGACCGCGCTGTCCCAGGCGGCGATAGGGTTCGAGGCGCCACGGGGAGATGTCGTAACGGTCCAGGATCTGGCGTTCGAAGAAAATCGGTCGAAGCAGCCTCCAACATTGCAGGGCCAGGTGCTGGCTACAGCCGAGAACTCGCCGGAACTCGTGAAATACGGTGCTCTGGTCGCGGGTTTGGTACTGGTACTCGCTTTTGGTGTGCGTCCGGCATTGCGCCGTGCGCGGCCCGAAGCCCTGGCGTTGGTCAAGAGCCCCGACAAGGGGCTGCCAACCGGAGTGGCGGAGCCCCCGCATCCAGTTTTGAAGCCCCCGGAACCGGCCGAGATGGATCCAGAACGCATTCGGGCGCAGGGGATCCTCGATACGGTAAGCGGGCATTTGAAGCGAGAGCCGACACAGAGCTCGAGGTTGTTGCAGAGCTGGATTCATTCCGACTGAGATCGTGAGCCGGCAGTCGAAATCAGGGTGAAGAGAGGGCAGAACCGTGGCGGACGGAAACGAGAACGGAGCGGCAAAGCGCCGCCAATCGGCAAGTCTCACGGGATTGCGCAAGGCTGCCATACTTCTGGTGGCAGTGGGCGAGGAACTTGCCGGAGAGATTCTGCGCACATTGCCGGAAGCGGATGTGCAAGGGCTCACGGAAGAACTAGCCGACTTGCACGGTATCTCCGCCGAACTCTCAGCGGAAGTCCTGGAAGAGTTCTGGGAGCTTCTGGAGACGCAGGGCTTCGTATTGCACGGAGGCCTGGATTATGCCAGCCGATTGCTGATGGACACCTTCGGCAAAGAGCGCGCCGACGATCTGCTGGCCCTGGTGCGGCGGTCGCAGGAGGCAGCCCAGGGCAACCTGGCCAAGCTGCAGCGTACCGACCCGCAGCAGTTAGGGAAGCTGCTCGACTCCGAGCATCCGCAGACTATCGCCCTCGTGCTGGCTCATCTGGACCCCCGCCGGGCCTCGCTGGTGCTGGATAACCTGAGCGAGGAGCACAAGGTCGTTTCGATCCAGCGGCTGGCCGAAATGCGGCAGTTTTCCCCCGAAATGGCGCAGAAGGTGGCCCATATTCTGCACCGCCGGCTGGAGAGCGTGGGCGACACGGCACGCAAGAGCTACTCCGGGTTTAAGGCGGTCGCCGACCTGTTGAACCGGCTCAATGCCGATGAATCGAAGAAGATCCTGGAGACCATTGAAGATGGACAGCCGGAGCTGGCACTGAGCATACGCAATCTGATGTTCACCTTTGAGGATCTGGTGACTGTGCCGCCCGCGACCATCCGCGAAATTGTCTCCGGTGTGGATAAGCGACAATTGGCCATGGCTTTGCGCGGGGCGAACGACGAGTTGCGCGCACAGATCTTCAAGTCGATGAGTTCCCGGGCAGTCGAGATGTTGAAGGAAGACATGGAAGTGCTGGGTCCGGTGCGATCGCGCGAAGTGGCGCAGGCGCAGCAGGAGATTCTCACCCTGGCGAGACGCCTGGAGACCGAAGGCAAGGTAGTTCTGAAGCTCGAAACCGGAGACGAAATGCTGGCGTAAACGCGTTGCGGATGAAAGGTGGCAGATCACAGTTGACAGTTTTGGGAATCGCTCACGCGAGGATTCAACATCGCTTTACGAGTCGATGCTGGTCAGTCATTGGCTACAAACCGGCGGTTTTAACTGTCATCCGTAATCTGTCACCTGTCATCTGATTGGAGAAGCTTTCTTGCATTCATCGGGATCGGCAACCAAGGCGGGCGCAGCCGGACACTTTGAGGTCTTTCAGTATCCGGGCGACCCCAATGTGCCTTCCTTCCCGTCGTGGGAGGGCTGGGCTGAGCCGGCTGAGGCTGGACCAATTTCCCCGGACCAGTCGGCGCACGAACAGGGAAGAGCCGCCGCCGAAGCTGGATTGCGCACCGAGTTGGAGAAACGGCTGGCCGAGGAGACGCACAAGTCTTTCGAAGGGGGCCAGGAGCGCGGCAGGCAGGAAGGCCGGCAGGCAGAGCACGAAGCTCAGGCCGCGGCGCTGGCAGCGGCGGCACAACAACGGACCCGCCACGCCGCCGAATTGATTGAGAGATTTCAGCAGGCGCGGGACCGGTTCCTCGAAGCAGTTGAACACGAAGTTGTGGAACTCGCGCTGGCGGTGGCCGCGCGCATTCTGCGGCGCGAGGCGCAGATGGACCCGCTGCTCTTGACCGGAGCCGTGCGGGTTGCACTGGGGCAGCTCTCCGGATCGACGAAGGTCAAGCTATGTGTGCCTCCCGCCGAGTTGGACTTATGGACCGAGGCCATCGCGCTGGTGCCGAACCTGGCACTGAAACCCACCGTCCTGGCGGGTGAGGGAATGCGGTTGGGCGACTGCATTATTGAGACCGAGCTTGGCTCGGTGGACCTGGGAATCCGGTCCCAGCTGGGCGAAATTGAGCGCGGATTCTTTGACCGCGCCGGCGGCCGGAGAGCCGCACCTTCGGCTCTGGCTACAGAGCCTGGGGGGGCCGGGCCGAGGGAGCAATCATGACGGGGCTTGCGGATTCGCCCTCCAGGACTCTGCTGGGCCACTACCTTGCCAAGCTGAAGCGCGGTCAGCCGTGGCGCTGGCGGGGCCAGGTGCTCGAATCCGTCGGACAGACGATTGAGTCTTCAGGCCCGCTGGCCTCGGTGGGCGAGGTGTGCGAGATCGAGGACAAATCCGGCTGTCCGCATCTGGCGGAAGTGATCGGGTTCCGCGGGTCGAACGTGCTGTCGATGCCGGTCGAGACAACGGAAGGAATTCGCTTTGGCGACACGGTTTCAGCGCTGGGCGTGCATCCGGAGATCGAAGTGGGCCCGGGACTGATGGGCCGGGTTCTGAACGCGCTGGGAAAGCCGATCGACGAGGGCAAGCCGCCGGCCGCGGCACGCGCCTTTCCTTTGGATGGGGTGGTGCGTTCAGCGCTCGACCGGGTGCCGATCCGCACTCCTCTCGGTACCGGCATCCGCGTGCTCGACGGGTTGCTGACGGTGGGGCGAGGTCAGCGCGTGGGAATCTTCGGCGGGTCGGGCGTCGGCAAGAGCACGCTGATCGGGATGATGACCCGCAACACGGCGGCGGATGTGACGGTGGTGGGCCTGGTGGGCGAGCGCGGCCGCGAGGTTGTGGAGTTTCTTGACGATTCACTGGGCGCGGCGGGGCGTGCGCGTTCCGTGGTGGTGGTTTCGACCTCGGACCAGTCGCCGCTCATGCGCATGCGCGCCGCGCTGGCGGCTACCACGGTGGCGGAGTTCTTTGCCGCGGAGGGCAAGCATGTGCTACTGGTGCTCGATTCCTTGACGCGCTTCGCGATGGCCGCCCGCGAGATTGGGCTGGCCGCCGGAGAGCCGCCGACCTCCAAAGGCTATACGCCTTCGGTTTTTACGCGGCTGGCAAAGCTGGTCGAGCGGACGGGGCAATTCCGCGTGGGCTCGATCACGGCTTTTTACACGGTGCTGATGGAAGGCGACGATCAGCAGGATCCGCTGGTGGATGCGGTGCGGTCGCTGCTGGATGGGCACATCGTGCTCTCAAGGGCTCTGGCCGCCGAGGGATGGTATCCGCCGATCGAGGTGCTGGACTCGATCAGCCGCCTGATGCCCGCCGTGACGCAGCCGGAGCATCGAGAAAACGCGGCGCTGCTGCGCAAGCTGATGGCGATCTATGCCCGGTCGGAGGACCTGGTGCGCATCGGGGCTTACAAGGCGGGTGCGGACCCCGATCTCGACCGCGCGTTGCGGGCCCGCGGAGCCATGCGGGCATTCGTAACCCAGGAGTCGCACGAGCAGGTGCATTTTGGCGATGCGGTCCGGCGTTTGGCGGCTCTGGCGGCGGAGGTATAGCCTATGGCGGTTTCACGCGCAATGCGCCGGCTGCTGCGCATTCGAGAGCTGGAAGAGGAGCAGAACCGCCTGGCTCTTGCGGCCGCGATGGGCGATTTTCACCGGCTGGAGCACGCGTGGGTTGCCAATGTTGAGCGCGATCGCCGCGGTCGGCAGTTGGTGCATGCCAGCATACGAAGCGGGGAGTTCAGAGATCGCCTGGCAGGGCTTGAGGAGTCGCGTGCCGCGGACCGGCTTCAATGGGTGCTCGGCCCGCGGATTGCGAACGCGGAGCAGGAAGTTGCCGGTGCGCGCGAACACTATCTGTCCAGCAGGGTGGAGCGGCGCCAGGCCGAGACCCTGATCGAGGAGGCTGAGGCGCTCGAAACGGCCGATCGAGACAGGCGCAGCCAGCAGGCCCTCGACGATTGGTATCGCAACCGGCTGCACAGGGCGGATTTGGAGAGTTGGAGAGCCGAATCGGTCCGTTCACGTCTCCGGGGGTCAGGTCGCCCGGGGACAGCTCGCGCGCAGCTCTCCGCGACAAGCGCAGGTGAGGCTGGCTTGGAGCCCGATACGGTTGAGAACGATGAAACTTGAGCAGAAATTCAAACAGAAGTTAGTTTTTAGTTCTAACTCGAATCTGAATTCCCATTCCTGACAATCCTCTAACTCAAATCCTTCCCGGTTGGCACACCGGCTGCTTGATTTCAGTCATGACCGTTGCAGCAGGAATTGAGACAGGCGCAGGTGGGCATCCGGGCTCCGGACAGGCGTTGTTCCAAGCCAAGGGACCCGGGAAGTCCCAGGGGGCAGGATGGGCTGGGGCGCCTCCAGTCAATTCATCATCGAGCGCCGGAGGAAATAATCAGAGCTTTCTAGCCAATTGGCAGACTCAGCTTGCATCGATGGGAGCAGGTTTGAACGGCATCAAAGAGGAATCGAACAGCGCGAACGGCAACGATAACCCGGCAGAAGCCCTGCTTGAGGAGTCTTCAGCCAGCGGCGCCACGACAGTTCCCGCTGTTGTAACAGGTCTGGCTCTTCCGCTCACGGCGGAAAAGCCACAAACGAGCTTGCGGGGAGCCGGACTCGGAGGGCTTCCTCCGGCGGCCCGGATCGCAGACCCGGCATCGAGGACAGAAGCACAAGCTAGGGGGCAAATCGTGGCCAAGCGCGGCCCGGTTGGCGCGACACCTGTTAAAACCAGCCAACCTTCGTCGCAGGCGCTCGTCCAGACCGCCGGCACGAGCGAGCACGGGAAATCAGCCGGGAGTGCAACCCCACACCAACAGATTCCTGACCAGTCGAGAACGTTTCCACCTTCTATCGTCATCCCGCTTGCGCCATTTTCAATCCCGATCCTCGCCCTGCCACCGGCAAAGCCCTCTCAGGCGCTCACCGATTCCCGATTGTCAAAAAGTTTTGCCGTAAGTTCGTCGACCGATACGCTGCCTTTCACGGGCGGCGCCGTCGAGAGAACGGACCGGGTGGCGGGTACGCAGATTCCTACCCAGGAGAGCACTTCCTCGGACGAAGCGGAGCTCCAGAGAGCCGGTGCTCCGGCGGCTGTCTCCTCACCCGCTCCCTTGACGGACAGCCCGGAGAAGGCCCGGCCTCAGCCAAACGGCCTCACTGCCAACGAGGTTTCTCCCGGTTCCGGATTGCCGGTCGCGAAGGCGAAAGGCGTCCCGGAATCACCGCTTGCAAGGTCAGGGAGCGCTCAATGGCAGCAAGTCGACACTACGTTTCAACCTGTCCCGGAGACGCCGGTTGGAACGGCCACCCAAGTTGACCTTCGGGGAGCGGTCAGGCAAGAGCGGAGCGCTGGACAAGTGAACGAGACGCAGTACTCCGTGGGCTATCGGCAAACTGGACAGAGAAACAGCGATGAAACGCGGATTCACATCCCAGCCAGCGCTCAGCCGCCGCAAATCGTTTTTGCGATTCCCAATACGCCGGAAACGACTTCCATCCCCAACGTGGCGATTGAGCCTATGCAGCCTGTCCTGACAAAGCTGAGCACCCCGCCGGTGGGGGTTTCATCTTCTGTTTCCGGCGATCTTACTTGGAAAGCGGGCGGCGCGGATGAAATGGGAATGTCGGCCCGGGCTCTTGCTCCATCCCCTCCGATCGATCCTGCGATTTCAAACGCGCCCGGGATGGGTTCCAATGCGAAGACCGACCTTAAACAGATGCAACCAGCGTGGAAACAGGAGAGCACCCTCCAAGGTAGAACGGGGTCCTCGGACTCCGTCCGTCCTATTGCAAAAACTGACCGTACGAGTGAAACTGGGATACCGATCCGAGCCAGCGCTCGGTCTCCCAGATTCGATCCGGCGAACCCCGGTGCTTTGCGGTACGCTCCTTCAGCGGAGGCCGAGGTTAAAACCGCGCAGGTTGAGAGGAGTCGACCTGGTATTTCCCCATCGAGCGATACGGCGAGTGCTTCAGAACACCCCAATCCAGATAAAGCCGCACGCATTCCAGCGGTGTTTCCAGGTGCATCGCGGATCGCTCCTTCAGCCGAGACCGGCTTTGAAAGCGGGCAGGCTTCAAGGAGTCAAGCCGGTATTTTCCGATCGCGCGATATTGCGAGTGCATCGGACCTTCCTAATCCAGAAAAAGCGATTCCTGGCGCAGCGGAGTTTCCAGACCCAGGCAGAGTGCAACAGCGGGCACTCGGACCCATGGTCGCAGGCGGGGCTGAGACAGAGGGTGGATCGTCCAATGCGCTTGGTAGCCAGACAAACACTCAACCGGGCTCCGTTTCGAAAGGCGACTCAGTCGCTCAGGGTTCGACCGCCAGAGGAGGCACGACGGCAGTGAAAGCCGCCCCAGCGACGGTCGAATCGATCGAGATCAATCCCGTTCGCGGACCGGATCTTAGTCCTTCCGACAAGAGGGCGGTAACTTTCGCGCGTAGTTCCTTGAATTCCGCCGAATTGCCGGCCACCCAGGTGCCGTCGAAAGGTCAGGTATCTTCGCCGGCCTCGATCGGGAGTCAAGCGGAGATCGGCATAGAGCTTCCGGAAGCGGGTGTTTCAAGCGAATCCGGAGCAGTCTGGCCGGATGTGGCAACGATCTCGCTACCAGCCACGGCCGAAAGCCCGGCTCCCTCCGTTGCAGACGTTGGGAATGGGGCGGGAGCAGGGGCCAGAAGCACGGAAATGCAGGTGTATGCCGGTTCAGAGTTCGGACCGGCACCGATGCAACCGGCCACCCCGCGAGCTATACAAACTCTGCCAGGAGGCGACGCGCCAGGGAACATCCTGCCGCCAATCCAATCGCCTGAAGGCGCCGAGCCTAAAGACGCGGGGTTGACCGGCGAAACAGCAGGTTCGGTCCAGACGACGTCCAGGACACCCCGCGGTTCGGGCGCGGACCTCCGGCGCGGTCTTTCGATTCAACCGCCGACCGCTGCTGCTCTCCTGGATTCGTCCGCACTTGCGCGCCATCCGGCAGCGGTACCGGCAGAAGCGAATTCTGAGAGTGGATCGGTGAAGTTCTCGGCCGGGATCTCTCCGCGCGAGGCGTTTGCCGCGCTCGACGGTGAGGCCGCGCCAGGGAAGCCGGTGTGGACACATGCTACCTCACGGCAAGCAGAGGCGGGATTCGAAGACCCGGCGCTGGGCTGGGTGGGTGTGCGCGCGGACCTGAGCGGTGGCGGAGTTCACGCCTCCCTTGTGCCGGGCTCGGCTCAGGCTGCGCAGGATCTTGGCAGGCACATGGATGGACTCAATGCCTTCCTTGCCGAGCAGCACACACCCGTGGACTCGCTGGTGATGGCAACGCCCCTCGGCCAGGCTGCGCATACGGCTGCTGGCGATGGCATGCGAAACGGAATGCAGCCAGGGATGGATCAGGGTGCAAATCAGGGTGCGAACCACGGTACGAACCAGGGTACGAACCAGGGTCAGGATCGGAATGCGCAGCCGCAGTCGCATGCGGAGCCGGGTCCAGGCGCTTCGCTGCGCATGACGAGCATGGATGCATTGGATCGATTGAATGGATTGGATGGATCGGGCACTGCACGCGCATCCCTTGCCTCGGATGAGATCCATGGCGCAGCGGAAATTCGCGGGGGAATGCACATTTCGGTGGTGGCCTGAGTGCGTAAAGAACGGAAGCCAATCCAGGCAACCAGAGACCGTACGCAAGGCGAAACGCACGCAAAACGAGCAGATGGAGGAAAGGGGGAGTTATGGCGGCTTTTGCAGGACTGATCAATCACGCGCGATCGGCGGGACATGCAATGACGGCAGGGCAGGCGCTCACAGGAAAGGGTGCAAACCCCATGGCCGCACAAACCAACGCGGCGGCGAGCGGCACCAGTTCGTCCAGCTCGTCGGCGACTATATCTTCCAATGACTTTCTCACCTTGCTGGTGACTGAGATGCAGAACCAGGATCCGACGGCGACTACCGATCCCAACGAGTACATCAACCAGCTAGTGCAGGTAAACAGCCTGCAGCAGTTGATTTCCATCAACCAGGACCTTACGGCCCCAGTGGGTACCGGTGGCGGCACAACCGGTACGGGTTCGAGCACAGGACAGGTCAAAGCCGCCGGCAAAATGGCCGCGGCATCCGGCTTGGCTGCCGCAGGTCCAGTTGCCACCGCCGCACACAGTGTTTCCGGGGCGCATACCGCGGGGTCGGGCACGGCCGCTGCGATCAGCCAGTTTGCCCAGTCTGTCGGCGCCAGTCACGCCCCCGGGAATCTCAGCGTTCCCACAGCCAAACCCGCAGCCCGCAGTGTGGCTCACGCTCTGGACGGGCATTCTCACACACGAGGAATAACGGGGAAATTGCCGGTTTCTCAATAATGGGGTTTCAACCGCTGGCCGGTAAGGCGAGCGCCACGCAAAAGAGGAGACTCACGATGCCGAGCTTTTACATTCCACTGAGCGGTCTCAACGCCGATTCAACTGCGCTGAATACCATCGCCAACAATCTGTCCAACATGAACACCACCGGATTCAAAGAGCAGACAACCAACTTCAGTGACCTGTTCTACCAGCAGGTGGGAGCCAACGGATCGGGAGACGAGATTCAGCAGGGAACGGGTGTCGAGGTGGCATCCAACAGCACGGACTTCACCGGAGGTTCGGTCACCGCGACCGGCGTATCGACGAATGCGGCAATCGACGGCTCAGGATTTTTTGTGCTGGATAACAACGGGAGCCAGTTGTATACGCGCAATGGGGACTTCCAAACCAGCGCAAGCGGAACGCTCGAGAGCTCGGGCGGGCAGGCGGTGATGGGATACGGCGCGAAAAACGGAGTCATCAACCCCAACGGCGGGTTGATCGATCTCTCGATTCCCACTGGGCAGGTGATGAATCCTTCGGCGACGACGACCATGAGCATGACCACCAACCTCGACTCGCAGGATGCTGTTGGGAGCAGCACCACCGCTTCCGATCAAACGAAAGTCTACGATTCACTTGGCAATAGTTACGAGGCCACAGTGACCTATACCAAGACGGGAACCAACACCTGGACCTACAACATCACCGTGCCCGACGCCTTGTCAGCAGCTCCCGCTACAGCAGCGGCAGCCACAACCTTGCCGGCAATACTGTCTACGCCCACGACCGCGCCTTTGATCCTTGCGGCAGCGGGGACCGGACCGGTTGTTGTTGCCGCGCCGCTGGTTAGCCCCTTGACTTCCAGTTCAACCGCAAGTGTTCCCGCCGGGAGCACGATCTACAGCTACAACTTCGGCACCAACGGCACGGTCGACTCCACAACCGGCATCACGATCGGTGGAACGGCTCTGGTTATTCCTGGGGCAGGTGAGTCGGTGGCCACTCTGATGGGGCAGATCAACGGGCTTACCGCAGCCCAGCCGGGCGTCTCCGCCGGTGTAAATGGAGCCGGGAATGTGCTGACCATTACCGTGCCAACGCTAACCGCCATAACTGGCACCGGCGTGGTCGCGGATGTCGCTACAAGTGCTCTGAATTACCAATTCAATACCGGCGGAACGGTGGATCCGTCGACGACTATGACAATTACCGGACAGACCACAACCGGCGCCACTGTGACCATCACCCCACCGGCGATTGCCGCCGGAGAATCCCTGATCAGCTATGCCGCAGCCCTCAACACGGCATTGGGGCCGACCGGGGCGAATATCGTCAACGCCAAGGTCACAGCAAATGCCGCCACGGGCCAGTTGTCGATCGTTGGCGCCAATGTTTCTACCGCGGGGGCTGTCAGCCAGACCCTGAGCGCAACAACCACGAATTACGATTTCGGTTCCAGCGCCACGGTCGATCCGGCGTTAACAAATTTCAAGATCACCGGGCAGACAGCAACCGGAGCCACGGCCACCATTACCGCGCCGACGATTACCGCGGGTGAGACAGTTGCGAATTATGCCGCCGCGCTTACCGCCGCGTTGGGACCGGCCGGAGCTAACCTGGTCGGAGTTACGGTCCAGTCCGCTGGTGGCCAGCTGACCATTACCGGAGCCAACATTTCGACCACCGGCAGCATGAGCCAGGATTTGCAGGCAACGACAGTGAGTTACAACTTCGGCTCAAGCAATGGCACCCTCGCCACCGTGAATCCAGCAACGAATCTGACGATCACCGGGTTGACGCCGAATGGCAGCACCGCGACGACTGTGGCGCCGACAGTTACTCCTGGGGAGTCGTTGGCCACCTATGTCACGGCGCTCACGACCGCGCTCACGAATGCGGGCATCTCCGGAGTGACGGCCTCATCCAATGCCGCGGGGAAATTCTCGATCGTTGGGGCCAATATCACGACCGACGGCAGCGTGGTCCAGGACCCGGTCGCATCGTTGAACGCCAGCGGTCCATTGACGTTCAGTTCGAGCGGTCAGCTGGTGAGCCCGGCCACAAATTTAAGTGGCATTTCATTCTCCGGCCTTTCCGACGGGGCGGCGACGCTGAACATGAACTGGAGTCTGTTTGGCGCCAACAATACGGCAAACATAAGCCAGACTGCTTCCGCCGATTCGACGTCGGCCACGAGTCAAAACGGCTACGCCCCAGGCACGAGTAATGGATTCACAATCGGTTCCGACGGCACTATTGCTACAACCTACTCGAATGGCCAGACGCAGAACGTGGGGCAAATTGCGCTAGCCACGGTCAACAACCAGCAGGGGCTGGTCGATGTCGGATCGACTGATTACCAGACAACAAGCGCTTCAGGTAACGCGGCATTAGGAGTGGCCGGAACGGGGGGACTTGGGACCATCCAGGGTAGTTCTCTGGAAGCCTCGAACGTCAACATCTCGGCTGAATTCTCCGACCTGATTGTCGCGCAGCGGGCATTTGAAGCCAACTCCAAGGCGGTGACCACCTTCGACACGATAACGCAGGAGACGATCAACATGATTCACTAACACTTGAAGCTGAAAGCGAATAGTCTCCCGCTACGGGCGGGGCGGTCTTCGGGCCGTCCCCGTCTCCGAAAGGGCGTAAGCACGCTTCTGCTGGTAGGATGCGAGGTAAGTCTTTTATCACGCACCCGCCTCCAGGAGTTCGATTCATGCGCTTGCTCAATCTTGCCCTCGCGGCGTTTTTGTCCGTCTCCGCCGTTGCACAGACTGTTCCTGCTTCGATTTTTACAGACCCGCCCGCCGACGCTGCTCACCCGGCAGGCATGACCGTGCTGCACATTCCGAGTCATGGAGTGCAAATCGATGGGCTTGTTTACCGTCCATCCGGAGCGGGCCTACATCCAACGCTGGTTATCTGCCACGGACTTCCTGGAAACGAAAAGAATCTCGACCTGGCGCAAGCAGTGCGACGGGCCGGCTGGAACGCTGTAACGTTCAACTATCGCGGATCGTGGGGCAGTCCGGGAGTCTTCCGATTCACGCAGAACCTCGAGGATGCTGAAGCTGTGTTGGTGTATCTCCGCGACCCGGCGAATGCTGCGCGGCTGGGTGTGGACACTAAGAGGATCGCCATTGCGGGACACAGCATGGGCGGCTGGGTAACTGCTCAAACGGCGGCCCACGATCACGGACTCATTGGCGCAATCCTCATCAGCGCGGCGGAC
>JBELAI010000433.1:0-3062 GCA_049508975.1 Occallatibacter sp. | reverse complement strand
TTCCTTTGCCGCTGCGGCCGAGCGTAGCGCGAGGGCGCGCACCTCCGCAGCGACGACCGCGAAGCCCCGTCCGGCTTCGCCGGCCCGCGCCGCCTCGACGCCGGCGTTGAGCGCGAGCAAATTCGTTTGAAACGCGATCTCGTCGATGACGCCTACGGCGACAGTAATCTTCCGCGTCGACTCCGTGATGTCTGTCACCGCTGCTATTGTGTTTTCGACGATCTTGATGCTGCTTGCGGCATTGAGCGTGACGCCCGAGATATGTCCCTTGGTCTGAGTGGACAACAGGGCGGTGTTGTCGACGCCGTCGGCCAAGGTGCGCATCGTTGCGACCGACTCTTCAAGCGTTGCCGCTTGGCGCTCAGTTCGGTGAGCGAGATCGTCGGAAGCCGCCGATATTTCCTCGGCCCCGGTCGCAATGGCGTTGGCTATGACGCGCACCTGCTCCAATGCAGACCCGATCTCACTCATCGCGGAGGTAACTCCCAAGCCGTCGGCTAGGCGAATAAGGCGAACGTGATCTGGCTCGGCGATGCGGCGAGGATTTGCAGGATGTTGGCGCCGTGTTTTCGGGCGGTCGAAACGACGGATCTGAGGCTGGCGAAGATTTGACTGATCTTTTACAGTTGCGAGGCGCCGGGGCTTGTAACCCACTGATATCATTGACGGCGATAGATAGCGGGGGCGAAAACGTAGTGGTATGATTTGTGTGTATTTTTGGTGATTGTAGCGGAGCGTGGTGTGATACTGTGCGCACCACGATTGAGTCGGCTCTCGGTTCCCCGCCATGTATTTCCGCAAGAAGACCACAGACGGCCGCACCTATCTGCAAATCGTCGAAAGCCGGCGCGAGGGCGCCAAAGTGCGCCAGCAGATCATCGCCACGCTGGGACGGTTCGAGGATCTGCAAGCGAGCGGGCAGTTGGAGCGGCTGCTGCGCTCAGGAGCGCGCTTCGCCGACAAGGCGATCGTGCTCGATGCGCTCAATCGCGGCGAGGCCGAGGTCGTGGCGACGCGGCGCATCGGGCCGGCGCTCGCCTTCGAGCGGGTGTGGGAGGAGACCGGCTGCAAGAGCGTGATCGAGCGGCTGGCGGGGTCGCGCAAGCATGACTTCTCGCTCGAGCGCGCGACGTTCCTGACCGTGCTGCATCGCCTCTTTGGCGGCGGCTCGGACCGCGCCGCCGACCGCTGGCGCGAGGATTACGCCATTGACGGCGTCGAGGACCTCGAACTGCATCACCTCTATCGCGCCATGGCGTGGCTCGGCGAGGAACTGCCTGAGACCCAACAGAAGGGCGCGACGCCGTATTCGCCGCGCTGCGTGAAGGACGTTTTGGAGGAGGAGCTGTTCGCTTTTCGGCGCGACCTGCTCACCACCCTCGATATCGTGTTCATGGATACGACGAGCCTCTATTTCGAAGGCGAAGGCGGCGAGACGCTGGGGCGTCGCGGCTTCTCCAAAGACCACCGGCCCGACCTCAACCAGATGATTCTCGCCGCGCTCCTCGACGGCGACGGTCGACCGGTATGCACCGAGATGTGGCCGGGAAACACCGCCGATGTGAAGAGCCTCATTCCGGCGGTCGATCGCTTGCAGCGGCGCTTTCGCATCAACCGTGTTTGCGTGGTCGCCGACCGCGGCATGATCAGCGCCGAGACCATCGCCGAACTCGAGGCCCGCGGACTGCTCTACGTTTTGGGTGTACGCGAGCGCACCGATAAGCTGGTGCGCGACTTGGTCCTCGACGATCCCGCGCCGTCCATCCCCTTCGTTCTCATGAAGCCGAGAGGCGATGTCGATTACGAGGCCAAGGCGGTGAAGCTGGCGGGGCGGCGCTACGTCGTTTGCCGCAACCTGGATCAGGTGAAGAAAGACGCCGCCGACCGCGCCACCATCGTGGCCGCGCTGGAGCAGCAACTGAAAAAAGGCGACAAGAGCCTGGTTGGCAACAAAGGCTACCGCCGCTTCCTCGCCAACCCGGAGGGCGAAGGCTTTTCCATCGACCGCGCCAAGGTCGAGGAGGACGCCAAGTTCGACGGCGTGTTCGTGCTGCAGACCAACGCGCATCTCTCGCCGCTGGAGGCGATGCTCGTCTACAAAAATTTGTGGGTCGTGGAACGAACTTTCCGAACCGCAAAAAGTCTGTTTGAGACGCGGCCGATCTATCACCAACTCGACGCGACGATCCGTGGTCATGTCGCCTGCAGCTTCCTCGCTCTGGCGCTGAAGAAGGAGCTGGAAGACCGCCTCGCCGCAACAACCAACGGGGCCCGCGCCTCTTGGCCCGCCGTCATGGCCGACTTGGACTCGCTCGCCGAGACCGAGGTCGAACAGGACGGCAAGCGCTTTCTGTTGCGTTCGGCCCCGCGTCCCGGCGCCAGCCTGGCGCTCAAAGCCCTCGGCGTCGCCCTGCCGCCGACGCTGCGGCAGTTCGCCAGCGCCTGATCCACAGACAGGATCCGTTTTGTAGTGCCACGACCTCTCCGCGGCACGTTTTTGCTTGTACTATCAATATGTTAAATATTCGCACTGTTAAAGATCAGTTTGAGCCCCATCGAGGGTTCGGAAGCAGCCCGAGATTTTCATCTTGACCTTCATCATCCGTAGGTCCTGCTCGGCCAGATTGTTGGTGAAGGGCACGTCGAAATCGATCATGAACCGTAGTGTTTCGGTTTTAAACGTCTTCAGCCTTTCGAGCAGATTGTGGCCCGGTCGTTGTTTGGTGCGTCCGCGCGTGAGGGATTTCGTCTTCAGTTTGGGCAATTGGCGATGGAAGGCGAGGCCGAGCCGGACCGCGGCCCAATAGCGTTCGACGAAGGCCGCGACGGTCTCGGACGGAAGCGCCGAGGCGCCCGCCGCGCGCGCCGCGTTGACGGCGGCGTTGGCGTCGAGCAGCGTATCGCGCATGAGTTCGGCCCAGGGCTCGTTTTCGAACTCGATGAGGGCCTGGAGTTCGCGCAGGATATGCGCGTTGCAGAAGGCGTGCTCGACCTTGTCCATCCCGCGATAGGGCAGGAAATGGTCATGAACGACGACGCCTCCCTGCAAATCCATGGGGATG
>JBELAI010000432.1:0-2667 GCA_049508975.1 Occallatibacter sp. | reverse complement strand
GGCCACATCGTTGTGACCCAAAGCGCGAGCGAACTGCGCGGCGGCAAAATCGTCGCTGTTGTATTCAAGGGTGCGCGAGGCCGAGATCGCGTCTTTCTCGGCCGGGACATAGCCAAGCTTGAGATAGTCATCAATGAATGGGCGCTCCTTGTTGTCGTTGGTCTCTGTGGCCGCGCGCACCATGTATTTAAGAGCGGTCTCAGTGTCAAAATTTCGCGCGCCGAATGCGTAAGAAGACGCGATTACAGGAGCGGGCGAGTCGCCACCCATCACGTAGGTTACGTCGTTCGCTGCTTCCCAGCGAGGAAGCTGGCCGCTCTGTTGAGCATCGTTGACCAGCGATTGCAGCATGTCACTCTCACGCTGCGGCTCAAACAATGCCTGAAGCTGCACGGTGTTGCGATAAATATCCCAGTCAGAAAAATTCGCGTATTGCGCTTTTTGGTTGCCGGTAACAGTGTGCACTGTTTTGTCGAAGCCCATGTAGCGGCCGTCGGCATCGCTGAATATTGTGGGCGAGAGAAACGAGTGATAGACGCCGGTGTAGAACTTGGTCTGCTGCGCCTCGGTTCCTCCTTCGACTTTGAAGCGATCAAGGAGTTGCGACCAGGTATGAGTGGCCTTGGCATGCACCGCATCAAAGTCCCAACCTGCGATGTCGTGTTTCAGGTTTCCGCGTGCGCCGTCTGCGTCGACAAAGGAGACAGCGGTTTTGAGCTCGATTTGGCGTTCATTGCCGAAGTCGAGCCACACGCCTGAATGTTTGCCCTTCGCTTCTTTTCCATCGCCGACGACGGTGCTGTCTTGCCAGAGGACTGCCTTCTTGTATGGCTTGTTGAATTTGCCTGCGCCGTAGATGGTGTAGTGAGAATCCGTACCGCAAAAATGGCCGGCGCGTGAGTACGCTTCGTAGCTATCTAGATTGGTGAGTGTGATGCTGTTGCCATCTTCACTTGTGCCAGGCTGGTTATTCCGCGTGCCGAAGGTTCCGGCGCTGGACCCGGCATTGACCAATAGCCGTGCCGGCATTCCCGCCGGGAAGGTGAATCGCGCGATGCCGGCGCGGTCGGTAACCGTGAGTTCAACCTTTACGCCATTTGCCAGCGTGACAGCGTAGTAGCCGGGATGGGTTTCTTCCTGCGCGTGATCGAACTTCACGGCATATTGCGTAATGTCGGTGCCCGGGCTCGTGGTGAGTTCGCCGGCAATGGGAAGCACAGCAAAGTCGCCGTAGAGTTCGCAGCCCGCTCCGCTGATGTGCGTCAAGCCGAATCCCAGGATGGAGTTCGCGGCCGCGATTCCGGGCCGTGCCGATTGCGAATACTCATACCATGCGTCTGTGTTGGTGTCGGGGCTCCACTGCATCATGCCGAAGGGAAGCGTCGCTCCGGGAAAAGTGTTGCCTCCACCGGCGGAGCCGATCAGCGTGTTGACTGAATCGTAAGGGCTCTTGGCCGTTTGCGCAGCCGTGAGATGAGCTACCGCGATCGCGCCAACCAGCGCTCCCACTCGCATCAACTTTACTGAATTCATGCACTTTCCCTTCAACGTAAGAACATGTTGTGCAATCGGCTTTGGTCAATTTAACGTGAGCGCGATTGTGCCGGTTTGTTGCAGTGATCCTGAAGTTGCTGTCACGGTTACGGTGGCGTTGATTGGCTGAGTCTGTTGACCAGATGAGGAGCCGCTGCCACCGCCGCAACCTGAAACGGGCGCGAAGCCGGCGAACGTTAACAACACTACGAGCACGATCTTGAGCAGGCTTCTTCTCTTCCAGCCGAGCAGGAAAATGGTTGCGGCCAATGCTGCTTCAGGGACGAATGGCGCGGAACGGCGCTGTGATGCAGCACTTGTTGAACTGGCCGCTATTGTTAATTGCGTTGGAGCCGCACTGCCCGCCGGCGTAACTTGCGCTGGGCTGAAGCTGCACGTGGCGCCCGAGGGAAGACCGGTGCATGCAAAAGTGACAGAGGAATTGAATCCGTTGGAAGGCGTCACGGTTACAGTTGCAGTCGCTTGACCGCCTGACTGGACGGTGAGCGACGTGGGAGAGATGCCCAAAGAGAAACTCGGCAGAGGCAGGTTGATGGTGAAGGCCGCCGAACCGATGCTGCTGTTTGTGTATCCCGAGGCCACCGCAATTGCCTGGATGGTTTCAGAGGTGGAGACGGTGATTGCGGTGGAATATTGCGTTGAGCCCGCGGTGGGCGTGCTGCCATCAGTGGTGTAGTAAATGGCTGCAGTCGGAGTGGTGTCGCTGATGGTTACCGATTGTGCCGAGGTGAACGTTCCGCCCAAGGGGCTGAAGGTTGGAATGGCTGCCTGCGGTTCGGTCAAGTTGACGATATAGGATGCCGAACTTACACTGCTGGGCGAGTATCCACTGGCGACCGTAATTGAATTGATAGTTTCCGATCCGGACCCGACTGTAATTGCGCCGCCATACAAATTGGAATTCGTTGACGGAGTACTTCCGTCAATGGTGTAGTAAATGGCGGCATTGGGAGTTACATCGTTGAGAGTAACTTGCTGCGCCGATGTGTAAGTAGCGCCGATGGGGAAGTAAGTGGGCGCCGATGCCTGCGGATCGTTGGCGTTGTATTGGACGTAGTAGAAGCTGTTGCCGCTGAATCCAACATAGACAGTGCCAAATACATCCATACTTGC
>JBELAI010000431.1:0-2720 GCA_049508975.1 Occallatibacter sp. | reverse complement strand
TACGCGTCGAGCGATTACATCCAGATGTACAACGGCAACGCAACCTTGCTGGCCGAAAGCCTTGAGGTCATTCAGCGCACCTCCGCTGTGATTCTGGCCGCAATCCGCGACGACGAAAGCACGGAAGCGGCCACGGAGCGGGAGCAGTTCGCTGCGGCCAGCTAACGCACACATCCTCAAGCGGGCGCGCTTGGGAGTGTGCCCGCTTGCGCCCTCACGCAAGATTCAACTAGAACAGGAGATTCCCCATGAATACCACAGTTATCAATGCCACCGAGTACCGCGACGTTCCCCTCGCGGCTCTTTTCGAGTCCACCACCAACCCGCGCCGCCACTTCGACGAAGCGTTCCTGAAAGGGCTGGCCGCCAGCATCCGCGCCAACGGCGTGCTTTCCCCGTTGCTTGTGCGGCCCAAGAACGAACGCCTTGAGATTGTTTTCGGGGCGCAGCGTTTTCGCGCGGCGCAGCTGGCCAATGCCGCTACGGTTCCGGTCAGCATCCGAGAGATGACCGACGCGCAGGTGTTGGAGGCGCAGCTAGTCGAAAACCTCCAGCGCCGTGACGTTCACCCGATGGAAGAGGCACAGGGTTTGCGCGCGTTGCTCGAACTGGACGAACCCAAGTACAGCATCGAGCAGATTGCGGCCAAGACGGGCAAAACAGCCGTGTACTGCGCCGCTCGACTGAAATTGACCGAGCTTGCGCCCGCAGTGGCCGATGCGTTCTGGAAAGATGAGATTGGCGTAGGCCATGCGCTCTTATTGGCGAAACTCCAGCCCGTGCAGCAGGAACAGGCGCTCGCCGCGTGTTTCAAGGAAGATTGGACGAGTGGGGAGCGCAAACCGAAGCACATCCTGCTGCCCGTCCGTCATCTCCAGCAGTGGATTGAGCAGAACGTCATGCTCATCCTGAAAGACGCGCCGTTCGACCGCAAAGACGCGCAGCTTGTCCCGGCGGCGGGAAGCTGCGTTGACTGCCCCAAGCGCACCGGGCACAACTCGCTCTTATTCGCCGGGGTCATCAGCAACGATGCGGATGCCTGCTCCGATCCGGCTTGCTGGTCAGCCAAACTGGACGCCCATGTGAAGCGAACGGTAGCGGCAAAACCCAAGCTCGTGCAGATCACGACCGCTTACGGCAAACCCGCCGAAGGCAGTCCGGTTGTGCCTCGCAACCAGTACGTCGAAATCCGGCAGGAAAAGCCCAAGAACAAATACCAGCAGGACGCGCCGGAGTTCAAAACGTGCAAGTACACCGCTGAGGCCATCATTGCGGACGGGACGCACAAGGGCGAAATCCGCAAAGTCTGCGCCAACCCCGATTGCCCGGTGCATCACCCCAAGAAGCAGCAGCGGCGGAACGACGCCGATGCCGCGATGAAGCTCGCTCAGGAGAAGCAGCGGCGCGAGGAAGCGACAGCCCAGGCAACGGGGCTGCGCGCATTGAAAGCCATTGGCGACGCGGTTCCCGTGCGCCTGATGAAACGCGACCTGCTTTTCGTTGTGTCGCAGTTGTCCGCGATGCTGGACGAGCGCAAACTTGCCGTCCTCATCCGGCAGCATGGCATCGGCAAGCCTAAGGATGGCGAGGCACCGACGAAACTGCTGGCGGCCTTTCTGCCCAAAGCGGAGGAAAGCAAGCTGGGCCGCATTTTGGTGGAGACTGTCATTCTCCTGTCCATGCACAACCAAGCCGACTCTGCAAAGATTCTCCGCGATGCCGCGCAGGTGTACAAGGTGGACGTTGACGCCATCTCCGCGACAGTCAAGCGGGAATTCGCCGCGAAGGATGAGGGGAAGGCCAGCAAGAAAGCCACACCGAAATCGGCACCGAAGCCCGCGAAGAAAGCAGCGGCGTAACCTCCTTCCAACCAGAGGCCCTAGCGGAGCCGGCAAGACCGGCTCCGCATTTTCATGCCCGCTGCCCGTCTGCCCGCCCTCATGCGATGCCCCGGACGAGCGCCGGGGCGACATTCTGGCCCACCCGACGGGCGCCGCCGAACCGCTCTTGCCGGGAACACATGGCGGTGCCAGTTGTGGGTGCGCGTATTATCGCAAGCTCGTTCATGGCCACCGTAGGTCAGCCAAAACTAGAAGCTTCCGCTCAGGGTTTGGTTGGGGCCGGAATCGAAAACTCCGTTCGGGTCCGTAATTGCGGTTCCCCCCATTTGATATGTCCTCGATTGACAGTCCCCGTGAATGCCGGTTTTCTCAAATTGAGGGGCTTCTATAATATCGCCCTCAGGGAGCTTAGTAATGATGATGGTTTGGAATTGTCCAGTTACCGGCAGACCTGAGAAGACTTGAAATTTTATATCGCGCTTTTTGATTGTGATCCAGGTAGTACCATCCGCCCCAGTTTCCATAACGTTGCCGTTTGGGTAGGTGAGCTTGCACGGACCATTCGTGTGCGCTGTCGCTGCCAAACATCCTAAAGGCGATTCTTTGACGCCATTCGGCAGCGTGTCAGAGGTTTCGGGAAGTACACTCTGAGTCCCAACGTGAGGAACGCAAGAGGAAGTACCCGTATCGCCGTGATACTCGTAAGCTAGATCTAGCTTGGCGCAACTTTCCGGCGTGGCATTTTTTTCCCAGGCCGCCGCCGACCCTGAATTAGCGGACTGAAAGGTGTCTTGTTCAACTTGCCGGATGATGACGGAGATGAGGTTAGACATTTCGGGTGGGAGGCGGGCTGAGAGATGGATCAGGCTGACTTCTTCG
>JBELAI010000430.1:0-2817 GCA_049508975.1 Occallatibacter sp. | reverse complement strand
TGGGAATGGATGGGCCGTCGCGCTTATGCGGTGTACATCATCCATCCGCCGGTGCTGGTGAGCATCGCTCTGCTGATGCGCGGATGGGTTGCGCCGGCGCTGGTCAAATTCGGCGTTGTTGGGCTGCTTGCCTGTGTTGCCACATGGCTCATCGCTGATCCGCTAGTCCGCTTGCCGGGCGTGCGGAGCGTGGTGTAAGGCTTCGCGGGTTAGGATGGACGTGAGCCGGTCGCCGATGACGTTCGGCGCATGATCCCACATGGAGCAGCTTGCGCGCGCCTCAATCGCCGCGCTCCGAGCCGCCGCCCATTGTCTCAGTGCGATGGCTACTGGCGGCTGCCGGGATTGCTGTTGCGGCAGCGGGAACCTGCGCATGGCTCACGCTCTGCATTCTCTACTGGCAAGGAAGCTGGCAACTGCTCTACCACCCCACATCGGCGGTTACGCGCACGCCCGCGAGCCTCGGCCTGGCGTTCGATGCGGTGGCTTTTGCGGCTACTGAGGCGGGTGAACCGCGGCTGAAGGGCTGGTGGATCCCTGGCGCTCCAGATGCACGGTACAGCACTTACACCGTGCTCTATTTGCACGGCCAAAAAGGCAACCTCGGCGATACTGTGGACGACCTTGCTTCACTGCATTCTATCGGCGTTAACATCCTGGCATTTGACTATCGCGGCTATGGGCAGAGCCAGTTCGTCCATCCCAGCGAGGCGCGGTGGCGCGAGGATGCGGAGTGGGCGCTCCAGTACCTGACCGGAACCCGCCATGTGGCCGCAGGCGCAATTGTTCTGGACGGCAAAGACCTGGGCGCCAACCTCGCGCTTGAAGTCGCCGCAGCCCACTCTGAGCTGGCGGGAGTGGTGCTTGAAGCGCCGATTGATTCGCCGGTCGACGCGATCTTCAACGATTCGCGTTCGAAGCTGGTTCCGGCGCACCTGCTGGTCAGCGACCGTCTCGATGCCGACCAGGCCGGGAGTAAGTTGCTGATTCCGTCCTTGTGGCTGCTCGCCTCGCCGGCTTTAAACAATGCCTTGGATAGGGCGAAACATCCAGCCGGCTACGACCGAATCACTGCGCGAAAGACGCTCGTCGAACTCTATCCCGGCCCAACCACAGACAAGCAATTCGTTGAATACTACACCCGCTGGATCGACGATCTCCCGAAGAAAATGAGCACACATTGAGACGGGTTTCGGGCGTAGAACCGATAAACCCTCGCGATCACACTCCAGTAAGGCGCAGGAGTGATATGCTGGCACGTCGTTGGTTGGTCACGAGGAGGATGAGTTGAAAATTGGGATCATATTGGCAATCGGTGGGTTGGCGTTTTTAACGGGGTGCGGAAGCAAGGCGGACAAAGCTTCAAACGTTCCTGTTACCCCCAAATGGCAGGGGGCTGCTTACCACATCGCGTTTGACACACAGGCTGCAAAACCGAACCCGGCAGGCGTCACCATTCCGGTCGTCAAGTACACGGCCAATCCTGACCTCGTCGAGACCAGAGCTACCCTCGTGGTGCGATTTGACGCTTCGGGAGCTACGAAAAAAGGCCCGGTTGCGAACCAGATGGTTATGGCCCCCGTGGATATCTCCGGCACGGAAGGGGCGCTTCCCGCGGACTACATGGATGCTACCGATAAAGAACTGGCGAAGTTTCTCGGAGCCTACTGCATCAAGGGGAAAATCAAGATAACGGTGGCGATTGCCAAATCGTCGCTCAGCAGCCAACCTACAGAAGCCGAGTTAGACACAAAGCGGCTGTCCGACTGGCTGCCGATCGAGGTTGTCTTCAAGAATCCCCATGGGGGCTGCTAGCACTGCTTCGAAAAGGGCGCGGTCGGTGCCACGGTCCAGTTTTCGCGTGCCGTAAGGCCGTTGAGAACCTGTCCTTCTCATCCAATTGCCCGGAGCGAGTCCCATCCCAGCCCTGGAATTCCGTTCTGCAGTGTAGAATCTGAGGGATTCGGGACTGGGAATGGAGATTCCGATGGACTTGGTGAAGAACGTCAGGATCGTCTCCGAAGTTGACGCTCTTCAACCCATCCCGGTCAGTGTCACGGTCCACTTCTTTGAGGCAGGCATCTACAAGACTCTGACTGTGAGCATGTCGCGCCCTACACGGTTCGACAGAATCTCCGTTGCGATTGTCCAGGAGACTCTGCCCGTCCTTGCAATGCCCGAGATACCTTTCGATTCTCTCCGCAACATGGCCCGGTTCGGGTATTACTTCCTGCGCCGGCTCGTCGCCTCCATCCTTCCCGCCGTCAGCTTTCCCGTGCCCCTGCTTGATACACGCAGCATCGAGCCGAACAATATTGCCCATCTGATCCTCGATGTCATTCCCTGGTACCTCCACGCTCAACGTGCCGTCGGATCCGATGTTGCCCTGGTGACACGAAGGGTGAATGAACCGTTCAGCACCCTGCTTTCCACATTCAACATTGTTGCCGTGCGCGAAGACCGCAAAATCCAGGCAAGCGCTGTCAGGATGCGCGGTGCGCGGGGACTTTCAGTCTATGACTTGCCGACCTTCGATTGTCCGGTCATTACCTGTGTGCCGGATGTCTACTCGGATTTGGACTTTGCAACAAGTGTCAAATTCGAGAGAGTTTTCATCGCACGGCGCGGCCAGCGAAGTCTGCGGAATCACGCGGAGGTTGAGAGCCTTGCGTCGAGCTATGGTTACAAGACAATCTTCATGGAGGACTACTCAATTGCGGACCAACTAAGCATTGGCACGCACGCGCGTCACGTCGTCGCGTTGCACGGAGCCGCGATGAGCGTTCTGGTCTTCAGCAGGCAGATCGATTCCGTTAT
>JBELAI010000043.1:0-33770 GCA_049508975.1 Occallatibacter sp. | reverse complement strand
GTCTCTTCGGAAAACTCCTGAATGGCGTCAATGGGCGGGAAGATAATCACTCCGAGTCCGTTGTGATTCTCGTTGTCGCCAATACCATCCAAGAGCAGGCGGTTCTCCTGATAGCGAAGGCCAGCGAAGGCATAGGACGACGGCCCGCGTTGTTGAACATAAGGAACATTTACCAGCTGGGTCTGCGCCGGTACAACGCCGGCGCCCAACCCCAGCAGCTCCGTGAAGTTGCGGCCATTCAGAGGCAGATCCTTGACGGCTTCCTCGGTGCGGAGGTTGCCGACGCTTGAGCTCTCTGACTCTAACAGTTGACCTGCAGCCTGGACCTCGACTGTCTCCGCGTTTGTGCCCACGGCCAGTACAACATCGGCATTGACACGCTGACCGACCTCCAACCTCACGTGTTCAACCACCTTGCTGAAGCCTGGCGCTTCAACGACCACGTTGTAGTCTCCAGGATGCAGTGGTGGCGATACAAAGATTCCCTGCGCATCGGAACTGGTAGTGCTTCTCAGTCCTGTGCTGGCGTTCAGCACAGTCACCTGAGCGTTCGGGATCACCGCGCCTGTGCCGTCCTTTACGATGCCGGTGATGATTCCTGTTTCGACAATCTGCGCGTGCAGTGTCGAGGTGATTAGAAGGAAGAATACCGCGGTCAACAGCCGCGAGAGCTTTTGCTTCACAAGAGTCTGAAACAAGAAATGAACAGCAGACATATTGACCTCCGAAGGTGCGATCTTTTTTTGATTGCACAGAGAAAATGGCCCGCGACGAGTTGTCTTGGGCCATTGCAATGCACGCTCGAGCGCGCACTGCTGCTATATGGGAACGATGCGCTTGTCCACGACGCAAGGCGCATCAACTTTGGGGAATTGAGTTGGACAACAACAAGGCGTTGCCGATCCGATCGTGCTCATGTATGCACTCCCTTTCATTGAATTCCGCTCGATAGGGGGAATTGAATACCGCAGCAGGCCACATGCTGACGATCTCAATCTGGCGTGACCGGAAGACGGAATGACGAAGTCCGCAAAAGCTCAGACCAGATCCAATGTCATTTGTCAGAGGGAATAAGCAGGGTCAACAACACGAGCGACAAGGTGTCTGCTCGGAAGCGGGCATTGGGAGTGCCGGGATGTGAATCGACTCCTGCATATGTCGTATTAAGACATAAATGCGAAATCGTGTCAAGCGCTGCCGTCGATTTCTTTCGCAAATACGCAAGCAGGGAGATTTTCCAGACTTCTATACAGACAGAGGTTTTGTCGCCACGCGGTGTCCTTTTTCGGCTGATTTTAGATGGATTGGGCAACAACACCGTTAGGTGATCCAATCCTCTTGTGTATCGCTAACCTTATGTTCTTCTCTTGATTTGACGGTCACCCGCATCGACGCCGGTGTACGTACAAATACGCTGCAAATCCAATCCCAGCTTGGGACCCAATATAGTGAGTTCTCGCGCGTGATCGATTGAGAGTCTTCTCAATACTTTCTTGCCCTTCGGCGTAATTTCGAGCAATACTCGCCGTAAATCATCCGCGTCTTGTACGCGCAGCAAAAGTCCTTCGCGCATTGAGCGATTTACCAGCTCTACCACGCTGTTATGGCGCAGTTTGAGTCGCTTCGCAGCGTATGCAATCGTTACTGCCGTACCCTCTCTCGCACCAGCAACCTGAAGCAAGAGTTGATGCTGCTGCGGTTGCAGTCCGGCGGCTGCCGCGGCCTCTTCGCTGAAATGCAAGAACTTTCTTAGCTTAAAGCGAAACTCCGCCAAGCTCTCCAAGAGAGAGCTTGGATCGGCCGAGGATGGTTTGGTAGCCATAGATACATCGTATAAAGATGGAAATAGATTTGCAAACCAACGCGTAAGTTCGGTGAGTCAGTCTGGCGTAGTGGCGCAATCAGGCATATAATTTATCTCATAGAGATGATGAACCTTTTCATAACAGCTTGTCGCCTTATCCGCTGTTGTCGCGGCTAAAGCTTCCTTGCGACTCTCGATCCCCTCATTCTCACATTGATCCCTGACATACGCGCATTTGCCGATTCTTTGCGTCATTGCATAGAACCTGAGTTATGCGGCATTTGCTGCGGATCGAGCTCCAGGAGCTATATATGGTGCAGGAACTCGCACTTGCAGATTCGCCACAAATCGAGTTGCAGGCGGAAAAATTATCGCAATGGGAGACCTTCGGTCAGTCACTGGCCAGCGTGGCGCCGACGGCGACTCCCGCTATGGTGATTCCGCTCGTGCTGGCAGCATGCGGACGGGGTTCGTGGATTGCATATCTGCTCGCCACGGCCGGCGTCGTCTGCATCACGTATCAGATCAATCTCTTTGCGCGCGAGAGCTCCTCGCCTGGTTCGCTCTATGCCTTTGTGCATGGCGTGCTGGGCCGCTGGCCGAGCCTGATCTCTGGCTGGGCGTTGTTTATCGCATATACCGGGACCGCGGCCGCAGTTACTGGAGGTGTCACCAGCTACGCCTACTCGCTCTTCGTCGCCAACGCGCAACCACCCATTTGGAGTGCAGCCGTTATCACGCTGCTAGCTGTTGGGATCTCGGCCGTGCTGGCATATCGCGATGTGCTGATTTCGGCGCGGCTGATGCTATGGATCGAGGCGCTGTCGGTGTTGCTGGTCCTTGCGTTAATACTCTGGCCAGGCCATCCCGGCGCGTTGCACTGGGACCGGCGGCAGTTTCTTCCGCAAAATCTCAGCATTTCCAGCCTGCGCAACGGACTGGTGCTGGCTATATTCAGCTTCGTTGGATTTGAAAGCGCTGCCACGCTGGGAGCCGAGGCGGTCAACCCACGCAAGACCATTCCCCGCGCCATTCGCCTGACCGCTTTCGGCTCCGGCGTCTTCTTCATATTTGCCACCTATGCGGAGAACATCGGCTTCGGCGATCACATAGCGACACTGCAGAGCGCTGGTGCACCAATGCAACTGCTTGCTGAACTAAGAGGACTCACATTTCTTTCACCGGCACTAGCCGTGGGAGCGGCCATCAGTTTCTTTGCTTGTGCGCTGGCCTGCATAACAGCCGGAGCGCGCACGCTTTTCAGTATGAGCCGCGACGGATTTGTGCCGCTGGTCTTTGGTCGCGCCCATGCGAACAATCGCACACCACACGCCGCGGTGTTGCTGACTGCCGCTATTACGCTGGTTACGTCTCTGGCAATGATTGGCCTGCACGTTGTTCCCTTCGACATCTACGGCTGGGTGGGCACGGTCGCCACATACGGATTCATTACCGTCTATCTGGCCGTCACCGCGGCTGGAATTGTACGTAGCGTTCGCGAACGGTTGCTAACTCCGCTCAACATTGCTGCGTCGGCAGGCGCACTTGTGGTTCTCCTGCTGGCTGGTTGGAGTTCGATCGATCTAAGCGCGCCCGCGCCATCGAGTTGGTTCTCCCAGATCTATCTCGCGTTACTGGCGGCCGGCGTGCTTTTCAGCCGGTTTTTCGCAGTCGGGCGTGGTTGGCAAACCAACTCGAGTGTCGAGCGCGAGCCCGAGCTAGAAAGCGAATCGTAATCACATCAGCTCCGGCCAGCAACGCAGCCGACAAATCCTCTTCAGTTACTGTTATTGCGCCGAGCGTTCGAAGGCCTGCTCGATGTCCCACAGCAGATCGTCCAAATCCTCGGTGCCGATGGAGAAGCGGATCTGTTCCGGCTTGACGCCGGCCATGCGCTGCTCTTCTTCCGTAAGTTGCCCATGCGTAACCGTCGCCGGATGTACAACCAGAGATTTTGAATCACCGACGTTGGCGAGAAACGAGAAAATTTTTAACGACTCGATGAATCGCTTGGCCCGCTCTAAACCTCCCCTGATGCCGAAGGTAAAGATGGCGCCCGGCCCTTTGGGCAGATACTTTTGCGCCAGATCATAGTAGGGCGACGAGGGCAGCCCCGGATAGTTGATCCATTCGACCTGCGGATGCGCGGCCAGATGGCTTGCGATGCTCTGCGCCGAGCCAATTTGTTTTTGCAGACGAAAGGATAGCGTCTCGAGACCCTGCAAAAACAGAAACGCGTTGAAGGGACTCATGCAGGCACCAAAATCGCGCAGATAATGCAGGCGAGCTTTGACGATGAAGGCTTGATTGCCCCACTTCTCCCAGTGCACATAGTTGCTGTAAGCAGGATCTGGTGTGGTGAAGTCAGGGTATTTGCCGTTGGCCCAGTTGAAGTTGCCACCATCGACCAGCAGCCCGCCGATACTGGTGCCGTGGCCTCCAATGTACTTGGTAGCAGAATGCACGATGATGTTGGCGCCGTAGTCGAAGGGGCGGAAGATGTAGGGCGTGCCGAAGGTGTTATCGACGATCAACGGAATGCCGTGTTCTTCGGCGACACGAGCCAGTGCATCGAAGTCGACAATGTTGATGTCCGGGTTGCCGATGGTCTCGACAAACAGCGCACGTGTGCGATCGGTGATGGCGCGGCTGAAGTTCTCCACGTCGTTGGAATCGACCAGCGTGGTACGAATGCCATGTTTAGGAAGCGTATTGACAAAGAGATTGAAGGTGCCGCCGTAGAGGGTCTTGGCGGCGACTATCTCGTCCCCGGCGTGGGTGAGGTTCAGAATTGAGTAGGCCGTGGCAGCCGAGCCAGAAGCGACGGCCAATGCGCCAACGCCACCCTCGAGAACGGCGATGCGGTTTTCTAGTACCTCGTTGGTCGGATTGATAATGCGCGTGTAGTCGTAGCCGGCTTCGCTGGCAGAACTGATCCCCTGCGCTTGTTTAAAATCCTTGAAGACAAAAGATGTGGTCTGGTAAATAGGCACAGCTCGCGCGCCGGTAGTCGGATCCGGCACATGGCCGGCATGTAGTTGTAAGGTGTCAAAACCGTAGGTGCGTTCACTCATTTTCGTTCAACTCCAGTTGCGCTTAGCGCTAGGCAAAGTATTTCTCCGGATCGATGCGATAGTCATCGAGCGAGGTATCAAGATCGATTTCGAGAGCGCTGTTGAAGAGATTGTTAACAATCATCAGCGCACCGAACACGGTGAGGTCGACGATCTGCTCGGCGTTGAAATATTTCTTGAGTCGCGCGAAGATGTCGTCTGAGACGCTATTGGAATTCTTGGCCAGTTGGCGGCCAAATTCGACGACTGCCTGTTCGCGTTCATCGAGTTTGAGATTGAACGGGTCCTCGCCCCATTTCACAATCTCGCGATGCATAAAGGTCGCGCACAACTCGCAGTGATTTTGGCGAGAGATACCATCGCAAAACAAGATCGCCAACCGATTACCCAAAAATGGCTTGACCTTGTCAAAGAGCTTGTACCACTCGAGAATGGCATGAATCGCCTCGGGCGAGTGCAATGCAACCGCCTTCATATTGCTGATGGAATAGTGTTGACTGGTTTGTTCGTAGGCTTGCTTGACGGCAGGCGATGCCGTGGCAAGATCAACCGGGGCGATACGCGACATGTATATTCTCCCTTTCTCGTGCGGACTAAAAGCTTGATGTGCCATCGTAGGGCTTGGCGAAGGCCGCCTCGATTGCACCGATGACAGCGCTGACAATGCGGTCAAGGTCGTTCTCGCTGGTAGTCAAGGGTGGCGCCAGGCAGATCACGTCGGTAAGCACGCGCGTATACAGCCCGCGCTGCAGCAATTCAGCGCGCAAACGCTTATCTAATCCAAGGTGCGATGGAATGCGATCCTTGGACTGCTTGTCAGCGACCAACTCGATGCCAGCCAAAAGTCCTACTCCGCGCACTTCGCCCACATGCGGATGGCCGTCAAGCGCACTTCGGAGGCGATCAAGCAAGCGTTGGCCTTGTTCGGCCGAGCGCTCCACCAGATGCTCATCGCGTAAGATGCGAATGTTTTCCAATGCCACTGCGCAGGCCACCGGATGCGCCGAGTTGGTAAAGCCGTGCCACCAGCGGCGATTGCGTGGAGCAGCATCGAGTACAGACTTGATGCGTTCCGAAACGCCAATGCCGCCAAGCGGAACGTAGGCGCTGGTGATTCCCTTGGCAAACTGCACAATATCTGGCTCAACACCCCAGTGCTCCATCCCGAACCATCGGCCGGTGCGACCAAAACCGGTAATCACGTCGTCGGCGATGAGCAAAATTTCATAGCGATCGCAAATTTCGCGGATGCGGCGGAAGTAGCCGGCGGGCGGGACAAGGATGCCCCCGCCCCCACCCTGCACGGGCTCAACAATAAATGCCGCGACGGTATCGGCTCCTTCGCACAAGATTGCTTCCTCAAGCAGATCGGCTGCAGCAATGCCTGGCGTCACATCGGTGCGCGTGGTTCGAAAACGATATGGATATGGCGCCGCAACATGGAAAAAGCCAGGCTGGCGTGGCCCAAAGACTTCGGAGAACTCTGGCGTCCCGGTGGCGCTGGAGGCTCCTATGGTCGATCCGTGGTAGGAAAGTTCCAGAGCGGCAATCTTGAACTTGTCCGGCCGCCCGAGTGTCCGCCAATAGTAGCGCGCCGTACGCACTGAGGTATCGGTTGCCTCGCTTCCGCTGCTAGTGAAGTAAAAGGACTTGATTGACGGATAGACGAATTGGCGTAGTAGCTCGGCCAGGCGAATCGCATTCAAGTGCGTAGCACCGGCGTAGGAGGTCGAAAATGCGAGCCTTTGCAACTGTCCTGCAGCAGCGTCGGCCAACTCCTTGCGGCCGTGTCCAAGATGCACATTCCACATCCCGCTTAGTCCATCAATGTACGACTTGCCTTCCAGGTTGGTGAGCCAAGATCCACTGCCTGAGACCCAGATGAAGGGATCAATGTGATCAGCGGGATGATGTTGCGGATGAATCAACAGGGAGCGGTCGGCAGCGACGCGCTCGGATTTCTCGACAATACCGGAACGGAGCTCAGCAGCCCCGCTTGCCACAAGAGTCATAACATGCCTCGACACAGGAACGTGGGTGCAACATTGAAATGTGAAAGATGAGCTAAATCGAGAGAGGCGCGAAGACGATCTCTGCGCTATGTGCGAGGATCAGCGGATGCGCGCCGCACGCGAGCCGACGGAGAGAACCGACGCAAGACAACAGCGGCCGAAGTTGGCATAACCAACTCGCGCGGGCCACGATCGTTCAATGTGCATCGAAGTCATAGAACTCGCTTTTGATGTAGGCTATTCCTGTTCGCGCGCATTCGTCAAGACGTGAGGACTAGCTTATTGAAGAGTAGTCCTCTGCATGAAAAGTTTGACGTGGAAATTGATCCCTGATACATTGCAATCATGATCTGCACTCTCTACATGCTTTTCAACACCACCGGCTGTTGCGCTCGTCTGAGTGCGCGCGGTTGTGCGCTGGCATGGGAGAAGCGGTCCGCCAGGACCTGTTGACGCTGACGATTCGATCTTGGAATCGCACGTAACGCCCGCTCGCCAGCTTGCTGGAGCGGGCATTTTCATTCTTGCCTAAAAGTCGAATGCGTTGTCTAGCACCGGTATATTCGGGGATCAATCGATGCCCGTGTATGTCCGCACGACCTCGCGATCAAGGAGCGGATGCAGATGAGTTTTCGTGTAGCACTTGCGATCGACGTGAATGGGGCTTTCCTGGCGCACTTCGGCCGCGCCAGCCATTTCGCAGTGTACGAATTCTCTTCCGGTCGCGCCTCCCTGCTCGATACACGGGCAACGGAGATCTTTTGTCAGCAACTCGATAAGCAACAGAGGCTGGAGTCTGTCGCGGACCTGCTGGCTGATTGCAATGCTGTTGTAGCAGCGGCGATTGGTCCTTGCGCGCGGCAGGAATTGAAAGAAGCAAACGTGCAGACACTCGAATTCGACGGCTGTGTCGAGGATGCCATTCGCACCATCGCGCAATATCCGCATTTGAATTAACAAAATGTTCGAAGAAAATTACCGGAGTAATCATTATGAGCAAAGCATTGAAGCAGATTGCCATCTACGGCAAGGGCGGCATCGGCAAGTCAACTACCACCAGCAACATTTCAGCAGCGCTGGCCGCCGCCGGCCACAAGGTCATTCAGGTCGGATGCGATCCGAAAAGTGACTCAACCAACACTCTCCGCGGCGGCCACTACATCCCCACCGTGCTGGATACGCTGCGCGCCAAGACCAAAGTTGTGCTGGAGGATGTGGTCTTTGAAGGATTCGCCGGTGTCTACTGCGTGGAAGCAGGCGGTCCGGCGCCGGGCGTCGGGTGCGCCGGTCGAGGCATCATCACTGCTGTCGAGCTGCTCAAGCAACTCAACGTCTTCAAAAACCTGGACGTGGATGTGGTGATCTTCGATGTGCTGGGCGATGTGGTCTGCGGGGGCTTTGCCATGCCTATCCGCGAGGGAATCGCCGAGCACGTCTTCACTGTCTCATCGGCCGACTTTATGGCCATCTACGCGGCCAACAACCTGTTCAAAGGTATTCAGAAGTACTCGAAAAGCGGCGGAGGGCTGCTAGGCGGCGTCATCGCCAATTCCATCAACGCGACCTATCAGCGCGATCTGGTTGACGACTTTGTGGCACGCACCGGAACCCAGGTGATGCAGTATGTGCCGCGATCGCTGACGGTTACCCAGAGCGAATTGCAGGGCAAAACGACCATCGAAGCGGCGCCCGAGAGCGAGCAGGCAGGGATCTATCGCAAACTGGCCAACCGCATCTATGAGCACAATAACTCCAAAGTTCCCAATCCGCTGGAGGAACATCAACTGCGCGAGTGGGCCGCGCGCTGGTCCAAGGACATTCTGCGCATTGAAACCGAAAGCGTCTCGCTGGCCGGAGCAGGTGTGTAGGCGCATAACTTCCACATGTGAACCTCGAACGAACGAAGATGCTGAAGATACTCCAACCCGGACAGAACGGCGGTGACCAACAGGTGTGCACCGCGCAGCAGATGCGTATGAGCGCGGCAAAGACCATTACGCATCTGGACGGAAAACACCCTTGCTTCAGTTCGACCGTTGAAGGCCACAAAAAGGCAGGCCGGCTGCATCTTCCCGTCAGTCCAGCCTGCAACATCGAGTGCCGTTTTTGCCGGCGCGATTTCAACTCCACTGAGCAAAGGCCCGGTGTTGCTCGACAGTTGATCTCCCCTGAAAAGGCACCGGATGTAGTCGAGCGTGCGCTCAAGCTGTGCCCGGAGATCAACGTTGTCGGCATAGCTGGTCCCGGCGACACGCTTGCGACCGACCATGCACTGCGCGCATTCGAGAATGTACATCGCCGTTTTCCGCACCTGATCAAGTGCCTCTCCACCAACGGCCTGCTGCTGGAAGAAAAGGCTGATCAGATCGCAGATGCGGGAGTAGAAACGATTACCGTCACGGTCAATGCTGTTGATTCGGCTGTGTTGGCGCAACTATGCGCGGGCATTCGCTATCGCGGAAAGCGCATTGTTGGAACTGCGGCATCCGAGTTGCTTATTAGCAAGCAGATTGCAGGCATTCGACGCATCGTGCAACTGGGCGTGACTGTCAAGGCCAACACGGTATTGGTTCCCGGCATCAACGACAGTCACATCGAAGAAGTCGCCTCAACAGTTGCAGCCGCCGGAGCCTCTGTGATCAACGTAATTCCGCTCTTGCCGCAGCACGAACTGAGCCATATCCCCCGTCCGGACTTCATTCAAATCAGCCGTGCACGCAGGGATGCGGAAATGCACCTGGGAGTCTTTGCGCACTGCAACCGCTGCCGCGCCGATGCCTGCGGCATTCCCGGTGAAACAGATTTTTCAATTGCGCTGTATGGCCGCCCTGTCGCTGCGTCAACGTTTTCGCACGGATAACAGGGCGTGGCAAGTTTGTACTGACAACAAGTCATGAGGATCCAATGAGTACCGGAATAGATCGCGAAACAGGTGGAATGATCGATGGGGGGCAGAGGGCGCATACGCACGGCCTGCGCGCAGCCAGCCTGGGTCCGTGGGCTGTGCTCGGTCAGTCGTTGGCTAACATCTGCGCCTCAGGCGCGCCGCTGATCTCCATTCCGGTGGTCGCTTCCAACGCTGGTTGCGGAACCTGGATTTCGTTTTCCGTTGCGACAGCGGGCGTGGTGCTGGTCGCCTTCAATATCAACGTATTTGCCCGTGACGCATCAGGAACCGCATCGCTCTGCGATTACATTGCGCGCAGCATGGGCACCACTGCCGGGGTACTCGGCAGTTGGGCTTTGGCCATCGCCTACATCGGCACCGGCATTGCTTGTGCTCCACTCTTCGGCTATTACCTGAACAGCTTGCTTGCGCCCTTCCATTTGCATATTCCGCTTTTGCCGTTCAACATCTTGCTCCTACTAGCTGTCTGGTTCTTCGCCTGGAAGGATATGCGTCTGTCAGCTCATCTGATGCTGACCATCGAGTTTTCAGCAATGGCGATCGGCACACTCATGGCAGCAACCATTCTCTATCGCTTGGGATTGCATGTCGATCTACAACAATTCAGCTTTCACTCGCTCTCACCGAGCGCCATTGGACGAGGGTCCATCCTCGCCTTTATGGCCGCGGTCGGTTTTGAAAGCGCTGCCTCTGTTGGCGACGAAGCCCGCAATCCGCTCAAGAACATTCCTCGCGTGATTGTGGGCAGCGGTATCATCGCAGGTTTTTATTACGTGCTGAACGCGTACGCCATGGTTGCCGGATTTCATGCCATCTCCGCGGATATGGCGCGTAGCCAGGCGCCGGCCTTGGATGTAGCCCGCGCCAATGGAGTTGCGATCCTGGCCGTCTTATTGACGATCTCCGGTCTGGTGACCAGTTTTTCTGTCGTACTGGCCTGTATTGTTGCCGGAACGCGCACACTGTTTCAATTGGCGCAGCATGGAGTGTTGCCTGCTGTCTTCCGCCATGTTCACGCTCGCAATCGCACGCCTGACACTGCCGTTCATGCAGCCACTTTGATCGCGTTGGCAGTCGTGGTCCTCATGACGCTGGCCGGTATTGCTCCGCCCGCTATCTGGGATTATGTTGGCAGCATCAGCACATTTGGCTTTCTGCTGGCTTACTTGCTTCTGTCTGTTGGTGCGCCAATCTATCTTCATCGCAGCGGAAGCCTGCGTTCAGCGCATCTGGTTGTTGCTTCACTAGCCGTCGTCGCAGTTTCGATTCCGCTCGTTTCAAGCATCTTTCCGGTTCCGGATTATCCGCACAACCTGATGATTTACATCTTCGTTGCGCTGCTGGCTGTTGGCATGGGATGGTTCTTAGCGCTGCGTTGGCGCAGGCCAGCGATTGATGCTGAAATTGCAGGTCATTTGAAAAAAACCTATCAGAGCTTTGCATTGGAGCGCATCGTCAATCCAGATGCCGCCCCCTAGGAGTTTTGTATGTCACTTGTCAACATCGCACATTCCAACATTCCGACGCGTGAGCAGCGACTAGGCTCGATCGTCTCCTTTGAAGGACTGGCATCGGAGTTGGCTGAGCTGTCCCGCTCTGGCCGCTTGCAGGACCGGCCGCGCTCTTTTACTCAAGTCAGCTCCTGCGCCTCATCGTGCGCTATCTGCCTGCTTTCGTTGATTCAGGATGCGGCGGTTGTCAACCACGCTCCTCTGGGTTGCGCCGGCGATTTTTCAATGTTCAATCTCGTCAATCGTTATGGCTTGGTCAAGCGCGGTCAGACGCCAGCCAACGCTCGTCTGATCAGCACAAATCTCAATGAGTCCGATGCCGTTTTCGGCGGTACGCAAAAGCTGGAACAGGCGATTCGGGATGCCTACGAGCGTTTTCATCCGAAGGCCATCTTCGTGACCGCTTCCTGTGCGTCTGCCATCACGGGAGAAGATATCGACGCGGTTGCCGACCAACTCGAAGAAGAGTTGAAGATTCCTGTGGCTACCGTACACTGCGAAGGGTTTCGCTCAAAGGTATGGACCACCGGATTCGATGTCGCCTATCACGCCATACTGCGCAAAATCGTGCGGCCGCCCGAACAGCGCCGCCCGGAGGTTGTGAACGTGATTACCTTCTGGGGCGAAGATGTCTTCTCGGAACTCTTTAACCGTGTCGGACTTCAGGCCAATTTGGTTGTTCCCTTCGCCGACGTGGACCGCATTGCACGTCTGTCAGAGTCGGGCGCAACGGTACAGATGTGCTCAACTCTTGGCACCTACTTGGCTGCTGGACTCGAAGCGCTCTACTCCGTGCCGGAGGTGAAAGCTCCACCGCCATACGGACTGGCGGGAACTGATGCATGGCTGCGCGCGCTGGGACGCACGGTCCACAAGGAACAGGAGATCGAGGAACTGATCGCTTCCGAGCATGAGGCTATCGGCCCCGAACTCGAAGATCTGCGCCGGCAATTGAAGGGGCTCACCGGTTACGTCGCCGCCGGTTCGGTGCATGGACACAGTCTGGCATCGGTACTGCGCGAGCTTGGCATGAATGTTGCTGGAGGTTGCTTTTGGCATCATGATCCCAAGCTCGACAATGGCGATCCGGCAGCTGATAGTCTCGAACACCTGGTTAGGGAACACGGCGATATGCCGGTTTCAATTTGCAACAAACAGGCTTATGAACTTATTAATCAGTTGCGCCGATTAAAGCCAGACGTTTTCATCGTGCGTCATCCGGGCATGGCCGTCTGGGGAGGCAAGCTCGGAATTCCCACCTTCCTGGTAGAGGACGAGCACTTCGCTTTGGCTTACCGGGGGTTGCTGCGTTTCGGCCGCAAGATTCTCGATGCGGTCAATAATCCGTCCTTTTACAAGCACCTCTCAGAACACGCCAAGCTGCCTTATACAGACTGGTGGCTCCAGCAAGGGCCTGCGACATTCATGAAGGAGGCCGAATGAGCGCCACCGTAGGACAACCCAGGCAATTTTGCACGTTGGGCGGCCAGCAGAGTGTCGTGGCTATTGAGCGCGCCATTCCTATCGTGCATGGCGGACCGGGATGTTCCGGGAAAATATTTGGCGGCCTGTCCTTCTTCAACGGCTTTCAGGGCTCGGGTTACGCGGGCGGCAACGCCGTGCCCGGCACGAACAGTTGCGAGAGAGATATCATCTTTGGCGGCGAGCAGCGGCTGCGTGAGGTCATCGACGGCGCCCTGAAGGTGATGGACGGCGACCTATTCGTCGTGCTCACCGGTTGCACCGCCGATCTGGTCGGCGATGACACCGCGACAGTCGTGAGCGAATACCGCGAACGTGGTGTCCCGATCGTCCACGCCTCGACCGGCGGATTTAAAGGCTATAACCATCTGGGTCACGAACTGGTGGTCAAGGCCATCATCGAACAGTTGCTGAAGCCTGCCAAAGCCATCAATCCCAAGCTGGTGAACGTGTGGTCGGTGGTTCCCTATCAGGACACTTTCTGGGCGGGCAATCTGAAGGCCATCCGCGAGCTTCTGGAAGGCATCGGTCTGGAGGCCAACATCTTATTCGGTCACGACTCGGGCGGCATCGGGGCGTGGAAGCGCATTCCCGAAGCCGCGTTCAATCTGGTGCTTTCACCCTGGGTTGGTCTGTCTATCGCCGAAGTGCTTCAACAGCGCTTTGGTACACCGGTTCTTCACTATCCCGTGCTGCCCATCGGCGCCGTCGAGACCACGCGCTTTTTGCGCGCCGTGACCGAGTTTGCACAGCTTCCCTTTCAGCCGGTGGAGGATTTCATTCTCAAGAGGGAAGGGAACTTTTACCACTTTCTCGATCGGGCTGCTGATTTCTTCATGGAGATGCGATGGGACTTGCCGGGCCGCTTCATTAATATTTCCGACTCGATCTATGCCCTTGGCATCAGCCGTTTTCTGGTCAACGAGCTTAGTCTGCATCCGGCGCAACAGGTAGTGACCGACGAGCCGCCTGAAGAACATCGCGAGACCATTCGCCGCAACTTCGCCGAACTCAAGGAAAAAGTTTCAGCCGAGGTGATCTTCAGCAACGATAGTGACACCATTGGCAGACAACTGCGCAAGACCGGTTACGATCTGCCTCCGTTGATCATCGGCTCTAGTTGGGATCGCGATCTAGCCCGCGAGATGGGAGGATTTCATCTGAGCATTGCCATGCCGGTCATGGACCGGCTGGTGCTCGATCGCAGCTACATAGGTTACGAAGGCGGCCTTCGCCTTATCGAAGACATTTACGCCTCGGTTCTGGGCACATATTAACGGAGCACTTTTCATGTCAGTAGAACAGCAAATTCGTCAGCGGGACGCGGCCAATTCGGGCACAGGCGTACAGATCCGTGAACGCCGGCTGGGTTCAATCACCGGCTTTGTGGGTACTGCCGGAGAATTGGTGCAGATTGCGCGCGCCGGAGAATTGGCTGAGAGGGAGCGCTCCTTCACGCAGGCAGGCACGTGCAGTTCGTTCTGCGCCACGCTGCAACTGTCTCTCATCCAGGATGCGGTTGTGATCAACCATGCTCCAGCGGGTTGTGCCGGCGACTTTCCCATGTTCAATCTCTACAATCGCTATGGACAGGGAAAGCGCAACCTGGCACGCCAAAATGCGCGGTTGCTGACGACCAATCTTAACGAACAGGACACTATATTCGGTGCCACGCACAAGCTTGTCGACGCAATTCACAAGGCCTTCCGCGCTTTTCAACCGAAGGCGATCTTTGTTACTGCTTCGTGCACTTCCGGCATTATCGGCGAGGATCTGGAGAGTGTAATTGAAGAGGCCGAACAGGAACTCGGCATTCCTATCGCTTCGGTCAACTGCGAAGGCTTCCGCTCGCAGATCTGGGCCACCGGTTGGGACGCTGCCTACAACTCCATCCTGCGAAAGATCGTCCGTCCGCCCCTTCAAAGACAGCTCGACACGATTAACATCATCACCTTTATCGGCGACGACTACTTCTCTGAGTTGCTCCAACCGATCGGGCTCAAACCAAACCTGGTCGTTCCCTTTACCGGCGTGAAGCAGTTGGAAAGGCTCTCTGAGGCTGGCGCTACCGCACACATGTGTTCCACGCTAGGCACCTTCCTGGCTGCCGGCCTGGAGCGCGAGTACGGTGTTCCCGAAGTGAAGTCGCCGCCACCTTACGGGCTGGATAGCACGGACCGCTGGCTGCGCGAGGTCGCTAACCTAACCGGCAAAGGTGCACAGGTCGAACCATTTATTGCCGCTGAGCGCGCAGCCATTGCGCCGCAGTTGGAGATCCACCGCCAGCGCTTTGCCGGGCGCAAGGCATTCGTTGCCGCAGGTCCTTCCCACGGACACAGCTCAATGGAGGTATTGCAGGATCTTGGCTTTGATCTGGTTGGCAGTTGCATGTTTCATCACGACGCGCGGCTCGATCATGGCGATCCGACGGGTGACTCGCTTCAGGCCGCAACCCGGCACACGCCTGGCCTCTCCTATGGGGTGTGCAACAAACAGGCCTTTGAACTGGTCAATTTGCTGCGTCGCATACAGCCTGATCTAGTTGTTGTGCGCCATCCCAGCCTGGCCTTAAGCATAGCCAAGTTGGGCATTCCCGCTGTCTTCGTGGATGACGAACACATCGCATTAGGTTATCGAGGCCTGCTCCGCTACGCGCACAAACTCGCCAACTGGCTGGCCAATCCCGCGCTGGAGCGCACACTGGCACGTACCACCAAGCTTCCTTACACCCACTGGTGGCTAAACCAGCCGCCCTTCAGCATGCTGGGAGAGCCACGATGAGCACCATTCTGCAGCATCCGCGACACCTGTGTGCCTTGGGCGGTCAACAATCGGTCGTTGCAATTCCGCGTGCCATCCCCATTCTCCACGCCGGCCCTGGATGCGGCTTTAAGCTGCACACCGGTTTGGGCTCCTACAACGGCTTTCAGGGCGGCTGCTACAGTGGTGGCGCGGCCCTGGTTGGCACGAACGTAGGAGAAAAAGAGATTGTCTTCGGAGGCGAACAGAGGCTTAGAGAGGTGATCGACGGCGCGCTCAAGGTAATGGACGGCGACCTGTACGTGGTTTTGAGCGGCTGCGCCACCGATTTGGTCGGCGATGATATCGAGAATGTCGTAACCCAGTATCGCCGTCAGGGTGCCCCCATTGTCTACGCTGCCACAGGCGGTTTTCGCGGCACTAATCTGCACGGTCATGAGACCATTGTCAACGCGATTGTCGATCAACTCCTCACTTCTCAAGAGAAGATTCCAGGGCTGGTCAACGTCTGGTCGACTGTCCCTTATTACGATCCCTTCTGGGCCGGCAACCTCACAGCGATCCAGGATCTGCTCGTCGGCCTTGGACTGCGCGCCAATCTTCTGTTTGGGCCTGATTCTGATGGGATAGATTCATGGCTCCGCGTGCCGGCCGCCGAACTGAATCTCGTTGTCTCCTCCTGGACAGGGCTTAGTACTGCGAAACTTCTCAACGAACGGTATAGGACACCTTGGCTGCATTGGCCCACTTTACCCATAGGCGGCAAAGAGACCAGCCGCTTCCTGCGGGCCGTAGCCGAAGCCGCCCACGTCGATGGTCAGGCCACTCAAGCCTTCCTCGATCGTCAAGAAAAACGCTACCACTACTATTTTGAGCGCGCCGCTGACTTTTTCCTTGAGTTCCGCTGGGACCTGCCGAGCCACTACGTAACTGTGACGGATGCATTTTATGGAACAGGTATAAGCCGTTTGCTTTCCGGTGAATTTGGTTTGCTCCCCTTACGTCACTTTGTCACCGACCAGCCACCGCTAGAGCAGCACGAAGCGATTCAACAGCAATTTGCGGTCTTATCGTCTGATCTAAACGCACCGTTGACCTTTACCGCCGACGGCGATCAGATCACAGCGGAGTTGCGCGAACATCCCGATTCTGCCCCACTGATTCTGGGCAGCGCATGGGAGCGCGATATCGCTACCGAATTGAGTGCCTGCCATCTGAGCATTGCTTCGCCAATGATGGACCGTTTGGTAGCCAGCGGATCGTACTTTGGCTACAACGGCGCGCTGCGCCTGATTGAAGACATTTACAGCATGATTTTGAGTGCTGTTCAATAACGTTTTTCACAGAAGTATGAGAACGGACATGCAGAACTATTTATTAAAACATTGTTGTTGTCGACGGCGCATCGCTGAGCCGGGTCGTGGCTGCGCGTGCTGTTCGCGCTGATTTCATAGAAAGACCCCGCCCGTCCCCCATTCGTGGGTAACCCTTTGAGCGATGCGCATACTCCTCGCATATCGTTGCCGATGCCGTACCGCAACGCGCCGAATCTCCAATCAAGTTCAATGCGCGTAGCGTGCCTTCAAAAGGCAGGTGTCCAGTCAGAAACTTGCAATGGCTCGACCTCACAAGGAGAGATGTTATGCGTAATCACTTGCTTCATGCCTTTTCAATTTTCATTTTTTTGGTATTGTTTTCCACTCTGGGCTTCGGACAATCCACTTTCGGCAGTATTATCGGCGTCATCACAGACCAAACTGGCGCGGCTATCTCCAAGGCCTCGATTGAAGTACGCAACGTGGACGAAAACCAAGTATTGCAGTTGGTAAGCGATGAGCATGGAGAGTTTGTCGCCCTAAATCTCAAGCCGGCAAAGTACGAAGTGGCCGCCAAGGCCGCTGGCTTCACGCGCACACTTCTTTCAAACATTCAACTCAACGCTCGCCAGGAACGCCGTATTAGTCTGCAACTGCAAGTGCAGTCTAGCTCTCAAACCGTTGAGGTCTTGGCAGACTACGCTACTGTCAATACTGAAAATGCAACAATATCCGCAAGCTTAAACGGTACGCAAGTTAGTGAGCTGCCACTCAATTACCGAGGAACAACAACCAGTCCACTGGCCGCCATACAGGCTACTCCGGGTGTGCAGCAGGATAACGGCGGCAAGATCTCAGTCGGTGGAGTCATGCCCACCAGCGTGCAATTCACCGTTGATGGCATCAGCACAAATAACGTCCGTCACTCTGGTCCACTCAAGAATACCTATCCTTCAACCGAATCAATCGCTGAGTTCAAGGTCTCCTCGGTAGACAACAACGCTGAGTTCGCCGAGGTTGGCGACGTGACTTTCTCCACCAAGAGCGGCACAAGCAGATTCCACGGAAGCGGCTTCGACTATCTGCAAAATGCGGCTCTGGACGCTACTGTGCTCGGTTCGACGAGCAAACCGAAGAAAGTTGCCAACACATTTGGAGGCAGCTTGGGCGGTCCATTGGAACTTCCTAGCTTTCTAGGCGGCAAGAATAGTACTTTCTTCTTTGTAGACTACGAGGGGAGTCGACTCCACCAGGAAACCGCTGAACAGTTCCTTGTTCCCAGCGAAGAGGAGCGCAACGGCAATCTGAGCGCGCTCACTTTCAATTACACCCCGACCGGCGAAACAAGTACGCAATTAATCAACCCTTTCGCTTCCACACCGGGTAATCTCGTCGGCTATGCCAACAACACGATTACTGCCATCAGTCCAGTCGCACAAAAGCTTCTGTCCTATATTCCGCACGCTTCGCCGCAGTATGCAAACGATACGGTGTCCAATTACCGTCCCAACATCGCCACCCCAACCGACACCAATGGCTACGATATTCGCATCGACCGAACCTTGACCGCTAAGCAGCAGATCTTTGGCCGCTGGAGTTGGAAGAATATCAATAGCAAGACGAGCAACGAATTCCTGCCTACCAGCGACGTGCCCGAAAAGAACCGCAGCTTGACCGTTTCTCACAACTACATCATCTCTCCGCACCTTCTCAACGAAGCGCGCTTTGGCTTTAGCTACTGGAACAGCGACGAGAAGTTTCCCCTCGAAGGCGCATCCGTACTCAACAGTGTCGGCATCACCGGTCTGGACCTGTCGCAACATCCGACTGATGGCGGGTTCCCATGGCTTGACTTCAGCAATGGTGACAGCTTTACGGCCTTCGGACATGCTGTGGCGGGTGCCACTCAATCGTCTACTCTGCAGTTCTCCGATAACCTCTCTTGGATTTTTAATCACCACACGATCAAATTTGGCGGTGATGCACATCTTCTGGGCTATCACGAGGTTGAGCACTTTTCCAACGGCGACGACTTTGGCCAGTTCACTTTTCAGCAGGCGGGCTTTACCGGCAATGCCTTCGGCGACTTCTTGCTTGGCTTACCCTACAACACTTACAACGCCACCACCGGTCCGAACCTGAAGGCACACTCCAATCACCTCGGGTTTTTCGCACAAGACGAATACCAGGCGACCAACCGACTCACCGTAAGCGCAGGCCTGCGCTGGGAGTTGCACCCGCCATTCTGGGAAGAGAACGGCAACATCACGAACTTCGATTTTGCAAAGGGTGACGTGATCGTCCCCGATCATACCCTGGCTCCTTCGGTTGGCTTTTTGAACTCCATCAACCTTTGCTCTACCAGCGCGTATTACTCCAGTTCGATTTACACGGACAGTTCGTATCCTTGCAGCAGCTTTGAGACCGCTAGCCAAGCTGGCCTGGGGCAGGGACTGGGAACCAATTACTATGCCAACTTCAATCCTCGTCTGGGAGTAGCCTACCGCCCCTTCGCCGACTCGAAGACTGTAGTACGCGCTGGTATCGGCCTGTTCACCGCCGGCGGATTCGGCACTCGTGCTCAGCTTCTCTCCGGCGTGCATACGGCTAACACTGAGTCGTACAACAACTTTACTGGTTCGGGCGTCACACCTGGAACTTCACCGTTGTTCAAGTTCCCCAATGCCTATTCCGGCAGCGGTTATAGCTCAATCGGCATGGCGATGTTTATGTGCGGTGTCAATCCGCATCTGCGCGATCCCATCAATGCTCAGTGGAACCTGACCTTCGAACGCGAACTGCATTCGAGCACCGTGGCACGGCTGAGCTATATCGGCATGAACTCGTACCGTCTGGAAAATATGGAAGACATCAACCAAGTCAAGCCAAGCCTTGGTCCCTACGACTCGATGAACCGTCCCTGGGCAAATTGGGATATGGTTCATATGTTAGGCAACAACGCAGGCGCCAATTATCAGGCTCTCCAGGCTGAAATCAATCATCGCTCGCATGACGGCTTGACCTTCCAAGCCGGCTATACCTTCGCCAAGAATCTTACCAACGCCGAAGGCACTGCACAGCTGATCCCCGGCTTTCCATATGAGGCTGGCGCTACCTACACCAACAAATACGACCACCGCGGTGATCGTGGCAACGACTTCGCTACCCGCCGCCAGCGCCTGCTCGTCACAGGACTCTACGAACTGCCTGTCGGCCGTGGAAAACTGTTGCTGAAAGACTCAAACCATGTTGTCAACGCCCTACTCGGTGGCTGGCAATTGAGCACCATTAGCCTCTTCCAAACAGGCCCCTTTCAAACTCCTATTGAGGCCATTACGGACGATCCGGCCAACATCGGCGTCGAGGCTCCTGTCGCCGGGTGCCATGAGACTGCCACTCGTCCAGATCGCGTAGGCAACCCCAATATCTCAAATCACACGTCGTCTAAGTGGTACGACATTAATGCGCTGAAACGCGTTTACGGCTATTACCTTCCCGACGGATCCGTTAACCCCAATAACACTGGCCGCGACGGCAATGCAGGCGTGGGAAGTCTTGTCGGCCCAGGCACGATTGCCGTGGCTGCGGGTCTGTCCAAGGAATACTCCTTGGGTGAGGGCAAGAAACTGCACTTCGAGACGACATTCACCAATCTTCCCAACCACATCAACTGGGCGCCACCAACTATTGACGTTTCCAACGCCAGCACATTCGGTCAAACCACGAGTACGCAAACCGCCGAAAATGCAGGCAACCGCACGGGTCAGGTTGCATTGCGTTTTGAGTTCTAAATAGCACTTAACCAGCGAACGCGTGAAGCTCCGGCGTTCCATAGTGCCGGAGTTTCATGCAGGAGAACCCAAATGATCGACACCCAGATCGAATCGGTGCACCTCGGTTTGAGCGACAGCGTTCTCGAAACAATCGGCAACACGCCCCTCGTGCGATTGCATCGTTCGGCGGCCAATCTCGCGCCGGCCGTCTACGCCAAAGTCGAATCTTTCAATCCTGGCGGCAGTGCCAAGGATCGTGTCGCTTTGCGCATGATCGAGCAGGCTGAGCGCAACGGGTTACTACAGCCTGGAGGCACGGTGATTGAAGCCACTGCAGGCAATACGGGCCTGGGCTTGGCGCTGGTAAGCGCCGTGCGTGGTTACCGCTGCATCTTTGTACTCCCCGACAAAATGAGCAACGATAAAGTGCGCTTGCTACGTGCCTACGGTGCCGAAGTCGTCATTACGCCGACCAATGTTGCACCCGATTCGCCGGAAAGCTACAACGGCGTGGCGCAGCGGCTGGCACGAGAGATTAAGGGTGCTTGGCGAGCAGGCCAGTTCACCAATCTTGCCAATCCACAGGCACACTATGAAACGACGGGCCCGGAGATATGGGAGCAGACTGAAGGACGCATCACGGTCTTTGTCGCCTCGGCCGGAACAGGTGGAACTCTCAGTGGCACCGGCCGCTTCCTCAAGGAACGCAATCCGAGGATTCGCGTAATCGGCGCCGACATCGAAGGCTCGATTCTCAGTGGCGGTGCGCCGGGGTCGTGGAAGGTCGAGGGCATTGGTGAGGACTTCGTCCCCAACACGCTCAACGCGCAGGTGATCGATGAATGGATTCGCGTCGGTGATGCCGAGTCATTTTACACTGCCCGCCAAGTTGCACACCAAGACGGCATCTTGCTCGGCGGTTCCAGCGGAACCGCGCTCAGCGCTGCCTTTCGCTATGCACTGCGCTGCTCGCCCGAGGATCTCATCGTTACTCTCTGCCCCGACACGGGACGTAACTATTTGAGCAAAATGTATGACGACATGTGGATGGCGCAGAACGGCTTTCTCGATCTTACGCCCGAGTTCACAACCGCCAGCGACGTGCTCACCACGCTCAACCGCGAGGGCAAACTGATCTATTTGCTACCGGACGATAACCTGCAACGTGCCGCGGACATCTTTCGCGAACACGGCATCTCGCAGTTGCCGGTTCTGGACAACGGCGTGATGGTCGGCGCCGTGCAGGAGATCACAATTGTTCATGCTCAGCATCGCGGCGTCGATACCGGTAAGGTCGCACTGCGTGATGTGATGGCTCGTCCACTGGAGCGCGTCGATGCCGGTGTGCTGCTGGAAGAGGTCTACCGACTGCTTCTGTCGGGCAATACAGCCGTTGCCGTTGTGCGCGACGGACTGCTCATCGGGTTGATTACGCGAGCCGACCTCATGGAGTTCTACGAACGCGTTGGTCGCACCAAGCCTAACTATGGAGAGTCGCGATGAAATTTGAAACACGAGCAATTCATGTGGGCCAGGAGCCCGATCCTTCGACCGGAGCAACAATTCCGCCACTCTATCTGAGTTCGACCTACACCCAGGAAGCTCCCGGGCGGCATCGCGGCTACGACTACTCGCGAAGCGGTAATCCCACACGCTCCAATCTGGAGGCAAGCCTGGCATCGCTCGAAGGTGGCGAAGCCTGCGCCGCATTTGCTTCCGGACTGGCCGCCTGCTCAGCAGTACTCGACACTCTGCGTCCTGGCGATGGCGTCGTCGCCTCGCACGATCTCTACGGCGGCACGTTCCGCTTGCTCGACAAGATCTTCCGTCCGCTCGGCATCGAAGTGGCATTTGCTGAAAGCGCCGAAACTGGCGCTTTTGAAGCGGCCCTTCGATCACTGAAACGGCCGCGCCTGCTCTGGCTGGAAAGCCCCACCAATCCACTGCTCGACATCCTTGACATTGCTGGCCTGAGCCGGCTTGCCTCCGGCAACGGCCTTGTGACCGTAGTCGACAACACCTTCGCCACGCCGTACTTGCAAACGCCCATCGCGCTGGGCGCCGATTATGTGGTGCACAGCACCACGAAGTATCTGGGCGGTCACTCGGATGTGATCGGCGGCGCCGTAATCGCGCGTTCCGGCCCACTTCTGGAGCGCATACACTTCCTGCAAAACGCTCGTGGCGCCGTCCCTGGTCCCTTCGACATTTATTTGATCCAGCGCGGCATCAAAACACTTCCTGTCCGCATGCAACGCCACTGCGAGAATGCACACTTTCTTGCCCGTTATCTCGAGGCGAACTCTGCCGTGCGCCGCGTCATCTATCCTGGTCTTCCATCGCATCCGGGGCACGCGCTTGCCGGTCGGCAGATGCACGCATACGGTGGCATGCTCAGTCTTGAACTGGAGGGTGGGCTGGAGGCCGCTACCGCCTTTAGTTCTCAACTGCGCGTCTTTTCCTTGGCCGAGAGCCTGGGAGGCGTCGAGTCGCTCTGCTGCCATCCAGCGACCATGACGCATGCCAGCATTCCCAGAGAACTGCGCGAACCCCGCGGCGTCACAGACGGACTCGTTCGTCTTAGCGTCGGATTGGAGCACATAGACGATCTGACGACCGACGTTCAGCAGGCCATCGAAAGCACTAGTTCGCTCTCGGTTGCTGTTCGCTGAAGGTACGGCAGGCTGTCTCGGCAGGATCAGCCGCGGCAAGCTTCCTGTCCTCTATCCCAGTAAGCAAGAGCTTCGCTGCGCTATATTGAATCGTTGGCAGGGGTCGATTGCCGCCGGCAGAAAGCAGACTTTCGGATGGCCCAGAACTGGCAAACCAAGCTCATTCATAGCGGCACCAAAGTGCCCGGAGGCTTCCGGGCGCTAAGTGTTGCAGTGGAGCGCGCCTCAACGGTCGTTTTTCCCGATTGCGACTCCGCTGTGGGCGGGTGGAATGTAGACGAGGTTGGATACACCTACGGCATTCACGGCACGCCGACCGTTCTTGCTCTTGCGGGTCGCATTGCCGAACTCGAAGGCGGCACGCGGACACTGCTTGTTCCCAGCGGCCTTGCGGCTCTCACGCTTGTGGACATGGCGATGCTCTCGGCAGGCAGCCACGTGCTGATCCCGGAAACCGCCTATGTGCCGAACCGGCTGCTGGCCATCAAGTTGCTCCAGCGCTTTGGCGTCGAAGCTTCTTTTTATCCAGCGGATGCCGGGGCCAAAGTCGCGGAGCACTTCCGCCCGAACACGCACCTGATTTGGGTGGAGAGTCCTGGCTCGATCACGATGGAAGTGCAGGACGTGCCGGCGATTGCCGCCGCGACGCACGCGCATGGCGTGATCGTGGCGATGGACAATACCTGGGCAGCGGGCGTGCTCTTCAAGGCCTTCGAGCACGGCGTGGACGTTTCCGTGCAGGCGTTGACGAAGTACGTAGGCGGGCACAGCGACCTGCTGTTGGGCTCGGTCACCGTCCGCGATGAGGCACTGCTCGAGCGCCTCGGCGAGACGCGGGCGCGCACGGGCATGTCTGTCTCTCCCGATGAATGCAGCCTGGCACTGCGCGGGCTCCAGACACTGGCCGTGCGGCTGCACCACGCAGAAGCTTCGGCGTTGACGATCGCCAACTGGTTATCCGCGCGACCGGAGGTCGAAACGGTGCTGCATCCAGCGCTCGAAAGTTGCCCCGGTCATGCCTTCTGGAAGCGCGATTTCTCTGGAGCGAACGGGCTGTTTTCCTTTGTCTTTCGCCAGAAATTCAGCGGAGCGCAGGTGCGCGCCTTCGTCAATGCCCTCGATCTGTATGAGATTGGCTATAGCTGGGCGGGGACTACAAGCCTGGCCGTGACCTACAACCTGAATCACACTCGTGGAGCCTCGCCATACGGCGACCGCCTGGTGCGGCTGAGCATCGGTATGGAAGACACCGATGATCTGATCGCTGACTTGAAGCAAGCACTGGCGCGGATCGAGACAGCGCAATAAACGATTGCCAAGGTTGCCAAGATTGCGGGCTGGAGTTCGTCCACGATAATACTCATAGCAAAGCGGAATCGACACTTCTCTCTAGACGATCAGCGGAGAGCGGTGGAAAGCATCAATGGAAGCAGAATTGAAGCGGAGTCCCCGGTATTCTTCCCTGCATCCGGTACTGCAGCAGGGCTTGCTCCCGGCTGGAGTGGACGTCGATCATCGTTGTCTCCACAATCGCGTGGCAAGCTGCTCCTTCATTGCCAGCAGAGGCGCTCTGCGATGGAGCAGATTCGCGGCGAGTGCGTCATCTTGAGCGATTTGTCTGTTTCCGCTCGGACAGATCATAGTCCAGCGCAGGAATCGGATTCTGCCGAAGCATCTTCGCGAGTTGCAAAATCGGCCCTTGTGGTTCCGGCCCTTCTTGCAGAACAAGGCTGAGAGTCCGCAGAATGGGACCGCTCTTGATCGGAACGATCTTCACGGTTTTCACCAGAAGCGATTTTTCCAGCGCTAGACAGGAAACGAAGCCGACCCCTACACCAGCTTCGACCGAGGCAACGATGGCTTCAGTGGAATTCATGTCCACGGTGGTGCGAAGACCAGAAAGAACACCATTCTTCTCGAGATACTCCTCGACGAAACTCCTCATTCCAGAACCCGGTTCCCGTAACAGGATCGGTTCCTCCACCAACTCCTTTGGAGTAATGGTTTGCCGCTCGGCCCAGGGATGTCTCGCGGGCACAATTAGCGAAAGTTCATCCTCTCCGAAAGTCTCGATCTTAAGATCGGGGCGAAATGCCGGTGCTTCGATCATTCCGAGACTTACCCGCTGTGTAGTGACCGCCTCCAGTACCTCGCTGCTGCTGCCCGCAATGATGTGGATCCGCAGCATGGGCCAGCTTTTGAGCAACGCCGGCAACAGTCTGGGCAACAAATAAACGGCCAGAGTGTAGGAGGCACCCACCCCGATCTCAATCTCTTCCTGTGCGCCAAAGGGCTTAAGCGCGGCCACTGCCTCATTGCTCAGCGCCTCAATCTTGCGGGCATACACAAGCAATGTTTCGCCGGCCTTGGTCAAGGCAATGCTTTGCCTAACGCGACTGAAAAGAGCAACGCCGAGCGACTCTTCCAATGCCTTGATCTGAGCCGTCACCGCCGGTTGCGACAGATCCAAGACCAGAGCCGCTTTTCGGAAATTCAGCATCTCCGAGACAATACGAAAGGTTTTTAGACGTGAATGATCCACGCTCAAAGCCTCTCACGCCTTGAGAGGTTTCGTCCAGTGCGATAGTGCACCGTTCAAAGGGACTCGAGACTCTCTAGACCGGAGGGAGCCGTTAGTTGGTCTTTCGTGGAAGGTTTTTATTCTCTCTGCAAGGAACAAGCAGGCGCGAACGGGGCTGCCCATACGCGCCTGCTGATTGGAAGAACACTTACACCGCAACCGGAATGATCGCTTCGGTCGGCAGGGCAAGCGCCTGCTGTCGCAGTGACTCGAAGAGTACGCTGGACAAATAGCGCTCGCCGAAATCCGGCAGCACCGCAACGATTAACTTTCCAGCGTTCTCCGGCCGCTCGGCCACCTTTAACGCCGCAGCCACCGCCGCACCCGAAGAGATGCCGACGAATAGCCCTTCCTGGAGCGGCAACCGCCGTGCGGCTTCGATCGCTTCGTCATTGCTGACTTGCACCACCTCATCCACCAGGCTGGTATCGAGCACACTCGGGACAAAGCCAGCGCCTATGCCCTGAATCTTGTGCGGACCAGGCTTACCTCCAGAGAGCACAGGGCTATCGGCGGGTTCGACCGCGATGGCTTTGAATGTCGGTTTCCGTTCTTTGATGTATTTGGCCACGCCGGTGATGGTGCCGCCTGTGCCTACGCCACTGATGACAATGTCGACCTTACCGTCGGTATCGTTCCAGATCTCAGGACCTGTAGTTGCAAAGTGGATGGCAGGATTGGCAGGATTGGTGAACTGCTGCAAAATGTATCCATTCGGAGTCTTGGCCAGAATCTCCTCGGCTTTAGCTACAGCGCCTTTCATGCCGCTCGGCCCGGGCGTCAGCACGATCTCGGCCCCGAAGGCCAGAATCACCGTCCTACGCTCCAGGCTCATGGTTTCGGGCAGGGTGAGGATCAGCCGGTAGCCCTTGACTGCCGCAACAAAGGCGAGTGCAATGCCAGTATTGCCGCTGGTGGGTTCGATGAGTACCGTTTCTCCGGGCGTGATTTTGCCAGCCTTCTCGGCGGCCTCAATCAACGCCAGTCCAATGCGATCCTTTACGCTCGAGACCGGATTTTGGCTTTCCAGCTTGACTACGACAGTCGCAGGCAGACCAGCAGCAATGCGATTCAGCCGCACCAACGGAGTACGGCCAATGAGTTGAGTTACATTTGCGGCAATACGCGCCATGATGTTCTCCTCGTTCAGGGAATAATCCCTAAACAGTTTTCAGTATTAGTTGAATGATGAAATCACAAAACAGAAATGAACGAGCTCAAACTGGCGCACGTTCTCATCGGAGCTGTCACCAGAATGGTGTTAGCGACATCGATGCATAACAACAGGATAGTCCGGAGATCTGGCCGATGGCAAGGATACAGTTGATGTATTGGTGTCATGAGCCGCCAGCACATTTGCTGCTGTCTGCGGTGAAAACACTAGAGGCCTGCGAAAGATACTCCTCATGAAATAGCTCCTGTCAACGGGAGATGCCTGAATTGCTGCCATCATTGCAGCCTGCGCAACGAGCCTTCGGCCCAGGCGAGGTCAACCTCCGACCACGCCTGATGCCGGGCCTGTCCAGCGAAGCCTAGAACTGCAACCGTGCCGAGAACTGCAGCATTCTCGGATAGTAACTAAGAGTGCCGGAGGTGGATCCCGGCTGTCCATAGGCCGAAGATGTGATGCTTCCGTTATAGGAACCGTAGTTCGAGTGGTTGAGCACATTGAAGGCTTCCACCTGCACTATAGCCTTTAGATGATCATTGAAAGTGATGTCCTTTGCCAGATTCGCGTCGACGCGTTGAATAGGCCTGCCTACCAGCTGGTCGCTATCGGTGATGTCATAACCCGAGACGGGATCAAGATGATTGTGAATTGGATTGTTGTACACAACTGTGAAAGATTTGTTGGGGTCTATGACATGCTGGCAGGTCGGGTTCGTCGCATCGGCTCCGCAGTATGTGCGATTGACTGTGTAGGAACCGAGACCCGTCGGACTGGCTCCTGCCGTCGTTGAGAAATTGGCCCCCGAACCGTAGTGATAGAGCAAGCCCCCGTGAAGCCCATATCGCCATTGGTAGCCCGAGCTGACATTGAGAGTATGTAACTGGTTCTCTAGTCCGTTAGCCCAGTCGCCATCAAAATTGAATGGGTTGTTGGCGTACCCAAAAGGTCCCGAGTGATTGTTGTTCTTCTCTCTGGCCAACGTGTATGCCGCAGATCCAGTGAAACCGTGCCACTCTCGCTGTTGAACATTTACCAGAAGAGCGTCGTAAATACTCCCAACGTTCTTTGGCGTAACAAAGGTAAGAATTGCAGCATAGAGAGGATTTGGACGGCCGGCTGAGGCTGGATTCTTGTTGAAGCCGGTCACAGGGTCCTGATAGAGGTTCTTGTCTACACGTATCCAATCATGATGAGTACGATCGTGCAGATAATCCGCAGAGATAGTCAGCCCATTGCGAATCTGGCGTTGAATGCCGATGGAAGCTTGCGCCGCCCACGGAGTTACAACGTCAGGGGCCATGACCTGAACCGTTTGCTTATACGCAGTTGGATTCGCGAGAATATCGGCTGGAGTAGTGCTTCCAAAGGGATTGGCAAGGTTGATCGGCGAACTTGCGGTCGCGGTGACAGTTGGCGCGACCGAGGTTTGGCCATTGAAGAGCGAGGCATCCTCAATCATATTGGTCATGATATTGGTAAAGAAAATGCCCGCGCCACCGCGAATGACAGTCTTGCCGCTTCCTGTCGGGTCCACGGTCAACCCTACACGCGGGGCAAACTCGTGATTGTCTCCGCTGGTGGGCTGCTTGAGTCCGCTGACCAAAGTGACGTGAGGATCGAAAACGCCGATGTCATTGTCATATCGAACGCCTGCATTAATTGTCAGGCGATGCGTGACCTTCCAATCGTCTTGGACCCAGGCGCCAAGAATGTTGCGCGGAAGATTGAAGTTCTGGGTACCGAAAGACTGCGTGTAGCTGGACACATATGGATTGAGTGCAGCGAGGTTCCATGTTGACGGATCCGTCAGATCCGGAAATATCGTTGGCAGATTTGTGAGATCCTGTTTGAGAGTTGCGGCACCACGGGAATACATGGCGAATGTCCCGTGATATAGAGAATGGATATACTCTCCTCCAAGTTTCACGCTATGTTTTCCGCGCAGCCAAAAGAAATCGTCTCGATAGCTCTGGTTTTCCCCGCTGCTGTTGTTTGGCATATTGTAGTTTCCGCCGATTGTCGTACTCGGAAAGTACAAGGTCAATGCGTTCGTGGTTGGCTGCGATTCCCCTCCGGTATGATGAAAGCCGGCTTTCAGATCGTTGAGAATATTTGGCCCTCGTGTGGTTGACCACGCGAGCTGATATGCGTAATCGTTGCTCTTTGATTTATACGCCTGCGTTGGATTTGTAGTTGACGTCGACACACTCACGGTGTAAGGGTTCCCCTGCGTATCGCCGTTGGCGCGCAAGGAAAAGTGGTCGCGCGAGTTCGGCAAATAGTCCCAATGGGTCAAGTACTCTCTTGTTGAAGTCTGTGTGGAATGCGTCCATACTGGAATTGTCGAAGCAAACCCGTATGGGTTGAGCACAATGGTATTTGGCTGGCGTTCCGCTTCAAAGGAAGCGAAGTAAAACAGCTTGTCCTTTCGCACTGGGCCGCCAACCGTTCCACCATACTGCTGATCGGAGAACGGGACAACCTTATGAGCATTCGGATCGGCGGCATCGAATATATCGTTCCGAAAATATCCGAAGGCAGAGCCATGGATTGCGTTACCGCCTGACTTGGTTTGGATGTTGATCTGAATTTGTGAGGATCTTCCCAGAGTTGCATCAAACCGATTTGTAATGACCTGGAACTCGGAGATCGCATCGCGACTATAAAGCACCGGGCTACCCACACTCAGATAACTCGAGTAATTTGTGGTTTCCTGGCCATCCAGGTGAATCTGAGTGCTCCCCGTCGAATACGCCGGCAAAAGACTGCTGGTGATTGCATTTACGCGAACTCCCGGAACGAGAGTGGCCAGTTGAAGGTAGTTACGGCCGTTGAGCGGCTTTTGCGAGACCGCTTCCGGATCAATTACGCCACTTATATCTGAAGATGTTGTATCGATCACAGTGGCATTGGTTGAGACAGAGATGGTTGTAGACGCGGAGGCCGGGACCAAAATGAAATTGACTTCCAGAACTTGGCCAACGTGGACGGGCAGGTGTTTCTCTGAGGCTGCAAAGCCGGAAGCATCTACCCGCAGAGTGTAGTTTGCAGCGGAGATCGCTGGAAGTTGATAGGCGCCTGATTCATTGGTCACTGTCTTGTAAACGGCCCCGCCATCGGTGTTTTCGGCGACTACGTTTACACCACGGACGACTGCGCCTGAGGCGTCTGTCACTGTACCAAATAACGATGTCTGTTGGGCATATGCGCATACTGTGCACATTAGAAGTGCGACAACGAACGAGAGTCTCGTTTTCATGACTTATCCTTTCATGTTTCTTGTTACGGACCTGGGTACAGCGAGGCGTTTTTGTGCCCAGGTGCATAGATGTTCCACAGAGCAAGAAGTGGATCATCGCAGCAGTTTAAGGACAGTCACCTTACCGCCTTGCCACTGACGAGGAATGGTTTCTACAGTCAACAGCCGTTCGAGTGTCGATTCGACAACGCGCAGATAGTATTCATAACGTCATCTCCCCAAAGTGTTCTTGACGATTTCGCCATTCTTTACAATGACCGCCAGCGATTTGTCTGGCGCACCGAGCAGATTGATATCTTCCAGTGGATTGCCGTTCACCAATAGGAGGTCGGCATAGGCGCCGGTTTCCACTACGCCCAACTTCTTGGGGTACGGATTACGAGGACCTGAAAGCGCAACAAGCTCGCCGTTTGCGGCCGTGGCGATGTGCAGTATCTCTTCCGGGGAAAACCACCGAGTAAGCGATAACAACCTGGCATTCTGTTGCGCGGCAAGTTCTAGTCCGCCTCCCAGGTCGGTTCCAAATGCGATCTTCACGTGATACTTTTTGGCCAGAGTGTAGGCGCGGTCGGTGCCCGCGGTTACCAGTTGGCCCTTGGCAAACTTAGGCCCGCTGGCAAAATCCGCCGGGAGTTTGGACTTGTCCGTTGTGGGCAAGAATGGTTGAATGCTCAACCATATTCCCTTCTCTGCCAATAGTTGAATGGTAGGTTCGTCGAGCAGTTGCCCATGATCGATGACCTTGACTCCCGCATCAATTGCCCTGCGCGCGCCCTCGGAAGAGTAGTTGTGAACGGTTACATACGTTCCCCAATCCGAAGCCGCCTCAACGGCAGCGCGAATCTCGTCGGAAGTGAACTGTAGGCTGTCAAGCGGATCGTTTTCAGACGAGATGCCACCGGTTGTGGCCAGCTTGATCTGGCTGGCTCCAAGGCGCAACTGCTCTCGAACCGCAGCTAGAACCTGATCCCTGCCATCAGCGATGATTGAATCTCCTACAATCTCGCTGCGCGGAGTATTTCCTCCAAAGCGAGGGTGAGCATCGGTCAACTGCCGGTTATCGCCGTGACCACCCGTCTGAGAAATCATTGCCCCAGAGGGATAGATTCGCGGTCCTTGAATCAACCCGTTGTCGATCGCTTTCTTTAGACCGAAAGAAGGTCCAGCCAAATCCCGTACTGTGGTGAAGCCGCGCAGGAGAGTCTGCTTGGCCTCAACTCCCGCCAGCAGGTAACGGTAGCCGAAATCCCCATTTCTGTCAGCTGAGTTAGCGCCGGCAGAAATCGAATGCCAGTGCGCGTCAATCAAACCGGGGATCAGAACTCGCCCATCCCCGATGATCGTGATTGTAGGGACTCCCGAAGGGGGCTCGATTGGGCTGGTTGATATCTGTGCGATCGTATCTCCCACAACCAGAAGATTGCTGGGAGGCGTCAACTGAGCCGAATTGCCGTCAAAAATGCGCACATTCTTGAAGAGCACGGCGGTCGGGGCTTGTTGACTATGGATTGCAGAATGGACTGTCAAAAGTGCAAGCAGCAGAATGGTCCAGCGATAAAGAGAAAACGCTGCGAGCGACGGAATATGCCTGTTCATAGAAAGTCCTTTCATCGGAAGATCTCCGATAGTTCACGTGATTGTCTGACTGGATTGTTACTTCGAGCAAAGGCAGTCGGACGTTCTCTTGCTCGACGAGTTCCAGCACGACATCCAGGTTGGTTCAGCAACCGATCTTGACGTGATACATTTCGTGTCTGGGCGTGGAAGCTGTCGGCATCTGCCACAATCGCCTTATTATTTGCGCTTGTGGGATTGTTGGCGCGTTCAAACAGAGGTGTGGAGTTGTCCGTTGCCGGCAAGTATCGCTGGAGGCTGCTCCAGATTGCCCTTTCTGCTAACACTCGTGAGCCATTAAACAGCATACTTACAGAGTTCTGTTGAGCCACAAGCGGAGTGCGCAAGACCACCAGCCCCAAAATGATCATGGACAAACTACCTAAACGTATGGCTGTAGACAAGATGTTCATTTTCATTGCGACTCCTTCATCTCGTCGTCACGAGTTGTTGAATCAGGATCTGAGCTGTATGAGAGTTGCCTTTTCGAAGGAAGCGAGCAACTGCATCCTTCAATAAGTTCTCTCTTTTGGCGCTGATCGCGGAGCCCTCTACGTACGGCAGTAAAAAGCCCACGCCAGCAGTGCTGGTCAGTGGGCCTTGTGTGCAGATTCAATTGTTTTGAATCTATAGCGTAAGTACCGCCGCTACACGCGCTCCCGCTTCGCCAGCATATGCTGTGCAAAGCAACAACAACCGCGCGCCAATGCTTTAGTCTGATTGCTCATAGATATTTGTTATCACCTATATCTAGCCAGCCCTCTGTGCGTGTCATCACTGATCAATGTGACCAAGATGATCTGAGGACAAAAATCAACGATTGCTTCTGCCGTGCTGGCGCGAGAGCATTTTTATCACTGAACCATTGATTGGTATTGGTCGATGCATTCTTCTATGGATCGACCAATACCAACGGGCTAACAATCAAATTCCTACCAAGACAAAACGTCCGATCTTCGCCGACTAGCGAGCTTCCAGCCGAGAGCATTCAATTGTTGGAGACATGCTTGTCCTCTTGCAGAAGCTTCTCGATGTTTGTTACATACTTCTGCCTTGCCTCACGATCGAATTCGAGACTGCCAGGGGATGGAAATCCAGTCTCGACCGCCTTCACAAGACCATCTCTCCCAATGAAGAACGTTGTCGGCCATGCATTCAGATTTACCGCCTGAGGGATCTTGTCGTGGACACCTTTCGGTTCTCCTGCCAGCAAGTAGGTGTATTCTATCCCGTATTTCTTGATGAAGGCATGAAGACGGGAGAGAGTATGGGCCTGTGCCGATTCCTCAAAATCGAGCGCTACGATCTCCAGACCTCGCGAGTGATACTTGCGATATATCTCCGCCAGATATGGAGCCTCATCATGGCAGTTCGGGCACCAGCTTCCAGTGACGTTCACCAGCACGACCTTGTTAGCAAATTGATGATCCGTACTGGATACGATCTTGCCGTTCAAGTCTGGAAAGCTGAATTGGAATATTTGTTGCGGATCCTTTACAGAGGTGTGAGCGCTGAAGTCGTCAGGAGGCGGAGTTTCTTTGGCGCGTGGATCCGTCTCTCGAATTGCCTTGAACTTTGCCGAATCACCCACCGGACCGGCATGGGTGTGCGGTCCGTCAAGAGCCAGATCAAGCGACCCATCAGAATTTGGAACAATTTCGAGAATGATTGCCCGAACGTCTCCGAAATGAGTTAATGTGAATTTTCCGTTGCTGTAAGAGCCAGCCAGAGTTCCCGTGTCACCATCAACCCGAAGAATTGTTGCGGACACTTTTGAACCGCTCTGCTCTACCACTAGGCGCCAGGCGTGTTCACCTTTTGCACTCTCAGTTG
>JBELAI010000429.1:0-2594 GCA_049508975.1 Occallatibacter sp. | reverse complement strand
GAAGTCCGCGACCGACGCCCGCCGGCGCGTCGTGATTGTGGGCGCGGGCAGAACCGCGCGCGAATTGGCCGCCAAGATCGACCGTCACCCTGAAGTGCTATGGAACGTGGTTGGATATTTGAGTCCGTTTGATGCCTACGCTGAGAGCTCGAGTTCGCACTTGTCCTCAGCGATACCCGTTCAGACCCTTGGAATCACGGACTTGCTCAAAGCGCACAAAGTCGAAGAGATGATTCTGGTTGGGGCTAGCTGTTCCCGGAACGAAATGCTCAATCTCGCGACTCGCTGTCGCAATGAAGGGATTCAGGTTAGCTTGGTTCCAGAACTTTATGAACTGTATCTGTCCCGGCCAAACTTGGTGGACCTGGACGGCCTTCCCGTACTTCAATTACCCCAGCCGACCCCGCTCCTTGCCAATGGCCTCAAGCGCGCTATGGATTTGATGGTCTCTTCTTTCCTTGTTGTTCCCGCTGCGGTTGTTGTTCTCGCTGCGGGATCGCTGCTTCGCCGCCAGAAAGCGAAGGCCTTCTGCTGGGACGAGCGTGTCGGCCTGCACGGCGAGCATTTTCGCATGCTCCGCATGAATGTGGATCGTGAATCGGCTCATCCCACCCCCCTGGAACGAGCTCTGATTCAACTCAGCATTACGGAACTTCCGCAGTTGGTCAACGTGCTAACGGGAGATATGAGTTTGGTTGGACCACGACCGGAAGGTGTGAACCGCGTGTCCCATTACACCACTTGGGAAGCTCAGCGCTTGACCGTAAAGCCTGGCATTACAGGACTGGCCCAGGTTCACGGATTGCGGGAACAGCATTCTTCAGAAGAAAAATGCCGCTTCGACCTACAGTATCTTTTGGACGCTTCTCCTTTCCTCGATATGTCGATCTTGTTGCAAACTGTTTGGACCGTAACGGCACGCGCTTTTCAGCGTGGCCCAGGCACTTCGCGTGCTGCCGCTGGCACGCGTCAATCCTCATTCTTACAGGAGATATTGCCCAGTGCTCATCGGTCGCAGCCCGGTACGGATTAGCTTTGCGGGTGGCGGAACAGATCTCCCCGCCTACTACGAACAGTTTGGGGGATCAGTTCTGAGTGTTGCAATCAATAAGTATTTCTACACCGTCCTGGGGAAACGCGACGATGGTCGCATCCAGATCATTTCCTCCGATCTCCGGATTTTCGAGGCTTGGCACGACATTGCGGCCATGAATATCGCCGGCAGCGCTCTCGAAATCCCCGTCGCAGTGCTGAAAGACATTGGATGCGACACTTCCATTGATTTATTTCTGGCTTCGGAGATTCCGCCTGGCACCGGTCTTGGCTCTTCGGCAAGCGTTTGTGTCAATCTCCTCAAAACCATCACCACGTACCTGCAACAACCGCTTTCGACGTATGAACTGGCAGAGCGGGCTTTCGCCGTAGCAAGGGTAATGCTCAACCGCCATGTAGGCAAACAGGATGAATATGCGGCCGCTTTCGGCGGGATGAATTTTATTAGTTTCTCGCCCGATGGCGCCGCCACCGTGACTCCTGTCAAAGCCGCCGCCTCGACTCTCGACCAACTGAAGCACACCCTCATGTTGTTCTTCACCGGCGCCTCCCACCATTCCTGGACGATTCTTGAGGAGCAGGAGAAATCAACCCGCAATCACCAGAGCGCGGCGGTTGATGCGCTTCACGAAGTGCGCGCCTTGGCAGAGCGCATGTGGCGATTAATCGAAATCGGCGATCTGCCCGCATTCGGCCGACTTCTGGATGAAGCGTGGCGGGCGAAGAAGCGGGTTTCGCAAGGCATTTCGAATCCCCGCATCGATCAGCTTTACAGTCTGGCACGGGAAAATGGGGCCTTGGGTGGCAAAATCACCGGAGCCGGTGGCGGCGGGTTCTTATTGCTCTATTGCGAACCGTCGCGCCAGGAATTTGTGCGTAGTGCCATGGCCGCAGAGGGCGTTCGGGAAATGGCGTTTGCCTTTGACTTCCAGGGTGCGCAGGTAATCGTCAACGATCCTTTCATCGACAGTGATGAGCGCGGTGGCTCTCGCTGGATGTTTGTTCCTCGATCATCGATGGCGCACCGGACGACGTAATCCCCAAGTCGGAAACTGGCGAAATGAGACCGTCAATCCATTCATGAAAGCTTTTCTTTTGGCGGCTGGCCATGGCACCCGGTTGCGTCCCTTGACGGATAGGATTCCGAAGTGTCTCGTACCAATCCGCGGCGTTTCTATGCTCGATATTTGGCTGGAGGTCTGTCGCCGCGCCGGGATCAGTGAACTGTTCGTCAATCTGCATGCCCACGCTGGTACGGTTCGAACCGCCTTGGCTTCAAGAGACCTCCCGCTCAAAGTCCACTTGTCTGAGGAGCAGGTCCTGTTGGGCTCGGCCGGAACTCTGCTGGCCAATCGCGACTGGGTTGCTTCTGAAGCCGAATTCTGGGTTTTCTACGCAGATGTTCTCACCAACGTCGATCTTTTACCCATGCTGGCTCTCCATCGCAAACTGAGGCCTGCGGCCACATTAGGCCTTTACCAGGTCAGCGAGCCGGGGCGTTGCGGCATTGTTCGATTCGACGAAAATAATGTCGTAAGGGA
>JBELAI010000428.1:0-2689 GCA_049508975.1 Occallatibacter sp. | reverse complement strand
TCAGCTCTCCCATTGTGGTCATCCGACTGGCGTGCGCGAGTTCCGCTTGCGCCTCGCGTAGCCTCTCCCGCTCTTTCTCTGCTTGCTTGCGTTCGGTGACGTCGATTATGGTGCCCACGTATTCAACGAGACCGCCCGATGGGTCGAGAACGGGATGGCCTGTCGACTGCGCGTCTCTGATTTCCCCGTTCGGGTAAACGATTCTGTAATCGAACATGAACTCTTCCCTTTTACGTACTGCTGTCTCAATCACATCCGCGACTCGAGCTTGATCGTCCGGATGAACGCGTTGAAAGAACTCTTCATATCGGGGCACGCCCCCCTTCGGATCAAAGCCCTGGACGCGGAAGCATTCCTCTGACCAATACCTTATGTCGCCTGACGGCGGACTCCATGCCCAACTGCCGGTGTGGCTTAGCCTCTGTGCTTCGGCGAGATACGCCTCGCTCAGGCGCAGTTCCGCCTCAACCTGGTTGTGCTTGGCGATCTCACGTTTGAGGTTGCCATTCAATTCAGTCAGCTCTGCAGTTCGCTCGGCGACTTTGAGTTCAAGCTGATTTCGGCCGCGCAAGACTAGCGTCATGAGCAATGCAAAGACCAGAAACACGAGGTCGAATAGGAGGCGAGACTCGGTGCTGGTCGTTGGGTCAAAAAGATAGTTGCGGACGATTGATGACAGCAAAGCGGCAAGGATGCCAGGCTTTGTGCCGGCGTACCAAAAGGTGATGGCAATTGCAGAGAGCGCAAATGCTGCGAAGGTTTGAGGCAGATGGAAGTGTGCGAACGCAGTCGCCGCACCCAGTGCAACAGCGACGGAGACAAAGGCTAACCCGTAGTGCAATGGGATAGACCATACTGAACCGGGCGCCCACCTCATCTCATCCGGAAACCTCATGCAGTAAACCTCCTTAGTCCTTCGCTCGCCCCGGTGCATTTGAATGCAATAGAGCCTTTAGATCTCTTGTCGGGGTGCGGAAATACCATTTTTCCGGCGTTTGGCGACTGCTATTTCTTCCCAACCGGAAGCTCAAGCTTGGTCGCCATTCGTACCAATTCTGCAAGTGATTCTGCCTTCATCTTCGTCATCACATGCCCACGCTGAATCTTGACGGTGATTTCGCTGGTCCCGAGCTCAAAGGCAACTTGTTTGTTGAGCATGCCGGAAACCACCAAGCCCATCACCTGGCTCTCGCGTGCGGTGAGCGAGCCATAGCGCTTACGCAATTCGGCAAGCTCGTCGTACTGGTGTCGCGTTACGCGATCGCGATCGAAAGCCTGTTGAATCGCATTCAATAAATCCTCATCGACGAAGGGCTTGGTCAGGAACTCCACTGCACCGGTCTTCATGGCCTTGACCGTCATGGGAATATCCCCGTGGCCGGTAATGAAGATGATGGGAATACGCACTCCGACGTCTGCCAGCTTCACCTGAAGTTCCAGTCCGCTCACTCCAGGAAGAGAAATATCCAGAACAAGACAGCCTGGCCCACCGGGCTGTTTCCTGTGCAGAAACTCCTCTGCCGTCCCAAAGGATTCGGAGCGCAGGCCCGCTGCCTTGAGCAGACTCTGGATGGAGGCTCGCACCTCAACATCGTCATCAATCACGAACACCGTAGGTGTACTCGGATTCGTCATTCATGAGCTCCAGAACGAGGTCTGTCGGATGGCAGACATCGAGTCAAATATCCGACGCGTGAGGTGGGCCCCGTAGGGTTAGTCACTCCCCCGGTTGCAGTATACCGCTGAAACTATGCAGCTAACGCATGCCGGGATGATTGGCATTCTACGTGCTTTTCGCTCTGCTAGCGAGAGCCGTCGCCTTGCAGAACGGATTATCGAGACGCGGGCAGTCGTAACGGATTTTGATTCGTTGCACCAACGGAACAGTGAAGACCTTGGGCGCGGCCCACAAAGGTCACCATTGCGATAGATCGGAACATAAGAGGGACAAGTATGACACAGCAAGATAATCGGATAAGCAGTGACGGCGTCAGCAGGCGATCGTTTTTGGAGAAGACCTCGGCCGTTCTGGTGGCGGCAGCGGGCCTCCCGATTCTGGCAACGGCGCAACAGAAGAAGGACATGAGCCGAGACACGCATACCGGAATCAACGAGCAGGAGTTTGGGCCAAGGAATCCAGGCCTGGAAGCGCAAGAGCCGGATTCAGTGTATCCGCCGGAGACCGATGCGGGCGGCCAACTCCCGTTCAAGTACCCCTTTGCCATGTCTCACAGGCGCATCGAATCGGGCGGCTGGACCCGCCAGGTCACAGTGCGCGACTTCCCGCTGTCGAAAAAGATGGCTGGCGTGGAAATGCGTCTGATCTCCGGCGGCGTTCGCGAACTGCACTGGCACGTGGGCTCCGAGTGGGCCTTTATGACGGCCGGCGGCGCGCGTATCACGGCGGTGGACCAGAAGGGCCGGGCGTTTGTCGAGGACGTGAATGAAGGAGATCTCTGGCTGTTCCCGGGCGGCGTACCGCACTCGATTCAAGGTTTGGGTGAGAATGGCTGCCAGTTCCTGCTGGTGTTCGACGACGGAAATTTCAACGAGTTCGAGACGTTCCTGTTGACCGACTGGCTGCACCACACACCGAAGGAAGTGCTGGCGAAGAACTTTAACGTTCCGGAGTCGACCTTTGACAATGTGCCTCCGCGGGAGAGGTTCATCTTCGCCACTGATCTGCCTC
>JBELAI010000427.1:0-2718 GCA_049508975.1 Occallatibacter sp. | reverse complement strand
GAGGCTCACGAACTGACGAAGAACTCGAAGACCGACCTGGAGAGAATAGAGGCGCTGTACAACTTTGCCGCTAAACGCATCAGGTATATGAGCTTGGTATCGTTTGGCATCGGTGGTTCCGAGCCACGCTCTGCGTCGGAGACACTGCACAATGCATACGGTGACTGCAAAGACAAGACTGCTCTCTTAGAGGCACTGCTGGAGGCTGAGGGTTTGCATGCATCTTCCGTTCTGATTAGCGGCGATCGCGAGTTTGACCCGGACATGCCATCTCCTTGGCCTTTTGACCATGTGATCGCGGTGCTGCAAGTCGGGAAGGAGAATATTTGGATGGACCCCTCGCCAGCCTTTTTGCGCTTCCGAATGCTGGGTTACCCGCTGCGAGGCAGACAGGGGCTAGTGGTTGCTCCGGAAGGTGCCTCTCGTTTAGAGAAGACGCCCGCGCAAGAAGAATCGCTCGGTTTCGCCTTCCGAGCGAAGTCGCCAGATCGGGGGACGCGATGACCTGTTCGACCTGATCGGCTTGTAAATAGAATGGCAAAGCAGAAAGCCGCCAATGGGCGAAAGTAGGGATTGACGCATAGAGATACTCGGGGCACCTTCCCTGCGAGATCAGGAAGCGAAGCAACATGCGGATGGCACAAATGCACTTTCTCGCAGAGGCCCATCCCGAGTGCTGACTCTTCTCCAAGACAAACTGCCGCAGGTTTTTCGCGTCATACCTGCCTGGATCTTCGCCGAGTTTCTTGATGAATGCACGCAGTTCGAAGCGGTAGATGGAAAGAGTGGCATCGGAAACCCCGCGCTGTCGACGCATCCAATCGCAGAAGGACGTTAACATCGATGCCTCGACCGCTGGTTCAACAAAGGTTGGAGTCGGGACAATGCCAACGCGCCGCAAATAGTCGAACCAAAGATCGGCGCTGTACTTCTGCCGGTGAGGTTTCAGTGGTGGCTGGTGTCCGCGACAACGGCATTGTTTCAAGTGATCGAGGAACCGCTGTGCATATCCTTCTTCAATGCGCGTGGTCGACAGGTTTCGATGGGCGATCCAATGGAGAAAGTGTTCGGCTACCCGAATGTGCTTGCGCGCTGCAACCCACTGATAACGGCCTTTGGACAGTTCGTTGGCGAATCCTTCAAGCAGATGACCACCGGTGCCACTGCGCAATTGCTCGATACGTGATGGCCGTCTGAAATAGCGAACCAGCATGATGTTCCCCCTCCTTGGGAGCATCATGATTATGTGTGATAGCTCAGACTTGACCTTACACGCGCTGTTGTGAGGACGAAGCGGAACTGTCGGACGCGGCTGAACCTCGATTTGCGGTTTGCTCGTCATTCGTGAAGGATATTCTTGACTCCGGAGCTATGCTGAATGCGAGGGCAACGTCAATGAACCGTATCTCGATGTGGTTAGTTCTGGGTGCTTCAATCGCAGCTTTGCCACAACAGCCTCCTTCAACGCCAAGATCGGACGCGGATGTCGTGCTTTCTGCCGTATCTCGCGATGACGGAATCCTGGTAGGGGGAATCGGCTTGGGGCGAAAGCTCGATCCGGGAAAGTTGAGTATCGAGCCATTGGCCAAGCTGGATTCTTCTGGGGAGTGGAAGGGGTTCGATTGCGACGGTAATCACCAGGACGGGTGCCGGAAGTTTGAGAAGGAGTATCTGAGCAAGCCCCATACTTACACTATCGTCAGTGCCGATGGTAGGGGCGCAACAGTTCACGCTGCTCCTACCAAGTTGGATGAATGTTTCGACTACACTGGACACGGAACCTATTCGGGCGCTTCCATTGGCGGCACTGCAGTTGCCGCAAGTTCGACAGAGATGTTCACAACCGGGGCATCCGCCAGGCGGCTGACAGAGCCCGAGTTTGCGCCGATCCGCAAGGCGCTATCTGCGCTTATTCCCTCTAAACTCGACTCGATGGAAGAACTGCGTATCTATTCCGTTCATCTCGAAGGCCAGAGCTTCTTTGTTATTCAGCGGGCTTTTCAGGACTACGGATCCAAGCCCGGCTATGAAACGGTCCGCCTGAGGCTGATTTTTGCCATCGGAGCGATGCAGCAAGGTCGCTTTCGGCTTCTGCAATGGAAGGAAAATGTGGATGATGAAAACGAGCTTGTGCTGGGAACGATCCATCTGACGAACGGAAGGGATTTTCTGATCACTACCGTCAGTGACCCAGAATCACAATCATTCCGCATCTATGGCATTAGGAATGGCCGTTTGACAGTGGTCTACTCTGGCGGTGGGGCGAGCTGCTGACTTACCCTCCAGCGAGGAACCCTGTGATTGGGTTGTCGGCAATAGTGAAGTTGAGTTTTCGCTAGCTGGTTGTCACGCAGGTCGAGAGCGATCAGTTAGTCAAGTCAAGTTTAGACTATTGCAGATTATGCGAAGCTGTCACTCTCTAGCGATCAGCCCATCATGCTGACCCTAAAGAAGTTCATCCCCTGCTACGCTGCCGCACTCCGCATAAAGACGTACTCCGCATTATTGGCCTTATGCCGTGCACCGCATAATGCCAACTCGCGCACTGGAATCAGGACTTGGGTGTTGCCTTCGCTTGTCCACAAGCCCCGAAAAGCAGCCGAGAATGCCTCCTGCTGTTGCGAAGCCGGGAGCTTGGCGATCAGCAGAGCGTGGCCGATGGTGATCTGGTCTTTCAGGAATGCCTCGGCCACGGGCGTTATGAGGTCAGCGAGTCGA
>JBELAI010000426.1:0-3945 GCA_049508975.1 Occallatibacter sp. | reverse complement strand
AATAATGCGTCCATGGGAATCGGTAGCTACGCTGTATGGACGCACCATAAACTTGTATTCGGGAGAGCCCGCGATCACATCGATGAGTTTGTTCCAGAAACCGTGGTTCGGTTTGACGTCGGCTTCAGAACTGAAACTCTTCTGCCAACTGAGGCTTCGTCCGCCATCGAGCGACATCTCCCATGCCTCAGCCGCAGCAGCTTCGCGCTTGATGTGCGGCGAAGCCGGGAATGAGGCGAGCGGCAGCGTCAATCCCGCGAGCACGATCGCCGAGCCGATGACCGGCTTGAATCCACGAGTTAGAAGAAGTTGAACCAACGCGATAGGCCTATGTAGAACGACGAAATCACTGCCGGGGATGTGCCCGATCCGCTGAATCCCTGTTCAAGCCGGGCGTACCCGCTCTCAAAATCGAGTTTGCGGACCCGGTACATGATCAGGGAGTTGAATTGGGTGTTGTTGTTGAAAGAGGTTACGCCGCTTGCCAAAGTATTACTGTGGGAAGTCGCGTAGCTAGACGATATGGAAAGCCCTTGAACCGGGTTACTTGAGATCCCGATCGAATATCCGTCGCCGCCATAGAGACTTATCAGGTTCGAAGGCAGAACGGGAGGCGGCACGGGCACGGTAGTCAAGCCGGCGCCGGTGAGCAAGGCCTGGCCATCCGACTTGTTATAGCTGCCTGTCGCCGTGATCCAGGGACGATAGCCGACTGTGCCGTAGTAGCTCTCGCTGCTATTCGCGGTATCCGGTTCCTGGGTCAACGCGGTTCTGCCCGCCGAGGCTCCTGCGCCGGCATAGAATCTTCCCCATCTCCGGGATATACCGCCCGAGAAGTCATAGGTCGAATTCAGATAAGTAATCAGCAGAGTCTGCACGTCTTGCGAATATCCAAACGATCCATTTACTGTCCAACCCTTGAGAACACCGGCGTAATTTGTATTGGCCGAAAACTCCAGGTAATTATTCCCGTTCTTATCTTCGGTGTTATCGGACATGTTCAGCGAAACATTGAAATTGCCATCCGGAACCTTGTGTGTATAAAATCCTCCGGCTCCGTAGGAGGTCACACCATAATTCTCTCCCAAATAGTTTTGGGTGCGGCGCTCAACGGTGGCCGAAGCGTGCATGTTTTGGGCCGGAGCGTAACCCGCGGCGGCTGACAGGTCAAGAGAATTGGATGTCTGGCTCGAGTTGAGGCCAGAAGCCGTTCCGCCGGCTGGCGGTGGTGTTGAAGTAGTCGATGTTGCCGCTGGTGCCGGTGCCAAGATAGCTTGTATCCCAGCCGGAACGATTCGCGTAGCCTGTGACCGACCCATTCAAAGGTAATTTATGCGAAAAATTAGCTCCGTAGCCGTCGGTGGTCGAGCGGGTTTCCGTATCCGATTCGCCGGACACGAACTGCGGAATCAAGGAATGACCGTTTCCGCGTGTGTAGAAACCGCCCAGGTTGAATCCCTCGATGCTGTAGTTCGAATGAATGTTCAGGTTTGCGAAAGTGTTCTTGCCTTCATTGTCTGTTCCGTAAACGGTATAGTCGCCGTCGCCTTTCTGGAAGGCTGCCGAAACTGTTGGATAGCGCGGAAAGTTTTCGATCCAGGCGACGCCGAGGGTATCGTTATTCCCATGGCTTACGTAGTTGGCGAGACCGGGAATATCGTAGTTGCCCTGACTGTTGATCGCCCTGGAGTAGTTGATGGATCCGGGAAAATGGCTGCCGCCGAAGATGCTTGCGCTGGCGTTGACGCCGCTCGAATTGGTGATGGATTGAAACTGGGAGTTGGCTGTTGACTGGTTGAGATAGGCGCCGATATTAAAGGACAGAAAGTCAGGGCTATAGAATGAGCCCGTCAGGTTGGCGACACCCCCAATTGTCCAGCCATGGTCGGAAACGATCTGGTTCCCATAATCAGCGGTGTAACCTGCGGCGATGGTGCCGTTGGAACTTAATTTGAAGTCTCCAAGGTCAACCTGGGCGTGAATGGGTAAGGGAAGGACCATGAGGCCCAGCGGTACCAACCACGCAAATTTGAAGAATTGCCTCACCGTCTGACCGCCTCAACCTCTCAAAACTCAAATCCGGAAACAATCGCGATCTCTTACCGTTCATTGGTTCAGTCCCTCATTCAAGGTTTCGATCTTTATCCCTGATGGGGGCCGGGACTTTATGCCATTTCGTGTTACGACGCGCTAAAGCGTCTCTACCTTTGCGTTCTGGTGCAACTTCTTGTCGAGTTCGGCGCGAAGCTGGTTAGCCTTCTTGTCGTGCAGTTCTTTTTGCAATCCGGCCTTCACATCTTCAAATCTCGTCATGCCTGCGGGCGCGTGCTCATTGAGCCGCACGATGGTATACGCCTGCTCAAGTTGGATCACGTCGCTGACATCTCCGGGCTTCATCGCAGCCAGGGCCTTGAGCACTTGCGGCGCCAATCCGTTGGCGGCAACGGGCTTGTGCTGGCCCATCATCACGTGGAAGTCATCTTCTGAAGTTTTCTCGGCGAGCAAGCCGAACGCCTCGGTGGTCTTGGCGGCCTTTGCCTGGGGCAATGCCTGTTCGGCGCGGGTTTGTCCCTCCCTCATCTTGTCGGGTGTCGCGTTGGGAGGCGGCAGAAATGAAATCGTCTGAAAGGTGTATGTTTCCTCGTGCCGGAAGAGCGCAGGATTCTTATCGTAGTAAGCCCTCACTTCGGCGGGGGTTACCGGACTTTTGTCTTCGATCTCGCTCTTGAGCAAGGCGTCAATCAGCAGCGCGCGCCGAATCTTTTCCTGAAACAGTTGTTCGGAGCCGTGAAACTCGCTCTGCATGAGGGCATTGAATTCCTCGGGCGTGGCGAACTGTTTGCGGAAATCCTTTTCGGCTTGCGCCATTTTGGCAGAAGGAACCGTCATCTTGCGCCGCTGCGCTTCCTGGTAAACAAGCTCCTCAAAGACGATCATCTGCAGGGCGCCATCGCGGATTTGGGGCGCCATCTCTTTGGGGAGACCGTTGTGCTGCCGCGCATACGGAAAGATGGAGTACTCTTCACGGACCAGGTCGATGTCGGTGAGCACGGAACCATTCACGCGCACAACCGGCTTGCCGACCGGGTTGAGAGCGACCATTGAGGTCGATTGCGTTGGAGCCGGCGCGGACTTGAAGACGGTGGGCGCGTGTGATGCGACCTGGGCCCCTGCGGCTGGAATGGCAATCAGAAACAAGATGCAACTGGGGAAATGGGGTTTCATTGTGGTTCCCTTTTTGCTCAAGAAAAAAGGGAGGGAGATTGACGCCCCCTCCCCTCTTTCGAAAGGCGACTTAGAAAATGGTTGGGACGTTGCCGCCGTGCATTTCGTTGGATTCGCCACCATGGCACTGGCGGCAGAATTGCGCATCCTGATTGCTGCCAGAGGTGCTGGTGTTCGGATTGTAGGGACCGTTCACGAAGAACATCGACTTGTAAGTTCCGGTCGGGATGCCGGATTTCGGACCGGTGGAAAGCGCCCGGTTAGTTGCGCCGGCGAGTACGACGACGGCATTCATCGAGTGCTGGTCGTGGCATGTGGTGCACATGACGGCGGGCTTGCCGCCGACAACCGCTGGCGAGACGAAGAAGCCGTAATTCTGAATGAACGCCTGCATGCTCGGTCCGGGGGTAATCAGGCCGGCCGAAGTGATTGTGCAATCCCAGTTGTATCCCGACTCCGGATTCGCGGCGCTGTTGCAGCCGATGGTTGCGCTGGGGCCAACCGGGTGGTCGTTTAGATAGTTCCCGGTGCCGGTGCCGTCGTTCCCAAGCAGGGTCGGCGGGTTGCCCGTGAACCCCTGCTGTGTGGCCAGCGTTTCGTAGGTATGACCCTGCATCATGGCTGGTGTTGCGACGCTGCCGTCATGGCAGCTTAGACACAACATCACGCCCATCACGTCGGCTGTTCCCGCTGTCACGCTCGAGGGCAGGGCATCGACGT
>JBELAI010000425.1:0-2736 GCA_049508975.1 Occallatibacter sp. | reverse complement strand
TCTACGTAAGTCATAAGTACCTCATAAAATATGGGGACACCTTATACAAATCCAGCTAATTCTTCATGCTTCATTCACGTTTTAAGCCCCATGCTCTAAATGAAGGAGGAAATCGCCATGACTCGCAAGATTCAGGTCTTAGCAGCAATAGCGGCAATTACGGTTAGCGCAGGTCTCGCGCGCGCGCAGAATTCTATGAACGCAGGCATCAGCCATGCCCAGGCTGAACAGATGCTCCGCAGTGCGCACACGGTAGCACAGTACCAGATGCTGGCGAGCTATTTTCACGCGCGCCAGGTGGTCTTTGCAGAGAAGGCGCAGTCAGAGAAGACCGAATGGGAGCGACGCAGCCAGAACGTTTCCGGATCGGCGGCCAAGTATCCTCGCCCGATGGACTCGTCACGGAATCGTTACGAGTACTTCACGTCACAGGCACAGCAGATGAGCGCCCAGGCCGCGCACTATGAGAGCCTTTCAACGAGCGCCAAGTAATCAATACGCCGCAAAGGCGTTGCGCAGCACAAGGGCGGGGATGGGGAACTGGATCCGAAAAGCGATCCACAACTCATCCCCGCTATTTCTTTGTAAATTATTTATGTTTTGCTGATGCCCCTCTAGATATTCTCTTCCTAGACGCACACCGGAAACGTCAAGCCTTGGCGCCATGAAGATATCGGAAATCCTTGGAGAGCGGAATCACGTGAGCCGGCTGCAGTTCGCCGGCGAGAGCCTGATGGGGTGCTGGGTAGTTGCGCTGCTGACTTTTGCCGGTTACGAGCTTCACTTCAACCCGGCGCCGGTCGGCTTTCTATTTCTGCTGGTGGTGGTATGCGAGGCGATCCTGTGCGGGTTCTGGCAGGCCTCGGTAGTGTCGATCCTGGCATGCGCCTGCCTGGACTACTTCTTTTATCCGCCGCTTTTGCAATTCACCGTAGCCGATCCCCAGGACTGGGTTGCGCTGGGAGCCTTCGAGATCAGCGCTCTTCTGGTAAGCCGGCTTTCATCGCGCGAGCGTCTGAACTCGCGCGAAGCGATCCTGCAGCGGACGTCGATGGAGCAGTTGTACGAGTTGGGCCGGAGCACGCTGCTTATCAACCTGCATCAGGCGCCCGGGCCACAGTTGACGCACTTGATTCAACGCATTTTTTCAGCGGAGGCGGTGGCTATCTTCGACGCGAACTCCGGCTTGTGCGACATGGCGGGCGTGTGGGGTGCGGACGAACGGGAGTTGGCGAAGGAATGTTTTCTGGCGCAGATCGACGACGAAGACAACGCGGCTCATACATCGCGAAGGCTATTGAGGGTCGGCGCCGACTCAATCGGCGCGATCGCAATACGGGGCAATCTGGGGCCGCTGGTCGCCGATGCGCTGGCGTCGCTGACCGCGATTACGCTGGACCGTTGCGTTTCGTTCGAGAAGGAAAGCCAGATTGCGGCGGCGCACCAGGCCGAACGGCTGCGCGCCGCGGTATTGGATTCGCTGGCTCACGCGGTAAAGACGCCGCTCACCGCCATCCAGGCCGCTAACGCGGGGTTGGGCGAAGTAGGTGCTCTGAACCAACCGCAACAGGATTTGGTGGCGCTGATTGAGGACGAGTTAAGCCAACTGAGCCTCTTGAGCACGCGGCTGCTGCAGACGGCAAAGCTGGAGGCGCAGGAGTTGAACGTTGCCAAGGACGAGATTGTCCTCGAGGAGCTTGTGTCGACTGCACTCGAAGAGCAGCGCGGGCGCATGTCGGGCCATCCGGTCGAGGTCTCGGTTCCGAATCCCACACTTACCATTCGCGGCGACCGCGATTTGCTCTCGATGGCGCTGACCCAGTATCTGGATAACGCCGCCAAGTACTCCTTTGTCGGCACCGCGGTAAAGGTGGAAGCCAGGGAAAGCCACTCGGAAGTACTTATCTCGGTTCATAACTTCGGACCCGCGATTCCTATCTCCGACCGGGACAAGATATTTCAGCGTTTCTTTCGCAGCGAGGGAACGATGCACCTGGCTGCCGGGACAGGCATCGGGTTATCGACGGTAAAAATGGCCGCCGAGGCTCACCGCGGCCATGTGTGGGTAATCAGCAACGCAAATGAAGGAACAACATTCTTTCTTTCGATACCTCAGGATGGAGGGTCAAGACAATGAATCCGGAATCAGGCCGCCTGCTCATTGTGGATGACGAACGCTCAATCCGGCTTTCGTTGCGCACCATTCTTGGGAATTTCGGCTATGACATCGTTGAAGCCGAGCGCGGCGAAGAGGCGCTGGCGCTAGTGCGCACGGCGCAGTTCGACGCCGTGCTGCTGGACATCAATATGCCGGGAATGGGCGGCATCGAGGTTTGCCGGATCATGCGCAAGGCCTCGCCACGGCTGCCGATTCTGATGCTGACGGTACAGGAAAGCGAGGACCGCAAAGTGGATGCGCTCGACGCCGGCGCCGACGACTACATCACCAAGCCCTTTCAATTGCGCGAGCTGACTGCCCGGCTTCGTGCCGCAGTCCGCCGCAACAAGGTTGTCGAAGACACCGATGCGGCCATCGTGATTGGCGACATCCTGCTCGATCCCGGCCGCCACCTGGTGGAAAAGAAGGGCCGCGCGGTGCACCTGACGCCAAAACAATTTGAGTTGCTGCATTTTCTTATGGCGAATGCGGGAAGGCCGATTCCTCACGCCAAACTGCTGCGCTCCGTGTGGGGCCCGGAGTATGGCAATGAGCTGGAATATCTGCGCACGTTCATC
>JBELAI010000424.1:0-3154 GCA_049508975.1 Occallatibacter sp. | reverse complement strand
GGGGAACATGGCTGCGCCGCCCACTTCGGGGTCTTTCTGTGCGAGCACGTTTGCGGCAGACAGGGTGAGCGTGATGGCGGCCAGAGCGGCCAGAAGAATTTTTGCAGTGCGAATCATGAGATCTACAACCTCCGTCGATAAAGTGACTACATCGAATCAACGCGTCAGCATGGCAATCGGATTCGAACGCGAATCGGCGCAGCCGGCGAGGCTTCGACGGAATCAACAATCCGCCGGTGAGTTGTCAGTGCCGGCAAAGCAGACCAACAAGGCGCAGCGCGAACGGGATCGAACAGCGGAGCGATGCGTGAACCGGGCCGCAATAGGGCGAACCCGGCAGCATCGTTTAACGTATCGATAGGACACCTGGTTGCAACCGGGCACCGCATGGCAGAGGAAAACATCGAGTCTCCACCGAGCACCACCATCAAAAAGCCACACCACAACCGGTGGCTCATGCTCATTGCGGCATTCAAACTTGCCCAGGCGCTGCTGTTCATCGCCATCGGCGTGGGTGCGCTGCGCCTGGTGGGCAAGGATCTCGGCGACATCCTGCTCAAGCTTGCCTACCACATGCGCTTCAATCCCGAGTCGCGGTTTGTGAACTTCGTGCTTGATCGTGCCGAGTTCGTCACGGACCGGGTGCTGCGTCGCTTCAGCATTGGGCTCTTTGCCTACGCCGCACTGGGGATGACGGAAGGCATCGGGCTTTATCTCGAAAAAGGCTGGGCCGAATACATGACCCTGATCATCACGGCATCGTTCCTGCCTTGGGAGATCTACGAGGTCTTCCGCCATGTGAAAGCGGTCCGATCAGGCCTGCTGGTGGTGAACGTGATGGTGTTTCTTTATCTGCTTAAGGTCGTAGTGGAGCGAGGCAAGCAAAAACGAGGCGATGGACCACCGGCGAAATAAACCCTGAGCCGGACGCAGTCTTCCGCTGGCTCGCCAACCTGTTGCCCCGTGAAACATGGCTAACTTACTGAATTGATTGGCATAATGGGCATAGAATCCCCGACCGCAGCCACACTTCGCTTTTTGTTCGCTTTATCATGTTCCGGTTGATCTGTCTAGTAGTGGAACCAAAGGCGTAAACACTACATATTGTGGTAATTGATTTTTCTTAAACTATTAGCCGAATTTCGCACAGCCAGCCCGGGACTTTCGAACTTTAGTGTCATTTTTTTCGTCGCAGCGGCTCAGGAACGGCTGTACTATCGCACATGTGGAGCCATGTGGAGCAAAGTAGAGTCCTGTGGAGTTCGGCGCATCTCTCGAATCTGAGAAAAAAGGCCGCTGAACTGGCACAAGAGCAAGTTTACTCGCAAATGATTCCGTCCACGAGGCGCCAGGCAATTGGGGAATCAGCTTGGCTAACGGCAGCAGGGAAGTTCGAAGCAGGGAACCGGACGTGGCGAAGGATATGAAGTTGGCCGCGGACGGGCAAGAGGCAGATCGGTGTTTCGGGGAAACAATCCGGCCAAAGTAGACGACAAGGGCAGATTGAAGATCCCCTCTGGGTTCAAGACGCTGCTGGACGCGGCCAATGTGACCCAGCTTTACATCACTTCGACGGACGGCAAGAGCGCCCAGATATGGCCGCTTCCGGAGTGGGAGAAGCAGGAAAAGCAGTTGGCCGAGCACAGCACGCTGGACGATGCGGTGGAGAAGTATTTGAACCTGACCAGCTATTACGGTCAGCAGGTGGAAATGGATAGCCAGGCGCGGGTGGTGCTGCCCCAGAAACTGCGTGACAAGGGTAGGCTCAACGCCGAGGTCGTAGTGCTGGGAAAACTGGTCTACCTGGAAGTTCAAAACGAGAAGGAATTCGAAGAGCGCCTGATGGCGAGTGAATTGACGGCAGAGGAGCGCAAAGCGGTGGCGGCGATTACGCGCCGGCAAGGTTGAGAAACAAGAACCCCGCAGGGGGAGCACATGACGAAAACCAATGAGCGCCATGTGCCGGTGTTGTTCAGGGAAGCGATTGAGTTTTTGAATGTACGTGCGGACGGGACCTACGTTGATTGCACGCTCGGACTTGCTGGGCACGCAGAGGGAATTGTAAGGCAGTTGGGGCCAAAGGGGCATTTGATTGGATTCGACCGCGACCCCGAGGCTTTGGAATTAGCAAGAGAACGGTTGGCACGAGTTTGCAGTGAGTTAGGGAGCGAGGCGCCGCAAGTGACGCTGGTGGACGAAGCTTTCAGTTCCATCGCCGCACATGTGAAGCCGGCATCGGTCGACGGGTTACTGGCGGATTTTGGGGTAAGCAGCCTGCAGTTTGACGAGGCGCACAGGGGATTCAGTTTTCAGGCGGACGGGCCATTGGAAATGCGCATGGATACGCGCCAGGGGCCAACCGCCGCACAAGTGGTGAATGAGGCGAACGAGCGCGAGCTTGCCGACCTTATTTACGAGTACGGAGAGGAAAGGAGGTCGCGGAGAATCGCCAGAGCCATTGTTCGGGGGCGGCCGGTAACAACCACGGCGCAGTTAGCACGGATTGTAACTCAAGCCGCCCCGACAATGAAACAGGAGCGCATTCATCCTGCGACACGAACCTTTCAAGCTCTTCGAGGCTGCACCTGGGTTGCTTAAGTCCTCCGCAAGGCTGGTGGTCATCAGCTTTCACTCACTGGAAGACCGCATCGCGAAAGACAGCCTGCGGGAAGGCGCGCAGAAAGGGATCTGGGAGATATTGACCAGAAAACCAGTTACCGCGAGCGAAGAAGAAATGGAACGGAATCCCCGTTCGCGCAGCGCCAAGCTGAGAGCGGCGGAAAGACAGGGACTAGGGAACAGGGATCAGGTTCAAACCGGTCGAGGAAATAAGAGTTAGGCGGCGAGTAATGGGCTTTCAGGGGGAGTAAGGATAAGTGGTCGGGCTTAGTAGCGGGCGCCCATTCTTTACCAATCCCTAATCCCTATTCCCAGTTCCCTGTACTTCGGAGGTTAATCATGGCGGCAATCGCAGCAACTTATTTTGAAGCAGGCCGCAGCCTTGGCCAGCGCATCCGCGAGCGGAACACTGAGCTGCTGGCTTTGCAGCCCCTGCGCCGGCGCGGGGTTCGGACGCCGGAATTCTACTTCGCGCGGCATTATGATAACTCCAGATTGATCAAGGCGCCGGACCCGGTGCGAGTTCGCGAGATGC
>JBELAI010000423.1:0-2871 GCA_049508975.1 Occallatibacter sp. | reverse complement strand
GCTATTACGACTTGATCGCCGAAAAGCTGTCAACTCCCGAGTTTCTACCCCGGGCACTCTACGAACGCTTCAACATTGAAGTGCTCGCAACCACGGATTCGCCTCTCGATTCGCTGGAGCATCATCAGATCATTCGCGACTCCGGCTGGGCGGCGCGCATCATTCCCAACTTCCGCCCCGATTCGGTCGTGGATCCCGACTTTCCGAACTTCGCCGAAAACCTCCATAATCTCGGCAATCGGACAACAGAAGACTCCACGACCTGGGACGGATATCTGCTGGCATTGCGGAAGGAGCGTGTTCGTTTCCGTGCTCTGGGATGCACAGCGACAGATCACGGCCATCCCAGCGCACAAACGGCGGACCTGTCTGCAAACGATGCTGCTGCGCTCTTCCGCGAGGTGACGGAAGGAAGGGCAACCGCTCAACAGAAAGAGCTGTTCCGGGCGCAGATGCTGACTGAAATGGCTGGCATGAGCGTGGAGGACGGGTTGGTGATGCAGATCCATCCGGGAAGCGTACGCAACCATAACCAGGCGCTCTATGCGTGCTTCGGACGGGACATCGGCGCGGATATTCCCAAGCCACTGAGTTTTGTAGATGCCTTGCATCCGCTCCTGAGCCGCTACGGAAACGAACCGGCACTTACCATCATCCTCTTTACTCTCGATGAGTCCACTTATAGCCGTGAGCTTGCTCCCTTGGCGGGACACTATCCTTGCCTGCGGCTTGGCCCTCCGTGGTGGTTCCACGACAGCCCGGAGGGAATGCTGCGATTTCGCGAGCAGGTCACCGAAACGGCAGGCTTCTGCAACATGGTCGGATTCAATGACGACACGCGCGCCTTTCTATCGCTTCCGGCGCGGCACGATGTGGCACGTCGCATCGATTGCGCGTTCCTTGCAAGACTGGTCGCGGAGCACCGGCTGGACGAAGACGAAGCGTATGAGGTGGCTGAATCGCTGACATACAAACTGGTGAAGCACGCCTACAAGCTAACGCCGGCTCACTCAGTTAGAGCTGCTCGAAGTGCTTAGTATTGATAGATATCGCGTCCAAAGGCAGGTTATGCGCGTCCTATAATCAAGTTACAGACATCGATTCACGATTAGGGGACCTTGGCCGGAACGACCCTCATCCGGCGTCTCCCCGGAGGCCTAAGACAACCATGATGCCCACGCCGCGTCTCCTTTTGGAAGAGAAACAGACCGCCTCCAATCGAACGCCGCGGCACATTAACCGCAATCTCATCTTCAACCAGATTCGCACGCGGCAGCCCATTTCGCGCGCAGACCTGGCGCGCACCTCCGGACTGCAGAGAAGCACGGTCTCGCTCATCGTAGAGGAACTACTCAAGGAGCGCTGGGTTGTCGAAGGAACCGTCGGCAGTATTCCTCGCGGCAGAAGGCCCACATTCCTCGGAGTCAACCGCAGGCGCACCGTGCTTGCAGTCGATGTCCATCCCTCACAGATAACGCTCGCTGTGGCCGATCTTTCCGGCCAGATCTCGGCAGAGAGTCAACTCGTGTTGCCCAGTGATCCTCGGAAGGTGATACGAACGATTATCGATGGTATCTGCAAGACCATTGCCGCCCATCCCGGCTTGTCGTTCGTGGGCATAGGCATGAACCTGCCCGGCCGCTTTAGTCATCGGCTCAAGAAAACCATCTTCGCTCCCAACGTCGAATGGCCGATCGGGCAAATCAAGTCTCGTGTCGAGTCGGCCACTGGTCTTCCCGTTGAAGTGGATAACGTCGCCAATGCATGCGCTCTGTCCGAAGTCTGGTTCGGCTATAGCGACGAAGCACGAGATATCGTTGTGGTCAACGTTTCTGAGGGCATCGGCACAGGCATCTTTGCGAACGGCCGTCTGCTGCGCGGTTCAGGGGACGGCGCAGGCGAATTCGGTCACATTCAAGTGGAGCCACAAGGACTGCCTTGCGGTTGCGGCAGCTGTGGATGCTGGGAAACCGTAGCGTCCAATCGAGCGGCCATACGCTATTACCAGGAAATTACAGGAACACGCGCACCTTCGTTCGACGCCATTCTGCAACTGGCCGATGCGGGGGACCCGGCCGCGCTCGAAGCCATTTCCCGGATGTGCAAGGCTCTGGGCCGCGGCATGCACATGATCGTTTCGGCACTGGCCCCCAGCGAGATCGTCGTTGTGGGGGAGCTCACACACTTGTGGCCACTCGCATTTCCCATCATCAGCGCCGAGTTGCGCAGATTCCCGCTGATCGGCATTCCGCGTTTGCGCATGGCCAGTGAGCCTGATACCGCGCGTCTTCGCAGCGCCGTAGCGCTGGTGATGAACGACAAGTCGCTCTAGCCTAGGGCCGCGATCGAAGAACGCGCGCTTTGCCAATCACGTTGCGTACGAATTCCAGATTGACCGTGTCGCCCCAGATCCGGGAGCTCGGTCCACGTCGCCTTCAAAAGCTCCAGGCGTCCGACCGCACCGATAACGAAATCCACCAGTCAGGACGATTACTGGCCGCGTCTTTGCAGAGCGTCTCAGGCGGGTCTCAGCATCGCGCGAAATCCACAGGATTCAGAGCTGGAGGAGTCACCCCCGACTCGGATGTATGGTCTTCCGCGCCGACGAGATTCCGGAGATTGATGTGACACTCAAGGTAGCACCACAATAAGATCGATCCACAAATTGTTGCAAACACTGTTGTTGTATTCACTACACCTGACTCGAAATCAGGCATAGTCGTAAGGCTATCGGGAGTTCGAATCTCCCCCTCTCCGCCATAACTTAAACAAATAAAACAACATAATTCGATCGACCTTATTCCTGCGATGGTGATCATCGCTGTGCTGATCGTTGCATGGCGATGGGAGTGGCTCGGATGTTGAACCTTT
>JBELAI010000422.1:0-2873 GCA_049508975.1 Occallatibacter sp. | reverse complement strand
GGAGAAAAACTACAGTGTCTTCGCTGGCCACCCAAAGCGTTCCTTCGCGATCCACGAACACAGCCTTTGCGGATTTTCCTGGATATGCCCAGTCTTCCCCGATTCGTCGCCAGCGTGAGCCTTCGAGCCGGGCGAGGCCACCGTTGACCGCCGCCCAAATTGTGCCTTCCCGATCTACTGCGAACCCCAAGACCGTCCCCGGTGACAGCCCCTCGGGTTCGCCATAACTGAGGATTCGCCCATCTTTCAGGAAGCCCACGTTGCCGGGGCGGAAACCAATCCAAAGGCCTCCGTCGGAGGTAGCCATCAGCGATGAAATATTGTCGGAATTGAGCCTCTGGCCTGACCTCAGCTTAAAGCGATCGAAATGCACGCCGTCGAAGCGGAATAGCCCGCTATCCGTTCCTAACCACAGATAACCATCCATTGTTTGCGCCAGCGACCAAATCGGGCTAGGAGCGCCTTCCCTGGCGGTCCATCCGGTGTGCTGCAACTGGAAGAGGGTTCGAGGCTGAGTGTCGGCAGGCGCCCTCACGCAGGAAAGCATTCCCAGCAGGCAGACGAGAAGGGTTCGCAGAATCCGACCCAGTTTCATCGCTTCAACCCGGAACATTTTCGTGTGCAAAAGCCACCCGACGATCCAACCGCGCACGTAGCCCGTACGCAGTCATTGGTAGGACGGAAACTAGCCGTAGAAGATCCAGGAAATGTATGACAGGACAAAAATAAGCTTTGAACAGTGTAAACTCCATGTCCCACAGGGGCTTGCTCCTTTATGTGTTCGTTTGCAGCTTGCCGCGTTTGTCCTTCACTTAGAGACCGGGATCGCTCAATCCCGGATGCCGATCCGGGCGACGTCCCAGCGGCCAATGATACTTGCGCTCTGATTCCTTGATCGGCAGATCGTTGATGGACGCAAAACGTGAGCGCATCAGGCCGTGTTCGTCAAATTCCCAGTTCTCATTGCCGTGGGCGCGGAGCCAGTCTCCCGAGTCGTCATGGAATTCATAGGCAAAACGGACCGCGATCCGATTGCCCTCGCAGGCCCAGAGTCCTTTGATCAACCGGTAGTCCAGCTCTCTTGCCCACTTGCGCTTCAGGAAAGATACAATTTCCTGCCGTCCGTTGACAAATTCCGTGCGGTTTCGCCAGCGGGAATCTGCCGTGTAGGCCAGCACGACCGTTTCTGGATCGCGCGAATTCCAACCATCTTCCGCGAGCCGAACTTTCAAGGTCGCAGTTTCACGCGTAAATGGAGGAAGGGGAGGACGTGCCGCCACAGCGACTGGTTGATTCTGCGATCTCAGGCCGCGCGTAGTCTGGTCGTTCATGAAAACCTCCTCTGCCCCATGCCCTGGTGCTCGGCTTTGCCGCCACTGGCCTGTTGAAATCAACTCCGCGGCTCGAAAGTTGGCCCCGGCGCTCGAACCCATCTGCAGGGATATCAAAACGCTATATCAGGCGCAGATTCAAACAATCGTGCCCGCATATCCCAATGTTGCACGGTTCAGGTGAGCGAGGGATAGCTCGTGTAGCCGGCTGCACCTCCTCCGTAGAAAGTCGTTGGGTCCGGTTCATTCAGAGCCGCTCTGAGTTGCAGCCGCCTTGGAAGATCTGGATTGGCCAGAAACGCTCGGCCGTATGCGATAGCGTCGGCATGCCCGGTCCGTAATGCTTCCTCTCCCCCGGGCCCGTCATATCCGCCATTCACAACGTAGAGAGCTTTCCAAAGTGTTCTCAGGTGAGCCGACACGGCGAGATCCTCCTCGCTGCTTCCCTTGCTGTTCTGCGCGGTTTCAACGACATGAAGGTACCCGAGTCCATAGCTGTTGAGTCTAGCAACCGTGACGGAGAAGGTTTCGAGTGGGTTGTCGTCCGTCATATCGTTAAAACCACCCGTCGGAGAGATTCGCACACCCACATACCTGCTATCCCAGACTTCCAGGACGCGTTCAACTGTTTCCGTGAGAAAGCGTACTCGATTCGACGCAACACCTCCATATTCATCGGTTCGCCGATTCGATCCTGTTCGGAGAAATTGATCGATCAAGTATCCATTCGCCGCATGAATCTCGACCCCGTCAAATCCGGCTTCTTTCGCGTTGCCGGCTGCCCGCCGAAAATCGGCCAAAGTCTCTTGGATCCCGCTAGCCGTCAAGGCAACCGGCTCCGAAACCGGTGCCAGACCCGTGGCAATCAACGTCTGGCTATTGGCACGGATTGCGGACGGAGCAACGGGTTGCGCGTTGTTCGGCAATAAGGATGAATGGGAAATCCGGCCGACATGCCACAGCTGAAGGAAGATTCGCCCGCCTTTTCCATGTACGGCATCGACGACGCGGCGCCACGCTTGAACCTGTTGAGGAGAGTGAATGCCGGGAGTGTTGATGTATCCCTTCCCCATCGGAGAAATCTGCGTCGCCTCCGTGATGATGAGTCCTGCCGATGCCCGCTGCGCGTAATAAGTCACAGCGAGGTCACTGTGCACACCATCTGCGTCGGCGCGGTTCCGCGTAAGCGGTGCCATAAAGACGCGATTGGTTAGAGTTAATGACCCGAATTGAACCGATTCGAAGAGATTCGCCATTTTTGTGCTCCTGTTGTTCAACGATGCAGTGAGTCGCTTGTGATGAGCCGGCGGTGAAGAACTCCTGTCAGGTTCGACACGCCTGCTCCGCGCTCTGACCGAAAATGGTTGGGCTCGAACTGCCGCAGAGCATCTCAGTCGCGCATCGGATCGATTTAGTTTCCGATCTCTTCCGCACGTTCCTTGAGGGCACGAAGCCACTCTTCGTGCGATACCAGGAGCCGCTCGCGCGTGCGCGCTCCTAAGAAGAAAAGAAGCAGACCGCTCTGCGACTCTTCCGTGATGA
>JBELAI010000421.1:0-2877 GCA_049508975.1 Occallatibacter sp. | reverse complement strand
ATCATTGAGAGCCGCCCTCATATAGGAGGTAATTGCTATACCTACGAATATGAGGATACGGGAATCTCAGTACACGCCTATGGCTCTCATATCTTTCATTGTTCCGACGACGATACGTGGAATTATATTAATCGCTTCACAGCATTTAACCGCCATCAGCATCGCGTTCTCACCACCCACCGTGGGAAGGTGTACTCGATGCCCATCAATCTGGGCACCATTAACTCCTTCTTTGGCACCAACCTTCACCCGGACGAAGTAGGGGATTTCCTGGATAAACAGCGCGATGTGACTGGCAAGCCCGCGAATCTAGAGGAGCAGGCCATTGGCCTGATTGGCCGTCCATTATATGAGGCCTTCATTCGAGGCTATACGTCCAAGCAATGGGGTTGCGACCCAAGGCAGCTGCCAGCCAGCATTATTACTCGCCTGCCAGTCCGCCATTCGTACCATGAGGCATATTTCAACGACAGGTATCAGGGGATTCCACTGGAAGGCTACACCCGAATCTTTGAGCGGATGTTGGAGGGAATTCCAGTTGAACTCGGCGTCGATTTCTTCGATGATCGGGAAGCCTGGGAAGCGAAGGCGCACAAGATTGTCTACACCGGTCCCATCGATCGTTATTTCGATTATTGCCATGGCCCCCTGAATTGGCGCTCGGTGCGATTCGAAATTGAACGGCTTGAATCCTCGGACTATCAAGGAATATCCGTAATGAACTATGCCGACGAAGATACTCCGTTTACCCGCATCCACGAGCCGAAACACCTCCATTTGGAACGACCATGGAACCGTAAGGCAACGGTAATTATGCGCGAGTACTCGTGTATCGATAACAACCACCCTTATTACCCGGTGAATTTTGCCTCGGATCGCGACGTCTATGAGAAGTATGCAGAGATGCAACGCGAACGTCCCAATGTGATATTTGGCGGCAGACTTGCTCGCTATAAGTACTACGATATGCATCAAGTGATTGCCGGAGCATTGGCCGAAGCACGCAAGGAATTGACGGGGAGTTAAATGCATAGGCACGCGGAGCACAGCCGGCTGGAGTTATACACCGAATACTTTCATCGAGAGGATATTAAGAAATGCTAGATCAAGAGAGTATCGCGGCGAAGCTGATTAGTCCGGTAACGCGAACATATCGCTACGCCCGTGCCCAGTTCACCCTGGAAGATCTCAAGAAGCGCACGGCGGCAATGGTAAGTCAGCCCGAGCAATTGGTGAGCGAGACCTTCTCGTTTTGCGGAGGCTTTCTTTCGCCGGTGCAGATGGAAGAGGAGATCGAGCGACTAGCCGCGGACGTGCGGGCGTTAAGGCCTCAACGAGTACTCGAGATTGGAACAGCGAAGGGAGGAACCCTCTACTTGTGGACCTGCCTTGCGACACCGGATGCAACCCTGGTGAGCGTGGATTTGCCCGCGGGCAAGTATGGCGGCGGCTATTCTCCGCAGCGAGCAGCTATCTATAAGCGGTTTGCCTTGCCGCAGCAGAAGGTCCATTTACTGCGCGCGGATTCGCATGCGCCCGAGACTCGTGACCGTGTCGTTGAACTGTTCGCGGGAGAGTCTGTGGATTTTCTATTCCTCGATGGTGACCACTCGTACGAAGGGGTCAAGCAGGATTGGCAGTACTTCGCACCTCTTGTGCGACCAGGCGGGTTGATCGCTTTCCACGACATCGCGATGAACTATGAGGAGACCCACGTCAAACAATTGTGGGACGAAATTAAGCCATTGCACGAGCACTGGGAGTATGTGTTTCACGCGAAGAGCATCTTTGGGATCGGTGTGATTAAGAAATCAAGCTGTAGTTAAGGCGATGCGCGTTGAATTATCGCCTGCCGGGGGCAATCATCTTTATCGGCTGCTTGCTTTCCGGGCCTGCTCAGCGGGGTGCATGGAGCCGCTCCTCGGCTTTGGTCATACCGCTCGATGGCGCTGGTTTTAGCATATAGGACACGAATGACAAAGCCTCTGATTGTTTGTTGCTCTCCTGATTATGGGGAGGGTTGGCGTCGGTTGGGGCCTGAATTAACTGGGGACAGGGCTGCGTGGGCCTTTTACGACGACCGACCCATTCACTCCTGGGAAAAGCTTGTCCGGCGACCCAACTTTGGCATGATTCGCGCTTGTTTCAACGCAGTCAGGCGGGCGTCCAAGAGACCTGCGAGGCTTCTGATCACTCAGGACCCGCGCGCGACATTCTTGTGTGCTCTGTTCTGCCGCATTCTACGGGTCAGCATTGGCCACTACGTCTTTTCATTCAATTTCTCAGAACTCCCGATCGGTCTCAGGCGCTCCCTTATGCGCTATGCGTTCAAGCAGGTTGAGCAGTTTTCGGTCCACTCTTCCATCGAGCGCTTCCTGTACAGCCGATATTTTGACATCCCGAAGGACCGTATAGGCTTACGCATGTGGAGCATAGGAGTACCTGGGGTGTCTCCAGCGTATCCCTTACAGGAAGGCCGTTACGTCTCGTCGATCGGAGGTAACGGGCGGGATTATCGCACCCTACTCGAAGCCGCCCTTAGACTACCGGATATCTTCTTTGTACTGGTGGTGCGTCCCGAAAGTCTAGTTGGCCTAGAGATTCCGGCAAATGTAAAAGTAATAGTGAACGCACCGTTTGAGCAAGCGATGAATATTATGCGGCACTCCACACTCACCGTATTGCCGTTGTCCGGTTCGACCGTGCCGTGCGGTCATGTAACGCTGGTGTGTGCGATGCATCTGGCCAGGGCCGTCGTCGCAACAGACTCTGCGGGAATCTACGACTACGTGCGTCCAGGTTATAACGGAGCTCTTTGCGAGCCGTTTTCCCCCGACAGCATGGCCCAAGCGATCGCAAAGCTCTGGGCAGATCCGG
>JBELAI010000420.1:0-2908 GCA_049508975.1 Occallatibacter sp. | reverse complement strand
GTCGCAGCGAAACTGCTGCTTCGTTGCATTCCATTAACAGCAGAGCCCCGCGCTCATCCCGTATTCGATCACATCTGCTTTTTTTAAGCCCTGCAGGTACTCTCAACCTTTTTTGATCGCATCCGATAAACAGTGGCATGCACTCTTTGCGTGTCGTATTGTCCCATGGGTGCGTTTACAGGAGGTTTGTGCTTGTTACTTTGTTACTTAGGTAAGTATTTAAGTAACCTAAATTGTGCATGCCCAAAGTTACCATTCAATGCTATTACTGTTTATGTACCCGGTGATTGAAATCACAAATTTAAATTAAGGTTTAGTGAATAATCAGCATGTCTAAACCGTTAGATCTGAGGCAAGTGAATATGGCTGATCACGTCATTTCGATGGACTTTAACCGCTTGCCGGCGAAGCAACGGTTCGGCACAGAACAACATTCGCGGGTGAAAACCGCGGTCTACGAGTTTCCAGGCGTTCATGCGGTGGAACAGGCCGAGCTTAGCGACGGCGTTGGGTTCTTCCGCGCTATCCGCCTGACACTATTGATAGAATTTGGCTTGGGGCTTGCTGTCTTTGAGGTTTGGCGGCTCCTGCAATAACCGCGACTTCGTGTCGATATCCATCTGTAGCGACACGAGTTCCCAATGCACCTGTGGGTCAACACCTGACCCCGCGTAGACAACGAGCATCCCCCCTAAAGCTGCCTGTCCTTCGCCGTTTCTGCGAATTCGCGACCATTAAGATAGACTACGCCCCCCGCATCCCCGACATGCGATGCTTAAGGAATGTTGCGGTTTGACGAATAGAATCGAAGCCCCAGTGTTCGATGCCGATACAAGGAACCGAACCTTCGGTCACCAGTTTCTTTACTCCAAAGGCACCCATACTTTACTCCAATGGAGCTCATGCTCTGCTTCTTAAGTATCATTCTCCATAGCACTTTAAGTGTTGCAAATTCTGACGCAGTGCCCCATACTAAACACTCAATCGCCCCCCCGAATTGGATTACTGAAAATACTGATCGCTGGAGCAGCGGGTAACCCGACCCGTTTCAACTCTATACCTTGGCAATTCTTTCGTGGCATCAGATAGAGGCAAGTGCAATATTATGCAGTCGATATGGAGAGGAATTGCGCATGATTCGCGTCTTAATCAGGGCCAGACGAACATTGTCATCCGAATCGCTTTACGCTGCCATGAGCGTACAGTCGAACGTCCAACATGTTCATTTCGCAGAAGATGACGAGAACATGTCGAGCGCGCTCGGCCACGCCGACATCCTGCTGTTGATTCTCGACTCGGAAGACCCTCTGGATGCACTCAAGGCAAGCATGGGGGTAGTACGTTCGAGCGCATCCGCGGTGCGGGTCGTCGTATTGGCTGAGAAGCGTGATCCTAGTGTAGTGGTGGCCGCATTCAGCAGCGGCGCAAAGGGATTTTTCTGCCTGGAAAATTCGCGGCTGGACGACTTGGGCAAGTGTATCGAGCGGGTTCACAATGGGCAGATCTGGGCGAATTCAGAGGAACTGCGCCTGGTGATGGATGTTCTTGAACGCTTCAGCTCGAGTGCGCTTCCGCTGGGTGTAGTGAATGCATTGGGTACCCGGCTCCTCAGCCCGCGAGAAGAAGATGTGGTGAAGCTTCTAATGGAGGGCATGCAGAACCGGGAGATTGCACGCACGCTGAATCTGAGCGGGCACACGATTAAGAACTACCTGTTCAATATCTACGAGAAATTGGGGATCTCCTCGCGCACAGAGCTGCTGCTTTACATACTCACGCCGCGGAGATCAATTGTGCCCTTATCGGAGGAAGACAGGTCAGAAGAATTATCGACCGGCACGCATGGAATGGCGTAGAGACGAATTTCCATATGGAGATTTTTCCCGTTGATGGCTTGCCGGCCATGACCTAAGCTGCCTTCATAATCCTAATCGGCATTCAGATTAGAAAACCGGCAAGGATCTGAGTTGCAGGCTTCCCAAACTTAGTCAAATTATCTAGCTTACCGAGTGAGAATGGCGAAGCCATGTTCAATCGTTGATTTGACCATTTAGACTTCCTCAATAAGGTCATCTGAATCTGCGCACGGCGGCGCTCGCCGGCGACTGATCATTTTCCCGATCCCATCCGACGTCCCAACGATCCGGTCCACGTGCAAGTCGAATCCTGACTTCGGGTCACACATTCGATTGCGGCCACGTCGTAGTTACAGTTGATCCCCGCGCCTCGGAACCGGATGTTCGGCCAATTCGAGCGGCGTGCGTAACAACTGCCCCCAGTCATCTTGTCTACATAAGGAGAAAAAAGAGTGATTACGGAAATCATCAAATCCGAAGGGCATCCTGCCAACGCGGTAGCCCCGTGGTCCCAGATCGCCCCGATGAGCAACCCGACCACTGCGGCCACGGACGATACGGTGCTGGATCTTGGCGGCGTATTCCGTCTTCTGGCTCGCCGGCGGCGCTGGATTTATGGTTCGATCGCTTTCTTCCTTGTGCTGGCAGGGGTGCTTTGCCTGGTAATGACCCCGCGATACAAATCCACGGCGCAAATAGAAATGCTGAAGCAAGAGCAAGGCACACTGCTCGCCGCGGCGCAGGAAGGTCAGACCGAAGCTGGAGCGACGCAGACCGAAGATGCAATGAACTTCAGCCTGTCGCTGCAAACCGCAGTCTCAACGCTGGAATCGGATGCGCTGGCTCTGCGGGTGATCAAGGAGCTGAAGCTTGACGAAACGGACGAGTTTGCCTACAAGCCATTGATCATGACCGATGAGGCGAAGCGGAACCTGCCGTTGTCTATCGACCAGTCGCCGGTAAAGCGCACGCGCATATTGAAGCAATTCTCCAGTCACCTGAAGGTATCTTCTGAGGCAGGTACACGAGTAATCGATGTGACTTTTTCTCAT
>JBELAI010000042.1:0-33916 GCA_049508975.1 Occallatibacter sp. | reverse complement strand
TTCTGGATGCGGATGTCATTTGCATATTGGCCGGCCACGACGATGCCCTGAGACGAAATCGAATAGAGACTTGGAAACAAAAGGTTGACGTAGTCGTTCAATGCCTTTTCAGTCGACTTGCCGAGAATGGCGGCCTTGGCAATGCCCCTGACCGTGTCATGCACCTGGCGCAGGGTGCTACCGGGGCCCAGGTTTGATGCGGTGATTGCGTTTGTCCATGCATTCGTCAGCCTGGAATCGCTCTGAAACTGCACCACAATCGTTCCCAGGGTGGCAGTGATGCGCGACCGTCCCGCGAGACCAAGATCCAGCTTGGGCGCCGTCGCGGCGGGGTCCGCCTTTGCCTTGGACCTTGAACTTGCCCTGGCATTGATTTTGGGCGCGGCTGCTGCGGGCCCGGCTTGCGATGCGGTACCTCTCTCAACGTCAACGCCCGGCGCGGCGACCAATTCCGACTCCACTTTTACCCCTTCGCCCGCGGGTGTTCCCTGCGCAGTTTCGGCGGGCGCCTCCGGTGTCTGCGTGGTTGGAGCCACGTCCACCTTTTTCTTTTTGGCAACTGGCTTCAGCGCAATCTTGGCCTGCTTTCTTGCCGCCTTTCTCGCCGCCTTTTTGGCGGCCGCCGCGGTATCCACCATGTTCAAGCCGTGAAGCACCAGTTTCTCCATGCGCGCCATGGTGTAGGGATACTGGGTGATATTGGAGCTATTGATATTCCGCAGGCTGTCAGGTGTATAAACCCAATTGCCTTCCACGCGGGCAATATTCGCATTCACCAGCAATACCCCAACCTGGCAGTGGCCCACCACAAACTCGCAATTCAATATGCGCAGATTGTTGGTTGGAGGCGGGGCGTCTGCGCCGGTTTGCGCGGTGTTGATGACATACAGGCACGAAGCCATGCGAAAGTCGGCATCCACACACCGCATCGCCATTCGTTCGATATTGACTTGCCGGCAGTCGCGAAGCGTAACCGCTCCTTGCAGATTCTGCGTACCGAACTTCGGTGAATATCCCGCGGTGCCTGCTGCCACGCTGAAGTCGGTCAGCGTTACTGCGCCGCATTTGTCGAATTCCATGACGGCTTCAAGGCTCCCGCCAAGCAACACGGTTCCAAATCCTGCGCCGCGGATCTTCACCGCTGCCTGGGTAAAGACGATCTTGCCGGTCACCTCGAAGCGGCCCGGTTGAAAGCAGACATTGATGGCGCTGAAGGAGGAGTCGTTCAAGACCGTTTGCAATTTCAGTTGCCATTCTTTATCCGAGGAGTTCAGCACCAGTTCGCAACAACCGCATGATTCCTGGCTGGTGAGAGGCTCAAAGGAGGGAACACAGTTCTCGAGCACCGTCAAGGTGGGCGGCGATGTGGCCCCCGAAGGGACCGATTGTCCCTGCACTGTCTGGACAACCGCCAGATCGCATAGCCACTGGCGCGGCCCATCCGGAAGCTGATCCCCTTCCAAATACCGCTGGGGATAAATCTCCTGCGGGGTATTTGGCCGGACGGCGAAATGCCAATAGGGCCGCGCATCGAATGGCGCGGCCGGCATCTTCTTCATGTGAATTGTCACGGCCACGCCGGAGACGCTGTCCAGCGGTGTCTTCTGCCCCTCGGTGAAAGGCACCTGTGCCTGCCATAGCCGCACAAACAGCGGATGCTTATCCGACGAATAGTCGCTATCCAGCGTTGCGGGAAGCGTGAGCTGGTTGTTTGCAAAGACGGAACCCGAGCCGAGCGTCATGACCTGCCCTTGCAGGGCGGCCACATAATTCCGGTCCGTGGCAGTGGCGTCGCCTAGGACGCACTGCGTGCGGAGCACCTCAATCGCCTGGTTTGGCTGCGGCGTGTGCTCGGTGTCAATCGGTGATGGGGAAAGAGTCAATATCTGCGGACTGGCACCGGCATCCACCAGCGCGGCACGATAGAGAAAGGATGCGTTGTTCCATCCCCACAACAACGTTCCTTGCTTCGTGTTTGGATCGTAGGCGGTGACGGTTACGCGAAGCAGTTGATTGTCTGCCCCAAGATATCCGCCTTGTACCGGCGGGCAGCATGGATCGACGGGTTGCGGCGGGGGATTAAACGAAACCCGCAGGCTGGCATCGAATTGCAGCTCAAGCGTTTTGGAATTGACGGAAAGCCCATTCTCTGCAAGCACCCCTGCCACCTGCTTTGCTGCTCCCAAGCAAGAGGTCGCGCTCACCGGCACTTCAACAAAGTGCTGCATCAAGCGCATGCGAGCCGCGGTGTCCGGGCCGCCCAGCGCCACTTCGCGCAGCGCCTGGTCTTCGACCGCCGTGACACTCTGCTCGATCGCCAGCAGGGCCACCACGTCTGTGGTGGTGGCTGTCAAGGGAGAGGGGGCGGGCTGGTTCTGCCAGTCGGGCTGGTTGTTCAGCTGCACTGCATGATCCAATTCCATGCGCCAGCCGCCCAGATAGAGCGTGCCTTCGCCCACGACAAACTCAGTGCCGCTGGACGAAACGCTTACCTGATATCCGTTGTCTGGAGTTCCCACCGGTCCCACGATATCGATCGTCTCCAGCCGCAAGGCATCGCCGGCGATCCACGCCGCCTCATTCACATCGGCTTCGAGCGTAACGCGCCCCTGCTGCGCAACCACGGATCGGTAGTTGCGACTCTTGTCATAGCTGATTCGTGCTCTATCACTCGCCACGGGTTACTCCTTCGTCAATCCACGTCGATCCACACCGGCAACTGCCCCACCGGTGCGTACTCTTCAAACTTGAATGCCAGTCCCTGGTGCTTCAGCGGCAACTTCGCCAGGCAATAGACGCCCATCTCCGATCCGTTCTGCGCGCCTTTGAGAATGGTGGGCACGACCGCCGGCTCATTGGCGCCGCAACTGGAGCCTCCACTCTGCGGCAGAATCTGCAAGTCTGCATCGGCACGCAAACGCGCATACTCCGGCTGACCAAAATTCTTGCTTACAAAAATCGCTGCCAGATTCGGAATCACCACCGACCGAAACGGCTGATGCAGTCTGCTGCCCTTGGCATACGCCGTAAACCGCACACACCCTGCCTGCGGGTTCTCCACCATTGCCAGCGAATCCAGGATGCTTTCCGAAGCGGCCAGTCGATGTGTGTAGGTTGGGCCGAGAATTGTGGTCCGCGACAGCGACACTGCGCCGTCTGAAAATCCGAGCGCAAGATCGGCCAGCGCCAGCGGCCAAGCCTGCTCGGCCTGGACAACTGGAATGCCGACAATTGCTGCTTGCATTGCCAACGTTAGAGTTGAGGACGGCACAGTGCCTGGTACGTATCCCACCAGCGCCGCTTGCAGTGGGGCAGAGGCCGTCACCGTATTCTTTGCCAGGGCGCTGGTTTCGTTGGCCAGATCTCCGGCCAGGCTTGTCGCGTCAAACAGCACGGTTTGCGCGGTGATCTTCGCGCCTCCGCCGACCGGATGCGTCGGTATCGACTGAATCACGCTGTCGGTCACCAGCAGTTGCTCCAGCGTGCCGCCGTTGCGCGTCCTGATCGGGCCGGTGAATGATCGCTCCACCGTTAATTGCGTAACGATACCTTCGATCCACAGTGTCCCGGGGCTCAGCGCAAGCCCGTCAATCGCGCTGGCGAAGAAGTCCGGCCCATTGCTTTCGGTATCCGAAAAAACTGTTCCCGGATCCATCGTGACCATGCGCAGAAACACCGCATCGAAGTTGCCGGTCAGCACGACGTCTGCGCCTTGCAACAAGAGTCCCTGCAAAATCAGCGTCGTCTCGGCGGTCACTTTCTCGCTTGCAATGGTCCATGCCGGTTTTGGCGATGTGGGGCTCGATGGGACCCAGCGCAGGACGGGCCGCTGCAGATCTCCGACTCCACCGGGATTGGCTGTGCCGAACAGGACCGTGGCCCCATCGGGCACATTCAACTGCTGCGTGGGACCGACATAGGTCAAAGAATCGCCGAAGAGAATCGCAGGGTTGGTTGCGGCGTTGGCGAGCGCAGTGTTGAGGCCGTTGCCAATCGCAATTCCACCGGTCAGCAGAGGCGCGCCCGGGGCCGGCTCTGCCAATGCACTCAATATGCTTTGGTCAAATCCGCCCGCGCCAACGGGCATGAGCAAGCCAAAGGTGTAATTGGTCACAATCGTGCCCACTGGCACGCCGCCAATGAAGCTGAACCGTCCAACTTGCGGATAAATCCTGAGCTTGGTGCGGTCGTACTGGCTGCTGATGCCGGCAGCAGACAATGCGACCTGGAATGCATCGCCGTACAGTTTCTTCGGCGCCAGCTTCCAAAGCAGTTCCGAGATTTCCACGGGCAGCATCCACTCATCGGGCGACTTCCAATTCTCTCCCCACGACGTGCCGGGATTGGCTGCCCGCTGGGAAGGCGCAAAGAGCGGAATGTTTCTCCCCGTTGGATCGAAGGTGAAACATGTGGGATTCGTGGCGCTATTGGGAACCGGGGTCGCGGCAAGAATCGGCCATGCGCCAAGCCACCACAAAAATACTCCAAGGTTGCGAATGTTGTACCAGCCTTCCGCCTCGCCGGGATTGCGCAGGTCCGCGGTATACGCGTACTCATCAAAGGCTGACCCGGTCTTGCCGGCTGCATAGGCGTTGCGGAGATCAGCAAACCCACCTGCCGGCGTCTTGCTGTACCTGCCGAACAGGCCTTCATCAATCTCCAGTTTGTCGCCGGTGAATCCGAGCGGCCCGGTGAGCGCATTCTCGATGGTGTAACTCAGCGGAGGATCGAACTGATGGCGGGTCCGCCCGAGCCGGCGGAAGAACTCCACCACGCGCGCATCCGTCGAAGCTATATCGGCAGCCAGTTCTTCCAGCAGGCCCACCGTGCCGGCACGCCGACGGTAGTAAATGGTCTTGGCCACATCGATGCGCTGCGCGGCCGCATCCAGGCAGCTGACGATGCGGGTCGCAACCAGATCGCCAATGTACGGAATGACCCAGTCATCGCAAGTCTCGATCGACTGGTTCTCTCCCATCCGATCGATGCTCCGCCGCACCACCGCGGCTTGTGCGCCAATGCGATTGACGATCTCCCGCAACGGTCCCGGCGCTGTGGGCGTGGGGCCCACGTCGAGCGACCTGTACACCGCCGGCAACAGCATCCAGAGCCGGTTCGCGTACCATTGCGCGTAGCCGTCGGTCATTGAACCCGCGTTAACGGAGCTAGTTCCCACTGGCCACCCCCTGACCGGGCTGGATTCCGCTGGGCTGGGTTCCGCTGGATTGAGGCACGGTCGCAAACGACGGGAAGAAACTCGCAGTGGCCAGAGTGAAGTAGCATCCTTCACCCGGCCAGTGAACGGCGGTCAAATCGGGCATGCCATTGATTGCGAAGATCAGGCCCGCCGTCGCAATCACGCCGCTCACGCCCAGGCATGCAACTTCAATCGCGCTGTTAAATATGCCCTGCCCGATACCGCCGATGGCCGGGGCAAAGATGCCGGTGTTGGGATCGCAGAGCACGGTGGTGACCGCTGTCTGAATCGTTGTCTGGTCGGCGCTCGATCCAACAATCAATTGGATGGTGATTGAAATATCGATAGGTGTCGCCGCGACCGCCTGCACGGGCCGGTTGGGATCGCCGCTTGCCGAGAGCAGGGTCTGAACGGATGTGACGACATTCGGCGAGCCCGTGACATAGACCGTAACGCCGGATGTCAGGTTGTCGCCATCCCAATTCCAGACTGCGCTGGCCTGCGTGACCCCCGGTGCTCCAGCGGCGATTGCCTGATAATCGAAGATCGAGACCGCGCGCCCGAAGGTCAGCACCGACTGCGGCGCATACTGCTTCAACAGTGCTGCGGGGTCGGGATCGCTGCCGCCGCTCACCGCCACCGGATTTACCACCGACTGCAGCCCAGGGTAGCTCTGCGCAATGGTGGTAAGTTTCCCGGCGGGCGGAGCCGCCAGGCCGCCGCCAACGCGATAGGTGGCAACCACATTGTTGGTCCCGGTGGGCAGCCGCGAGCCGTTCACTCCGTCCCCAAAGCCGATGTGCGTCCTCTGCTGCGCGTCTTCGCTGGCTACGAAGACCTGGGCATTGGCCGATTGGCCGTAGAAGCTGGCAACCTCGGTCCATTCCTGCCCATTCACCGTTAGCACAATAGTGCTGGCGAATGTTGTGCCCTGCATCAAATATGTGACTGGCGACTTCTGCAGCGTAAAGTTCTGTCCCGCGACGGCCCCGTTGCCGCTGCCCACAATTTCATTTGCAATGGTCTTGCCTTGCGTGACAGGTAACAGGTTGTAGTAGACATTGATGGGGGGCTCGAGGGTGGGGGAGAGCGGTGTGGTAGTCGTCTGTGGAATATTCACGTCGAGAGCGCTGGTTGAAACGGCGTTGGCCGATGCAGCCAATCCGACGCCCACGCTGTCCGAGAGCAGAATCGGTGTCGATCCCAGGGCAGGGAACTGCGCCGGTGCGATCGCATCCAGTTGCCCGGAGCCATCCCACGCGCTGGGCGGCTGATCCACAAGGATGCCAAATTCAACCCATCCAAAGAGCACGCTTACCTGGGTGGGAATATTTCCCGCGGCCGCGTTGTTGGCCGGTATGCTGGCCAGCGTCAATTGCGTATGCAGCACGGGAATAGCGGTTTTGGCGGCGCCAACTCCCACCGGGCCTCCACCGCTCGATTGAGGCTGCGCATCGCCCAGCACATCCGTGACGGCGCTGACTTGCACCAGGTCATTCTGGCCACCCGCTCCGGCAAATACGATCCAGTCACCTGCATTGATCTGCCGCGTCAGGCTTGCCATATAAACCGTCAACTCGTCCGCGGAGATGGCGCCGGGATTCACGGTCCAAAGCGCCGCGCTCTGCGTCGGCCTGCGCAGCCGGCCCGTCTCTGCGCCGATGTCATTGGGCGCCGCGCCGGAGAAATTCAACACGGTCTGTTTCACGCCATTCGCGGCGGTCTGCGGCTGCGGTCCAGATGTCAGAACGATCATCGCCGGAGGGGACGTATCGTCGCGTTCGTCGAGAAGGAGAACAGCGCCGGAGGCTACCGTGGTGATGCTGCCTTGCATAACCAACTGCCCCCCCGCTGTTGCAATCAGGAATGGCGCCGTGGTGGCCGGTACAACATCCGGCAATCCAATCACCGTGGGGCCGCTCAGCTCATAAGTCTGCGGGGACTGCCCCGGCCCCGGCTTGCTCTGGAACTGCAGCCCCAGCGGCAGAGTCGCAGTTTGGCCGGGAAGGATGCTGGGCGTCACCAGCGCCGCAAGGGTTCCGGTGTTGCCAATCGCCGGCCGCGGCCGGTAGCCAAGCAGCTGAATCAGCGCCGCCGGAGTATCCGGCTGAATCGCCGTGCGCAAATAATCTTCATTGGCGATCCGCTCGTTATAGAAGGTGAGAATGTCGCCCAGATACGCCCACCATTCGACCATCATCACGGCCAGGTCAGCCACCGATGGGTCGGTACCCAGCCCCGCCTGCCACGCGGTCAGCGCCTGCTCCAGCGGCTCCCCCTCCGGCGTCAGCAGCGGAGTCAGCAACGCGGTGCGGAAACTGTTGAAGTCTCCGGCGCGATAAGCAATCTGCGATTGCCCCGGCGGATTGGCGATCGGGGTCGAGTCTTGCTGGTCGCACAGGCAAATTGGCGCATCGGCCATGGTCATCGCCCCCCATCCGTGATGACAAGAATCGTTCCGCGCTCCGGATAGTCTGGATTGTTTTCCACGCGCAATATCTGATAAGCGCCCAGGGACAGCACATCGGGAAGCTCGCCAAAGGTGTTGCTGCCGCCGCGCTGGCGGTATGCAATATCCAGGACGCCGTTCACCCCGGCCACGCCCTGGATCGCCGCTTCAAGCTGGCTCCGATAAAGAGGTGTACCGAAGGTAAACGCGTCCGCGTAGAAGAAGCCTGGCTGGCCATTGGCCTGCTCGGTATCCGCCAGCCGTGAGAGTACGCGCGCCTCCACATCGCTGTTCAAAAACTCGGGCAGCACACAGACAGTGATCTGGAGGTCGATCGACACATAGACCGGCGGCGGCGCATACGACTCATATCCGGCCAGACGACGCCGATTCAGCAGATCGATCAGTCCTACCTGTTCGGTGAGAGTCGCGGAGGCGTTTCCTTTCGGATCGGCGGTTGTAAACACCGTCAGCCAACTTCCCGTCCACCGAAACGAGGCGCCCGCCTGCAGCACCCAGGGCAGAGTCTCCGCCGCGGCCTGATAATCCGCCGCCAGCACCGCGCGATACTGCACGGCTCGGAATGCCTGCGGCGCCATTCTGGCAATATGCTGTTCGGTCTCTTCATCCTGCCCGTTGGACACGGCGAATGGATTGCGCACCGCGGCAAGAAATCCTGTTGAAGCGGGCGCAACTGCCTGGATCGCGCCGGCGGCTACATTGCCGGCCGCACCCAGCCCGATGCGGTATCGCACGTTGTACACATCGCCCTCGGCCGGCTGCATGCCGAACGTGCCGTCGCCAAAGCGGATGGTGTCGCCGCCATCGCCGTCGTATTCCCAATTCAACGGTGTGCCGTCGGCGTCGTAGCCCACGATCCGCCAGGCCGCCGGGTCCACGGTATAAGCGAACTCGGTTGCCGTCGCGTCCAGCAGGCTGGTGGTAAATTGAAACGCCATTGGATCAGGGGATGTGCGCAAGACGGCGATCTCCGGCGCAGGCTTTGCAATATCCGGATCGATGGAGCCGCCATCATCGGATGCCATGGCCGGCGGAAGCCAGGTGAGCCTGGGCTGTGGCACAATCGCCGCAGGAGAAACCTGGGAGCGCGACAACGGATAACGCACAATCCAGTTGGGCGCAGCCGCAGTCCCATTGGGTCCCATGCGAATTACCGCCAGCGGCATCGTGGTGCCCGCCGGCCGCGTGCCCACTGCAAACGATTCGCTGAAGCGCTGCCCCTGCGTCGCCGGCAGCAGATTTCCGCTCAGCGAAGTCGCCGTCAGATCGTGGTCGCGCGTCAGGGCTTCGGCTGCGCTCCAGGTAATGTATGTGATCTTGGTGTCTTGACCGCCGGTCTTGAAGATCTCGTCCTTGGCCTGCTTCCATGAGGTGACATGCACCACTTCGCGAATGCTTTCGCCGGGCAGATGGGTCTCAATCACCAGTGCCGTGCCCAGGCCGCCATCCTTCGAGGTGACGGTGAAATCAAAGCCCCAATTCAGCAGCCACATTCCGGTCGAGCCGCACTCCAGGCAGCGTTGGCTGTCATCCAACCAGTAGGGCTGAATCGTTCCGTCATTCCACACGCTCGATACCGCGTAATTGTTCGTGTCTGCCAGTCCGCTACCGATCTCGAACGGAACCGTGGTTCCATCCGGTCCTGTCGCGCTTACCAGAACGCCGGCAGGAATGGACGTTACGGACGACGGAACGCTGCAAAGCACTTGGGTGGTGGCGGAGGTACTCGGCTGCGGCTCATAGTCCACCAGGCGCGCCATACTCACAAAAGATCGCCGCTGCGTCGCGGTGAGCAGGTTCGACTCCGCCGCCACACGATCCTGCCGATAGCTCAGGTCATCGGCCAACGCGCACAGGGCTTCCATGAACATGACGCCAAAGTCGGCCTCCGACTGTTCCACCCAGGTCGGATAACGAGCCGCGGAAAACTCCATCAGCGCCGTCTTGAAGCTTTGAAAATCCTTGGCCAGATAATCGATTACCGGCAGGGGAGGGACTTGAGGTCCGCAGCAATCGGGGGTTGCCTGGCAATCGAAATCGGACGGGCAAAGAGCCTTGAATGAAAAATTCGCGCTGGAGTAGTTAATGTCAAGCGGTCCGCCGGTTAGCGTGATTGTGTATTCGGAAAAATCTCCCGCCTCACTGGCAAACAACGCGAGCACCGGCCGGCCATCCGCATCGACACCCCAATCATGAGTGTCATCGATGGCTTGCAGCGTGATTCCCTGAATCCGGTCACCGCCTGAAATCGCCGCGGTAATTCCTTTTCCTTTGAGCGGTACCGCATTGAGAAAATGCAAGTTGAGCGTGGTTGCGTTGACTGACTTCAACTCAATGAAGTCCACGCCATTCACCGTCTTCGATTCCGTCACCAGCCCGAGGCGGTTGCGTGTTGGAAATCCCGGTGTGCTCATCTCAAATCCTCTGCTTCAACCCGTTCTCAACTCATCGCTTCGTGCGTGGTAGTTCGCTGGGCTCAAACGATCTGTACTTGTGTGGTGGCCATCTGTTGCGTCTCAGTCAGCACATAAGTCACCACAACTTGAATGGCGCCATCGGGCAACGGCGGACCTGGCGGCGGCTGTCCCGGTGCGGTTGGATTGGGCGTGCTGTTGGCGGTGGTTACCGTGACCTTCTGCACCGTGATCTGGTTGCTCAACCACTGGTTCAGCGACTGCTGCACGATCAGTGTCGTGGTCGCCGTAAGCGACGAATTCATGGGCGCGAACAGCAGCCTTCGCAACCCTGCGCCAAACGTCGGCAGGCATACACGCTCGCCAGGATCGGTCAGCAGCACCTGCTGAATCATCTGCTCCACGTGGCTCGCATAGTCGGTCGTTGCCGCCTGCCCCGATGCTGCATCGATTGCGAACGGATATTGAAAATCTTTGCGCGTCATGCTCCTTGCCTTTCTCGACGACGATTCATCAAATCCCGGCGGCTCTCGGTTGCGTGCTCGCGATGATCACCGCACCCTGCGGTGCCTGCGTGGCGGCCAGGCACAGGCCTACGCTGCCTTCATGCAATACAAAGTCTCCACCCGCCTGCACGCGCTGCGCGCCCAGCACCCACTGCACGGTGACGCAGGGCGATGGCGCCAGCGCGATGATGAACGGACAGCCGGCGATCAGGATGGTGTCCGACATGCGCAGGATCGGCGCATCCACGGTGGCCTTCGTTTGGCCCGGCACCGCCGTCGCCGTGCCTCCGTGCGGGCACATCATCACGCTTGCCGCAGTGAGCAGATTCGGCATCACAGCACCTCCATGGCGCCCTGGTTGATGTTCACGCCGCTGGCGCCGATGGCCACCGAGCCTGCGCCGGATGTGCTGGTAATCCCGCTCGCATCGAGCACGACGGTGTTTTGCTGTGCATCGCTCAGTGTCACGCTCTGCGCGTCGTTATCCATTACCAACGACCCGGCAGCGGTCAGAATGGACTTTTGCGTGGCGCTCGCCGTCGATGGCACATCGCCTGCCGACCAGTAGCAGCCCGTCCAGATGGGATACGAGACCTCGCCCTGTTCAAACTCAATCCACACGCCACTGCCTACCTCTGGCAGCATGAGGAAGCCCACCTGCGGACCTGCGTAGGGGACGCACGGCATGGCCCAACCTGTGGTTCCCTGGGGCAACACAGCCGGCACTGAGGCTTTCACTCTCATCGTTGTCGCATCCACATCCACCACCGTGCCTCGATACTTGCCGTAGAAGCGGTTTCGTACTCGATCCATCAATTCGTGCAGAAGTGCGTCATGATTGCCGCTCATAGTCCCAACCCTCCCAGCAATCCGCCGCCGCTTGCCGGGGCGCCCACCGCATTGCGCATCAGCACGAAGTCCATGGTGTGCTTCTCCGCGGTAATTTTGTGCCGCACGCTCCACACGAAGTATTTACCAGAATGCAGCGATCCAGCCGCATTCAGTTGAGTCACGGTTCCAGCGCGCAGAATGGATCCAACCCGGTCCACATCCGCATTGCCTGTACACTTCACAAACCACCCCGCCTCGATCAGCACGGATTGCGATCTCTCGGTGAGTTCCTGCCCGTCGTCAACGGTTGCAGTCAGAAGAGAAGTCACCGCGGTTCCGGCAAAATCCGACAGGCTCTGCGCCTCAAGCGCAATCAGGCCCGAGTCGCTGGTCGAGCCGCCCGCGCCGTCCTGATCCTTGCTGGTAAACAGCGTCTGCATGGCGATATTCGCCGATGGCCGCATCACATCCCAACTGATATCCAGCGCATTCACATTGGCCGCCGTTGAATCGTTCAGAGTCAGCGTAACCACCGGGTCGCCATCTACATCCGGCAGTGCAAATGTTCCCGTCCGGTCTCCCGGCGTATCCGTGCAGTAGACGCGAAACAGCTTTCCATTCCGCCTGGCCAGCATGCGCAGGAATTGCGCATCCGTTCCTCGCTGCATCAGCGTGTGGCCGTCCTCGGTATGCGATGGCGAGTCGCTGGTGAGATTGTTTTCATCCGGCGTAAATCCGTAGTTCCCAAAGATGGTGTTGGCAACCGACCCATCCGTTACATCCGACCACTCTTTCACGTTCTCGGTGGTGTTCATCAGCCATGAGGCATCCTGTCCCCAAACCTTGATCTTGCTCGAAGAGGTGCCCGTGTCGAGATGGATGTTGTGCGCCAGCACATAGCCATCCATCAGGCAATGCCGCACTCCATCGCTGGCCTGCGCCGTAATGGCAATATTGGACAGCGGAGCCAGACGTGAATCGTTCGTCAGGTCATAGTCGCTCGACGAAGTCACATTCAGCGGCAGGCTCAGCTCAAATGCGCCAGGCATATCCACGTTCTCCTCGATCTCCAACTCCGACATGACTGTGGCCAGGTCGGTTGCCGCCTGGCCGGCAATCAGGATGGTGAAAACACTCGGCATTACTGTCCTCCCAGAGGTATGCCGATCAAGGGCCGCGCCACCAACGCTGCCGGCGCCGGGGTGTTGTTCGCGTCACAGAGCTTCCAGAACAGCGTTGGGTCGCTCAGATAGCGCGCCGCAAGCAGGTCAAGCCGGTCGCCTGTGACCCGAGGATGGAAACCGGCCAGAGCCAGGCCCACCTGTGGCGGCACGGCGACGCGCGTAGCGGTAACAATCTGCCCATTGGGCATGGTCACCGTGTACTGAGCGAGATTTACATAGCGGCTATCCTGTGCGAACATGCGTCGTCTGCCTCCTTTTGCAAACCGTGATTACACCGGCAACATTCCCACAATCGACTCCACGGCATTGGCCAGATTGGCGATTGCCAGCGCTTCGCGCAGCCCCGAAGAATAGGTCGCAGCTCCTTGCGCAATGGTGCCAAGAATGCCGTCAAGGCATTGCAGTTCCTGTGCGGTCAGCACCTTCAACCCAACCTGCGCTTCAGCATGGATGGGATTGAGTAGCGTGCCATCGTAGATTTTTTCCGTGATGGTCAGCGTGGTCACGCGCACCGCGGCGATGCGTCCTGGGCCCCATACAAAAAACACGGTGGGCAGGGTTGCCTGCGGAACTCCCGTGGCTGCGGGCGGGCTCGTCAATCCGAGCGCGGAGGTGACCGAACCAATCAGGCCGCCTCCCGGTGGAGCGGTGGGGAACAGCAGCATCTCAAGCGCCGCAAGTCGCGGATAGATGCCGCTTATCTCCGCGAGGCCTGCCGTTACGGCGCTGCCGTCGGCAATGGTGTCGTTTGAATCCATCATCAGCGTGAAAGAGAATGCCTCTTCCGGATCGCCCGTAATCGCCAGCGGATTGCTGGGACTTTGTCCGGGTGCGCTCACGCCGCCGGTCTTGGCCGGGGTCCAGGTGTGCGTCATCGTCTCCGGGTTGTATTGAAACAAGATCACGTTGGGCACAGGGATCGGGAAGCTCTCCATGAACTCGATCAATGCGCCCCGCAAATACTGTCCCGCCATCGCCAGATCAGCCTTTCTGAATTTCTCTTACCCAATTTGCCGCATCACGGCTTGCAAAATCGCCTCTGCCAACTTGGCCGGATCGCGTCCATCTCTCTGCTCATCCCACTCAATTGCCAGCCGGTCGATGGCCGCGCCGCCGGAAAGGTTGGTGCCCGCCGCCAGACCGGCGCCCACTTTCTCGGCCACCTGCCGCGCCACATCGGGGCCAATTCCCGGCACTTCAAACACCAATCGATCGATCAGAATCTCGTCCATCGGTACAATTCCCCCTGAACACTTCACAGCCTGAACCCTTCACAACAGGTCGCTGCCGATCGGCAATTTCAATCTCAGTCCTTGCTTGACGAACTCGCGCTGCGCCGACTGCTCGATATGCGGCATCCCGATCCGCGCGCCCTGCTGCCTGGCCAGAAATGCCGCTCCCAGGGCAATCGACTTTACTTGCGCGCCATTCACGTCCAACTCGTTGGCCAATAGCGCAAAATCAATGGGTCCGCGAATGATCTCTCCATCCGGCGCTCGTTCCGGCAGCGCTTTCTGCCACAGCAGCAGCCGGTCCGCCTTTGACGGCGGCAGGAAATCCACCACAAATCGCAGGCGCCGCAGGAATGCGTCATCCAGATCGCTCTTGCGATTTGTAGCCAGAATCGCAATGCCATCGAACTGCTCGATGCGCTGCAGCAGATAATCAATTTCGATGTTGGCAAAGCGATCGTGCGAGTCCTTGACCTGCATGCGGCTTCCAAACAAGGCATCCGCTTCATCGAAAAACAGGAGCGCGCCGGATCGCTCGCAGGCGTCAAACACATCGCGCAGCCTTTTTTCCGTTTCGCCGATGTATTTGTTCACCACACCGGCCAGATCCACTCGATACAACTCCATGCCCAGTGAGCGGGCCAGCACCTGGGCCGCCATCGTCTTTCCTGTTCCGCTTGGTCCGCTGAACAAGGCTGAAATGCCCATACCCAAATGGGTGAGCCTGGAGAATCCCCAGTCTTCATACACGTCCCAGCGCAACCGCACTTGCGATTCGAAACACTCGAGCGTCTTCTTCACTTCGACGGGCAATACGAGGTCGTCCCATCCGTAGGGGCAAGCCAGCGCGTGCAGCAATTCGCCCTGGGTGGGCACCGCTTTGCGCAACGCATCCCGAGCCGCCACTTCGGTTCCGGCCATCGCCGCCAGCTTGATTTCTTTCGGCGTCAGGCGCTGCATGGTGACCAGCTGCGATACGGGTTGGCTCGAGTAGTATGCCCAAACCGCGGCGCGCTGTGCCTTGTCCAGCGGCGGCAACACGTATGGATGAGTCGCAGTGCTCTCCTGCTGCGCACCATTGGCCGCGTGTCTTGCGCTGCGCAGACTGAAGCGAGCCAACTCGCGAACTTCTTCCCAATCCGCCGCGTTAATCGAATCGGCATCGCGCCAGTAGAGCAGCGCCCCGCACGCCTGCGCCAGGCGGACCGCGCGGATCATCTCATCGCGTACCAGCGCATCGCGCGCATTTCCGGTGCCCGCGATCAGCTTGGCTGTATGCACGACCATCAATGGTGCGCCGAGCGCTGCCGCAAACTGGGCCGCCAGGGTTTCGCGTCCCGCGCCATCGGGGCCGGCCAGCGCCACATCAATTACGTCCGAGCAGGTCTTGGTTGTATTCGATTCCAGTTGCGCCCGGCGAGGTCCAACGCCGGCAATCATCTGCGCCAGCAAATCGGGATACAGGCGCGGCAGACTCTTTGTCTCCTCGGCGTGAACCAAGCGAACCTTGCCTTCAAGCGATGGCTCAACCCATTGCTCAGCCACGACAGATGCCAGGACCGCCTCATCCAGATTCCACGGCGACATCACCTTCCACGCCTGCTCTCCTTCCGCAGGCAGTGCCAGACGCCATTGCCGCAATCTCTTCATCGAGCAGGGAATTGGCCCGCGCGCGCCGTTTCCGCCAAATAATTCCGCGGCCATCCAGGCGGTCGGCCGCGTTGCCCGGGTGTCATCTGCCAGGTAAGCCAATGCTCGATCCAGCTTGGGATTCAGCTCTACGGCAATCAGCAGAGACAGCAGGTCCTGCTCCGGCTGGTCCAATCCAAAATGCTCAATCAACCTCTCAAAAAATTCGTTGTGCCACAGCGCCTCGTCGGCTTCACGTACTCGAGTGGCCAGCTCAGCGGACTCTTCTGCGGCAAGGAAGCTTGCGTACTGCATCAGCTCATGCTCGGGGTGGGTCAGTATCCGCCTCACTTCGCCTGGTGAAATTGCCAGCCCTTGCTCCGGGCTGGTCGCTCCCTCGCGCCATAGCTGTTCCATCCACGCGGCGCGCAATCGCGCCCGGCTCCTTACCACTTCCAAAATCGCATTCGCCGTTGTTGTCACTGCGGCGCGCCCGGGTTTCTGCGCGATACTCGCAAAGGTATCGCCCTGCCGATCCGGAGCATTCAGTGCCTCTTCGAGTTGTGCCATTTCAGCAGCCGTCATGGAATCAGCACCCACCAGTTCGGAGGAGCTTCTACGTTATTGACCAGCACGCGCACGCGCACATAACTTCCCGCAGCCAGTTCCGGCGGCAATGGGGAAGGCAGCATCCAGGCGATGGTTCCCAGCATCGGCTGGGGAAGCACAGGCGGTTGCGGTGGTGGCGGCTGCGGAGGACTCAGGTTCGGCGTCAAGGTGACCACGGCAGCTCCCGCGCCCACGGCCGCGCCAATCGTAAGTGCGACCGGATCGAGCATCACAACTGTCGAACCCTCCACTAGCCCGTCCACGGTAATCGTGTATGTGCCTGTCCCATCCGCGGGAAGCACCGGCAGCCCATTGCCAACCCCTGTGACCACCGGCCCGATCGAAACGATCAACGGATTGCTTCGATAAATACTTCCCGGATTGCCCACGGTCAGGCTGTAAATGCCGGGCGGCACTCCATTGGTGAGCGCTCCGTTTGGCGCCGGCAGCGGTGCGCATTCGGGCACAACCAGGTGAAGATCGTTTGCCGCAGTTGACAGCCCCGATGCCGAGTCCGTTCCCAGTCCGCTGATCCACGAGGTCGCAACGTATTCCGAGCCGGTGCCCGGAACGCCGAGTACGATTGGTCCGCTCACGAATATCGCGCTCGCGTTGGCCACGTTGAGTCCCGTGCCGCGAACCCAGATGCTTCCGCCTGGGACAACTACGCTGGTTACCGGCACCGGCGGTCCGGGCGCCGCGACGGTCTGTGCAACGGCATCCACAAGCTGCGCTCCTCCAAACCCCGACTCCGCTGAAGCCGGCGGAGGAACAATCCAGGCAGTCTGTGCCGCCAGCCCAAGCAATACCGGCTCAACAGGCGGCGCGAGCGGCGGCGCGGGCGTATTCAGATCCGGCGCTACGCTCAGATTCACCTCGACGGGTGTGCGCGAATCGGCTTGCACCGGAGTAAGCGGTTCAGGAGTCAAGAACACAACCGCTACGCGAAACATCGCCGATAGCCGGATTGGTTCTGCGATCGCCTGCCAAAGCCGGCTCATCTCTTCAATCGAATCTGCCTCAACCGTGATGGTGAACTCAGCCGAAGACGTTTTGTAAATCGGATTGGCGTGAAAGTAGGCGAGGGCAATGCTCATCAATTGCTGCTCCACCATCCAGCTCTGGCCCGCGTAGCTGGTCAACAAGTAAGAGAGATTGAGGCTGAGCGGCTGTGCCGTTACCAGTTGCGCACCCTGTGTCGCGGTGGGAGTATTCCTCCAATATGGATCGCGGCTCACATGAAGCAAATACAGGGTCAGGATATTTTTTCCGTCTTTCCGGGTAATATCCGGTGCTGAGCCGCTCGCCGAACCGCTAAAACCGCCGCCCTTAAAGACCGGAGAATTGGGAATAGCGACGTTGTTCAGCTCATTGAGGAGAAACTCCGTGATGAGCGATAGATCGCCGACACTCCATCCCCGCGTAGCCATTACCCTTGCACCAACCCGAAGCGCCAGCCCAGGCCGCGCGCCAACGACCCAGTGGGCGATCCCGGGTTGCGGCCCGTTGCGGGGACCGGCGTTTGCGCTTGCGTGATGGACGCCAGTTGCGTAGCCGCCTGCCTCACCACCGTCCGCACTTCAATCGCTCCAATTGTTACCCGTGTGCCTGCGCTGGGCGGTGCTTCACGCCCACCATGCTCGTGCCCAGCACTGCTGTTTTGCTTTGCCTCTCTTTGTTGTGCGCCTATTGCGGCTTTCGTATCAGCGACCCGCTCCACCACCATCGACTTCAAAACCGATTCGCTGCTTGCCGGCCGGCGATTGACCGCCGTCTTCTCAATCTCTTCCTCGCTCCAATGGCGCTCCGACTTTTCAGATTTTCTTTCCCGGAGGAATTTCTCCGTTCGCCTGGTCTCAATTGATTCCGGTTCCAGTGATTCCGGCAGCACAACTTCGATCTGGCGCGCAGCAGGGACAGGTCTCGCGATCATGTCCGGAATCAGCTTTGCCCCTTCACCACCTTCAAGGCCTGCTATTTCCAATCGCGCTCCGGCGGCGGTTGGCTCGGCAGTGCGCAAGACTGGCTCGAGAGCTTCAGAATTCGGTCGGCGAGCAGGGTCGGGACGCTCTTCCCAAAAGGCCGCGGCCTTCGCGATTTGAATCGGCTGTTCTTCACTCTTCCTCGTCGCGTGAGAAGCCGATTGCGCGGGCAGTTCAGGCTCGGCATCAACAATCGAGCTCTGATTCACAGGAGCCCGCTCATTGCTTTCGTGCGGCTTGATCGAGGCCTGGCGCAGCGGAATCGGGTACGGGTCGCTCACGGCCACTTCTTCCCGCGGAACTGCAGATTCACCCGGCCATCCCCGCATCCTCGGTCTGGGCGCAAGCACCTGCTCGCCGCGTTGCACCGGCTCCGCGACTCGGGCCAGATAGCCGTTCGCCCAGCCGCCGCGCATCAGACTCGACTTGGCCGCCGCGCCCTGCCCGGCACTCCGAGTTGTCGCGCGCCTGCTCATATCGCTACCTCTTCAATCAGCTCCGCATAGGCTTGCCGCCGGGCTCGCGGCATGGCCAGAATGGTCGCTTCACTCCAGTGGTAGGCTTCGGCAATCCGATGTACTTCGCGATGCACACCTGCTGCGCCCGCCCTCAACTCCTCCAGGACCAGTTGCGGCACATGCAGTTGCAAGTGAACTGGTGTCTTGCAGGCCGCGCAGGTTCCCGCAATTGCCCGTGAAACCAGCGGCGCCATCGATTCAAATGCGCGCTCCACGCTAGCCGCGACACGCTTGCCGTCGCGCAACGACTCCACGCATTTCTCTCTGAGCGCGCGCATTCCATCGCGCTCGCTCTCAATCTGCAGTCGATCACCTACCGTGACCAACCGAAACTCGGCGTATTTCTCTCCGTCATTTCCATGCAACCGGTACCAGCCTTGGCGCTCGGCCACCGGCGTCACGGTCGGCGGCAGTTCCGCGGCGATCTCCTCCTCAACGCCAGACAAAAACTCGCGTACGGAAAACTCGATTTCCATGCGCTCGCCGCACCCCGGCGCGGAGCACTTGAAATGGCACGACAACAAGTCACCCAGGAGAAATCTCCGCAGCTCAAGCAATGCCATTTCAAAATCGGTGATTGTCATTGCAGTCCAGCCTTCCGCGGGGCCACCTTCGATCTGGCCCAATCGTGCAATTGCGGCAAGTGCCTGTTCTGTCGCGCTGCCTCGATGCTCCAGCAGCGCAAGATCGTCATTGCCGTCCGGCGATCGAAACCGTACGTTGAGTCTGCTCACCGGCAGCCGCATACTTACAACTCCAACGGTTCAGTGAGCGTCGTGTCCTGCTCCCATCCTTCGTTTTCCAGCTTGATGTGCTCAATCGCAATGGCGTTGGCCCCCGCATCGAGGTCCGGTAGCGCCTGGTACTCGGAGACCCACGCCCTGTGCACATAAAACCGCCACACCGGCTGGCCCTCTTCGTTGAGCAGATCGATGCGCACTTCCTTGCGCAAATTGGCCAATGACTGGCTCGGCGATCCCTTGTCCAGTACCTGTGCCGCATTGGCCCAGGTGGCAAAATCAAGGTCCTGGGTCAGGCCCCGCTCCAGCGTGATGGCTTCATATTTCGTGCGGCCCAGCCCCTTGCGGATGATCGGGTCGCCACCCGACTTGTAGTCGATTGCTTCCGACGAGCGCTTCAGCGAGCCTACCTTGCTAACGGCAGCGACCGGCGAGGTTGAGGTGCCGAAATACACCAGAAACCGATAGCTTTTGTACGGATCGAATCGATTCACATTGACCGTAAATGGCTTGCCCATAAATCTCCTTTTCACCGCTCGCTGACGCCAGTGCTCCGGGTGCGGCCGGCGACCTTCCTTTTCCCGTTAAGCCGTCTGTCCGGCAATCTGCGCGATCTGGATGATCACAAATTCCGCAGGCTTCAGCAGCGCCACCGCTACCACAATGTTCACAATGCCGTTCATCTGGTCTGCCGCGCTGGTCGTGGTGGAGTCGCACTTTACCTGAAACGCCTGGCTGGGCGTGGAGCCTTGCAGGCCGCCTTGATTGAACAGTGAAAGCAGAAAGGCTTCAATCGAACTGGTGATCGCCAGCCAAAGAGGCTGGTCATTCGGCTCAAAAACAGCCCACTTCAAATTCGATATCAGCGTTTGTTCAATAAACAGCGTCATCCGGCGCACCGGGACGTACTTCGACTGCGGATAGGCGGAATTCTGGCCGCCCACCAGTGTGCGCGATCCAAACACTACCGTGCCTGCGCCAACAAATGTCCTCAGGCAGTTCACCGCGTTCTGGTTCAACACGCCCTGCTGCATGTCGTTCATGACGCCGTTCGCCACCGGCCCCGATGTGCCGAGCAAACTCGTTGCGAGGCCAGCCGGAGCTTTCCAGACGCCGCGCGAGGAATCCGTCGCCGCGCAGATGCCCGCCACGTATCCGCTGGGCGCTACAGCCATGGGCAAATTAGTGATCAGGTCGGTGGTCATCAGGTAAGGGAAGTAGATGGCCCCATTCTGGCTCACCGGCATGGTCGCGGTTATGTTGTCAATCTCCGCCAGCGTCGCTCCGGAGATGGCCGAGGCCTGCGCCTGCACGGGCGGATCGAGAATCGCAAAGGCGCGCTTGCGCTCCGCAAACTCCAGCGCCGCACTTACGACGGTATTGTCCGACACGCCGGGAATCAGGAGCAGATTGAATATTTCCAGGTTGTCCAGTGACGTGTTGGCCTGCAACATCGCGATGAAATCCGACGCCTGAAACGTGGTGTTGATGGTCTTGCCGGCCGCCACCGTCACCGCGATCGGAAATACCACCGGAGCAATTGCCGCCGGCTGCTTCTTTCCCGCGGGGACCGGAAAGCTCGTACCATAGCTTGTCGTGTTGCCCGACATCGGGCCGACCGTCACCAGGGTCGATATCCCATTGATCAATCGGTCGATGCTTTTCGGGGTTCCGGGAGCATTGGTCAGCAGTACGCTCCGGTACACCTCGATCTTGGTTCCGTAGGTTATGACCAGGTCGTAGGTGTCATACACGCCATTGCCCTGAGACGAGCGCAGGTTGGTCATGGTCAGCGTCATCTGCACAATGTCGGTGGGCTCCAAAGCCTGGAACGCCAGACCGGTTCCCGCGACCGCTGCGTCGGGGGTGATGCTCGCCTGAAAATTCAGCATCCCGGTGGTTCCGTTGCCGAACTGCCCCAGGTTGTTGTCGCCGATGTCATACGCCGATGGCTGCAGCCCGACGACATATGCATTGTTGCCGCCATTCTGAAAGAACTGGTACACGGCCTGCGCCACATCGTTGGCAAAGTATCCGGTCGAATACAAGCCGCCGAAGTAGGTCTCGTAGTCAGAGAAGCTGAATAGCTGCACTGCTGTCTTCCACGCCGCCGTCTTCCACGGATGGGTATACCCCACAAAGGCGGTGATCGACGTCGGCGCCGGAGTGATCGTCTGCGTGTTGAGCGGAAGCTCCTCGATATAAATTCCGGGGTAAGTGGGTGTGATAGACATTCGAATACCTCACGGAGAGATGTTTTGAAATTCGCCTCGATGGGGTGGGGGTGGGCAAAAACCGCATCCCCACCCGAGGTTCCTGCGGAAACTCTATGCATGCTGGCGGCATTGGGCCCGTCCTTTAGCTGCTTCCGGGATGGGGCCGCTGCCGGGATTGAGCGTCAGGAAGTCTGAGCGATCCCGGCTGCCGCGACGGCCGGTAGGGAAGTTGCCGCGGTGCCACCCACCAGGGTCACTGATCCTGGGCCGGGAAGCTGTGCGGTCAACCCATTCGGCGGCGCAGAGAAACTCACCAGCTCTGAAAACGGGTTGGCCCCCGTCAGCGTGCTCAGCGTCACGTTGTTGTGCGTGAGGGTCCGGACGACGGTAAGGGTAAACGTAGATGCTGTCACGTTGGTTACCGTAACGGAAAGGTCTGTATCATCCGTTACCGCTGCCTCCAGGGTGAATGACACCAGCGGGGTGGGGAGAGTGGCATCCATAATCTTCAGCGTTGTCGCCGTGAAAGGTGTGCTCGTCAAGGGCGCGGGCATATTTCCTATACCGCCGTCCAGGTAAACCAATCCCGTTGCGGTCACCTGCGTGGTACCCAGCACCGCCGCCAAGCCGGTTGAACCGGTCAGCGTCAGATTCGAATTCACCTGGGTTTCGGTCACGACAACGTCAATCGTGGCGGGGCTCACGGTTAGATCCGGATTCGAGAAGGTGACCGTGATCGTGTTTCCAACTGTGCCCGTCATTGCAGCGGTAATCGTCAACGCCGGTTGTGCGGGAACCGTGCCGGGGGTCAGCAGTCCCTGATTCACCAACTGCTTCAGCAGCGAGGTGATCAGGGCCTGGTCCGGGCTCGCAGCCCATCCCGGCCACTGCGTCGCTGACGCCGTTCCGCCGGATATCGTAATTGCCGACAGCGGAATCGAATGTTGAGCCTGATTCGCGTCCAGATAAGTTACTGGTCCAGTCCCCAAAACAGGATAGGAAGCCATCGCTCACTCCTTTGCATTCGTTGAAGATTGAACAGTTACGCGTTCGCGGGGAAGAAAAAACTCCTGCTCCGCGCGGCACTCAGTCAGTGGAAGAAAGGCCGCGCAATCAACCGTTGAAAACCGGTACCCGTTCCTTGAAACGCCAAGCGCTCAACCTAAGAATTGGCGCCCGAATCAATTGTGCCGACCTTTGTACCACACAAGAATTACGAATAGACACACACCAAAGTAATCAGAATTGAAATTGGGGAGCAGGAGCGAAGCTTCTCATCCTCTTTCTCCCGGAGCCTATCTTGGAGGGATTGGTCAATTAATCCGGTGGCAACACATTGGGGATCCAGCGCCTGCCCCGTTGAATGTCTTTGGGGACAAGCCGATACTCAGCCCGACTAATCTGAATTCCTGCTTGGAAAGGGGAGTCGCACTCTGCTGCCAATGTTGAGGATTCTGCTTAGCAGTTGAGAAATTGTCAAGCGAATTATGAGGGCACTGCAAAGTCGGGCTTTGGTAACTACAACTGTTTATTTTTTAGTTATTTACATGTATTGAATAAGTGAGATTACCTCCGTCACCGCAGAGCGCATCCACGTTGTGAGCCACTCAAAATCGCGCGAGTTTATATTGCGCGATGGTCTCTATCCAATACGTTGATGATTGCGCGACCTTTTGTACGGAAGCCTTCCAACTCGCCAATCCTACTCATCATGTCCGATAACGGATATTCTGTATAGTCGCGCCGGCTAATCGGTGTCATCTATAAACGCTGCGAAGCGATTCGTCCAACAGCGGCAATTGCCTGCTCGCGCGCTTCCCTCGCGGCCATTCCTTCCATTACATATGCGGCGATCAGAATGGGGGGCTTGTTCGGCGGCCAGAAAATCCCGATATCTCCGATCGCTCCGTTGTCGCCGGTACCGGTCTTGTCGCCGGCACGCCAGTCTCGTGGCATCCCGGCACGCAGTCTGTTACCTCCGGTCGAGCATTGCTCCATCCAGGACGCAAGTAGGCTCCGGCTGGAAGCCGTCAAAACATCTCCCACAAGCAGTTTCTGCATTGAGTCCACCATGGCGGCTGGGCTGGTGGTGTCGCGCGGATCGCCTGGCCTAGCTTCGTTGAGATCCGGCTCTTTACGGTCAAGTCGTGTCAACTGATTGCCCAGCGACCGGATAAACGCCGTCAAGCCCTCCGGCCCTCCAATTTGCACCAGCAGCAGGTTCGCCGCGGTGTTATCGCTCACTGCAATAGCGGCGGCGCAAAGGTCGCCAACCGTCATTGCCCCCTGTTTTAAATGCGCCCGCGTGATCGGAGCATACTCAAGTAAGTCTTTTTCTGTGTAATGGATAGGCCGTTTGAGGTCTTCCTGTCCAGCATCCACGCCCTTCAAAATGCAGGCCGCCAGCAGGAACTTGAAAGTGCTGCACATGGCAAACAGCTCTGAGGCCCGGTACTCGAGTCTGCGCCCGGTGCCGGTATCGAGTGCAGCCACGCCCAGGCGGCAGCCGATCCCCTGCTCAATTGCGGCAAAGCTCCCTTCGGGGGTGGCTTCGGCAAGCGCGAACAAAGGCCTGTGCAAGGCGTAGATCGGGAGAATGCGCAGCAGCAAATTGCGCCGTGACAGACTGAATGAGTTCATAGAATTCGTACGTTGGAAACCGATTCACATCTTGTAGCGGCCCAGATCCTCGTCGTTCAGACCCTCCAGCCAACCACGCAACTGCTCGGCGGTGGGTCCCTCAGGCGGACCGGTCGTATTCAGCTTGGCGGACTGCATAACCTGCTCGGATACATAGATCGGGCAATCGGCACGCAGAGCCAACGCGATGGCATCGGACGGCCGTGCATCGATTGTGATGTCCTCATCCCCTTGCCGCAGGAACATCACCGCCAGAAATGTATCGTTCTTAAGTTCATTAATTACCACCCGCTCCAGCTTCGCATTCAAGTGGTGAATGAGGTTTCTGGCCAGGTCATGGGTCATCGGGCGCGCAGAGGCAATCTTCTCAATCTCATCGGATATTGCTTTCACCTCGAAGAAGCCGACCCAGATAGGCATCACTGTTTCCGAAGCTACATCCTTGAGGACGATGATGGGCATGTTGGTGGAGGGATCCATCATCAGCCCGCGAATTCTCACCTCGATATCCATGATTGCCTTCTTCCGCGGTACTTTCTTACTTTAGACGCTTTCCCCTACCAGACTGTTCGGATGCGTTGCGGTAATTTTTACCTGCAGGTAGTTACCCGGGGCTGGAGCGATCGGTTGCCCGCAAGAGAAGTTTACAGGCTTGTTTTGGCTGCTTCGCCCAGTTACTTGGCCTCTGGCCGGATTCATGCCCTCAACCATCACTTCCATGGTCTGCCCTAAATGCTTGGCATAATTGACCCGCTGAATCTCTCGCTGCCGGTCAAGCAATACTTGAAGCCGTTGCGACTTTTCCACATCCGGGATCGAGTCGATCATCGTCAACGCCGGGGTGTTCGGCCTTCCCGAGTATTTGAAACCGAATACGCAATCGTATTCCACCTCCGCCAGAAGGTCCATGGTCTGGATAAAATCTTCCGCAGTCTCGCCCGGGAAGCCCACAATGATGTCCGTTGACAGCGAAATTGGACGCTTGGCCGACTTGATCCAGGAGATTCGCTCCAGATACCAATCCGGGGTGTATTCGCGCGCCATCATCTTCAGCACCCGGGCCGATCCGGATTGAACCGGCAGGTGGACATGATCGCAGAGGGTTGGGTAGGCGTCGATGGCCTCGACTATGTCGCGGGTAAAGTCTCTCGGGTGGCTGGTTGTAAAGCGCACCCGCCGAATTCCGGCCACTTGACCAACGGCCACCAGAAGTTCGGCGAAGCTCAACTTCCCTTCCGGATCGCGGTAGCTGTTTACGTTCTGGCCCAGCAACTGGATCTCGGTGTAGCCCAGGTCGGCAATCTTCCGCGCCTCCGTTAGGACTGATTCAGACCCGCGGCTACGCTCCTTGCCCCTGGTATACGGCACCACGCAGTAGGCGCAGAACTTGTCGCACCCCTCAACGATGGTGATGTAGCCGCGATAGGGATTCTGGCGAGCCGTAAACTCCGTCTCGAAGGTCTCTTCGGTCTGGCGGTCGTCAAGCCCGGTGACGCGCGTCTCCCCGGCTTCCAGGCGTGCGAGCATCTCGGGCAGTTTGCGGTAGGAGGCCGATCCCGAGACCAGCGACACATAGGGCGCCCGGTCAAAGATCTTTTCGCCCTCCTGCTGCGCCACGCACCCCAGCACGCCGAAGCGTTTGCCGGCCTTGTGCAGCTTCTTATAATCGTTCAGGCGGTTAAAGACCTTTTGCTCGGCTTTGTCGCGGATGGAGCAGGTGTTGTAGAGGATCAGCCCGGCGTCCTCTTCCGACTCGACCTGCCGGTAGCCCTCATGCTGGAGTGTGCCAATCACTTTCTCCGAATCATGGGCGTTCATCTGGCATCCGAAGGTTTCAAGATAGAAGGTTTTATCGGTTGCCATATCAATTTTGAGTATAGCGTGATTTGACTCACATCGATTTTGAAACCGCAGCATGGACAATCTAGCACCCGGTTTTCTGACTATCGCAGCAACACGCTTATTTTGCCTCGCTGCCCGGCTTTCGCCCGCCCTTTCACAATGCGCGGCTTCAGCCACAGCCAAAGACCACTCAGAACAACCGCGGGAAACGCAACCCACCGTGTGAACCAAGCCGCCTGGGGGATCAGCGCCACCGGACCATAAAGATACCCGACAATTGGCACACTCAGCAACAGGTGAAGCACGCGAATCAAGTCGCGTTCGCGCTTGGCGGATATCATGCAGCCTCGCGTTTCGAAACGGCCTTGGTTGAAGGCAAGGCAAAGCCCACGGCAATCAGCCAGAGGAATCCGGGAAACCGCGTCAGCGGAACCAGGAACAGTAGCGCGGGAATTTCCAGGTTCAACCAGCTCAGGACCCCACAGGCGGCCAAACCCAATCCCATCCATGCAAGCCATCGAGGGACGAGCCTGTAAAAGAGCACGGGAACCGAGATTCCCGCCATCAGAATGCCAAGCGGCACGGAGTACCCTGGTCCGCCCAGCGCGTAGCCGAAAAAGTAGAGCGCATTCGTCACCGAGGCGTCCTGGGCGACTTCCGGGCGGGCCACAGCCCAAATCGTCATCGAACTTCCCGCAACAGAAGCCGCCGCAGCAAAGCCTCCGAACAACGCAATATACACTCCCGCAGCTCGAACGCCTAGAAAACGCAGCCGGCTCACAACTGTTGCTGTAAAGATTCCCAGCGGCACGGCTGAGCCAAACTGCATGAATGCGCAAAACCGGGCCGCATCCGGCCTTACAAGGAAGAATTGTGAGATGGTCTGAGCCGTCTCCCAAGGGCCAGGAAAGTACGGTTTTCCCCCAAACGCGGTTACCGGGTAAAGCCCCGCGCAGAACAAAGCCATGAAGACCAGAGCCACAATGCCGGGATGCGGGCTGGGGTGGTGCTCAACTGGATTCGAAACCGTTGCCGTCATGAGGAACCTCCATAGTTAATTTGTTACGTTAATCATTAATAGCAGTAATGATTATTTTATGCAACACTTGAATCATGACGAATAGAGATCGGGCTGGCAGCCGCTCATCCATTGCATTTCTTATGTCGCAGTTAGGGACGCGCGCTGCGCAGGAATTCACGAGGTTGCTGGCTCCCCTGAACCTTTCCCCTTCCGACGCAGGGATCTTGCGCCTTTTGGGGCGATCCCCCGGCATCAGCCAGCAGAACCTGGCCCGTGCGCTCGACATGCATGCCAGCCGCCTGGTGGCCGTCATCGATGCTCTGGAGAAGGCCGGACTCGTAGTGCGCGAGCCCAACGAGAATGATCGCCGCCTTTATTCGCTGCGCTTGACCGATCCGGGAAACGAGATGTTGCGTACCCTCGGCCAATTGGCGCGGACCCACAATGAAATCATGTGCGCAGGGCTGAACGAAGCCGAACGAGCCCAGTTGATGGCGCTGCTGCAGCGCGTGGCCGCTCAACATGACCTGATTCCGGGCATCCATCCCGGCTATAAGGACCTGCGCCCCCCTGAACAAGCACCGGACGAATAGCCTTGTGAAACCGAGTGCGACGCGGTGTCCGTTATCGAACACGATTCGCGCAAAGCGGACAGTTACAGCTCGTAACATTTCTATTGGACATTTGACTTCAACAACTTGGCGACCAGCGCTTTGGCGGTCAACGTGCACTTTCTTCTTCAGGTACGCCTGCAGAACGAAAGCAGTCGCAACTGCGTACCACCATCCATCCAGGGGGGGCGCCATGAAGACTCTGTTTCAGGACATCCGCTACGGTCTCCGGCAATTGATCAAGATGCCCGGGTTTACGCTGACAGCCGTCATCTCTCTCGCTCTAGGAATTGGCGCCACCACGGCGGTCTTCAGCGTGGTTTATTCCATCCTTATGGACCCCTACCCCTACGCCAACCCGGACCGAATGGTCCACATGCGCCTGCTTAACCCGAAAGGCGATCTGAACGGATTCGGGCTGACCATGCCGCAGTTTGAGATCATCCGCAAATCGCCGGTGGTTGAGGACGCGTTTCTCGAAGACGACTGGAGCCTGACCATCACGGGGAGCGATCTTCCCGAAGATGTGCAGGCGGTCTACTTCAGCTCCAATGCATTCAATTTCCTTGGCGTGCCGCCACGCCTGGGACGGGGCCTGCAGCCCTCCGACGCGGTCGACGGGCAGGACCCGCAGCCCGTGGTGGTTCTGGGATACAAGTTCTGGCAACGGCACTTCAATTCCGATCCCGGCGTGCTGGGCAAGACCATTCAGATGGTACGCAAAAACTACACAATTGTTGGCGTAGCATCTTCGCGATTTGCCTGGGGCGACGGCGACGTCTACCTCCCTGAGAAGATCAACCAGGACCAGGCTCGCGGCTACTACGTGGGTCTCCGCCTGAAGCCGGGCGTGACCCACGCTCAGGCCAATGCGGCACTTCAGCCGCTTATTCAACATTTTAGAGACGAAGCGCCCCACCACTTTCCGCTGGGCGAGTTGAAGCTCCACGTTGTGGGATTGAACGAAGACTTTGTGAAGCAGCTGGGTGGAACGCTCTATCTGCTGTTTGGCTCAGTCGCCTTGTTGTTGGCCATCGGGTGCGGCAACGTCTCCATTCTGCAACTCGCGCGCGCCACAGCCCGAAGCCACGAGTTTGCCGTGCGCGCAGCCATTGGAGCCAGCCCCAAACGCATCGTTCGCCAGCTTCTCACTGAGTCGCTGCTTCTCTCGCTGACCGGAGCGGCCCTTGGGTTAGTGCTGGCCTACAAAACTGTTTCTTTAATCGTGGCAAACCTGCCCGCCTTCTCGTTCCCGCACGAAGCAGCCATTCACATCAATGTGCCGGTGCTGGTTTTCTGCATCGTCGTTGCCGTGGGTACCGGAATCCTGTTTGGTCTTTGGCCGGCGTTGCAGCTATCGCGCCCTGAAGTGAGCCAGGTGATGCAGTCGAACACCCGCAAGACTACCAAGGGTGTGAGCGGACGACGGCTCCACAATACGCTGATTGCCGGGCAGATTGCGCTGACGCTCCTGATGCTCGCCGGCGCCGGTGCGGCCATCGAGGGGTTCGTGCGCCTCATGCATACTCCGCTCGGATACGACCCGCATAACATCATGTCGGTTGGGATTCCAATTCACGATGGCACTTACAAGACCTGGGCCGAGCGCGCTCCCTATTTTGAGCAGCTCAAAGCCAAGGCAGCCGAGGTTCCCGGCGTAACCATGGTGGCCATCTCCAGCAACGCAACGCCTCCCTCGAATGGGTTCAATACAAAATTCGAAATCGTTGGCAAACCCTCCTCGCAAGACCAGTCCCTGAAATTCAACATGGTGAGCCCGGAGTATTTTCCAGCTCTTCGCATTCCGGTGAAGCAAGGGCGAATCTGGAATCTGGATGAAAATCACCGCGGGGCCCCGATGATGGTGATCAACCAGATGCTGGCCCGCAAGTTCTTCCCCAATGGCGACGCAATTGGCAGTTCGCTCAAGATGCCCGAGGTGACACAGCGGCCTCCTTACCTGCTCACAGCGCCGGGTGCGGATCAAGGCCCGTTTCTCATCGTCGGAATCGTTGGCGACAAGCTCGACGACGGACTTTCCAACCCCATCAAACCCGAGGCCTTCGTCCCCTTCACGTCGGCAATGGGCATGTATACGCAGCTGCTGATTCGCACGGAGGTCCCGCCACTCTCGCTGCTTCATGCCGTCAGCGCCAAGGTGAACTCCGTCGATCACGACCAGCAGACCAACGGCAACCCGAAGGACCTGGAGCACTGGATATCCGAGGAGCCGGATTGGGCGCGCGGCCGCCTGGTGGCCTGGCTGTTCGGCGCTTTTGCCGCGTTGGCTCTGGCCTTGGCCGCGGTGGGACTCTACAGCGTCGTGTCCTACACCGTAGTGCAGCGCACCAACGAGTTCGGCATTCGTATGGCCCTTGGAGCCAGCCGCAACCATGTGCTCCGCATCGTTTTCCGCTCGACCGCCTCGAGCGTCGGCATTGGCATTGCGGTGGGTCTGGCTCTCAGCCTCGCATTGAGCCGCGTGATGGCGCATTGGGCAGAGGAGAGCAAAGCCAGTTCGCACGATCCCCTGCTGCTGGCCGCATCCGCATTTACGCTGATCCTGGTGGCGGGTTTCGCCTGCACGATTCCGGCCCGGAGAGCCGCCGGGGTCGATCCGATGAAAGCAATTCGCTACGAGTAGACGGATTCAAGCTTTTAAGGCGGGGATGGTTCTGGACGGCGGGGATGGTTCTGGACGGCGGGGATGGTTCTGGACGGCGGGGATCATCCTTTGTTCCCGGCTGTCCAGGCTTTCCACTCTGCCGCGTTCAATCCCATAATTGCCAGCCAGAATGAAGGGTACGGGATTCATCCCGTACATATGAAAGCACAATAAGCTTCGGCTTTAGCCGCCGAGGGAATACGGACTCCAAGAAGCCCTTCCCTCGGGGGCTAAAGCCCAGTCGCTGGTGGGCTCTGATGTACGGGCTGAAGCCCGTACCCTTCACGCAGACGAGGTTTCTAAACAGATCTTTAGCGGTAGCTATCTCACCGTGACCCGGTATGCAGATAAGCCAGCAATGCCGCCATCTGCTCGTCGTCAAACCGCCCTGCAAAACCGGGCATCATCCCTCTGCCGGTCAAGACATTCTGCCGCACCGCCGCATCCGTCGCGGGGATGCCGCTGGGCAGAGTGTTGTGTTTGAAAACGCCATGCAGGTCCGGCGGAACTTTCTTCAACGCCAGATCGTTGTCCTCGTGGCAGTGGGCGCAACGCACCTGGTAGAGGTGCTTCCCTTCTGCTTCCTGCGAAGTCAGCGCGCGCGCCGAGTGGCAGCCGGCCAAAATCATCGCGAGTCCAGCTGCCACAACGAACAATGCTGCCAGCTTATCCACCCAGCGAGAATAAGAAAATTCCATCCCGTCCGGTTAAGCCTTCTGGGCGAACTGCCCGCTGACGTAGTCCCAGTTCAGCACCTGGAAGAAGGCTTTCACGTAATCGGCTCGCTTGTTCTGGTACTTCAGGTAGTAGGCGTGCTCCCATACATCGACGCCGATAACCGGCTTGTGTCCGGCAGTGAAGGGGCTGTCCTGATTCGGCGTGGACTCAATCGCCACTGTTCCGTCAGGTAGTTTCACCAGCCATGCCCATCCACTCCCAAACACGTGCATCGCCGCATCGGTAAGCTTGTCCTGAAAGCTTGCCTGCGTGCCAAACTTCGCATCGATCGCCTTGGCCAATTCGCCTGTGGGCGCCGCGCCGCCTTTACCCAGCGTTGGCCACCAGAAGGAGTGATTGGCATGGCCTCCACCGTTATTGCGAACAACCGCTCGCGCTGCCTCGGACAGGCTTGCCCAATTAACGACCAGGTCGTCCAACGATTTCCCTGCCAGTTCAGGATGCGCAGCCACGGCCGCATTGAGATTATTCACATATGCCTGGTGGTGCTTGTCATGGTGCAGATGCATGGTTTCTGCATCGAAGCTCGGCTCCAGCGCCTCGTAGGCATATGGCAAAGCCGGCAAGGTGAAGGGCCCTGTAGCCGGTGTCGGGGGGCCTGAAGCGACCACGCCGCTCTGGTTTCTTTCCGCACTCAAGTTGTCCGTAAGAAGCACGGCGCTGGCGAGAGCGCCCATCTGCAGCATGGCAGTTCTGCGATCAATCAATGTTATGGGCGATGTCATGGGGAAAATCCTCCATAGGTTTCAGATAAGAGATTCACTGCCGGCGAATTCCGGCGCAGAACAGCGGTTCCACAATTGCTGTACCCCGAAACCACTGCTCTCAAGCGGCTTTTTCCCAAAGAAAAAGTCACCTTCATTCAACCACAAAGGGCAACTAAATTGTGGAACCGCTCTAGTTCGCTCCATCAGTCTGAGGGGAGCAGGCGGCAGGGGTCAAGTATGCTGGATTCATGCCGCTTCCCTCCTTAGCCGAGATTCGCGAAGCCCAAACCGTCGTCTATCGCCACATGCCGCCGACGCCCCAATATTCATGGCCGCTGGTCAATCAGCGCCTCGGCGTCGAGGCCTGGATCAAGCATGAAAACCATACCCCGGTGGGAGCGTTCAAACTGCGCGGGGCGCTGGTATATATGGATTGGCTCAAGCAGTCGCAGCCTGAAGTGAAGGGTGTGGTGGCGGCGACGCGCGGCAATCACGGCCAGGGCGTTGGCATGGCTGCGCGGCTCGCAGGTTTGCGCGCTGTAATCGTCGTGCCCCATGGCAACAGCAGAGAAAAGAATCGCGCCATGCTCGCCCAGGGCGTCGAACTTATCGAGGAAGGCCAGGACTTCCAGGAGTCGCTCGAGTTTGCTCGCCGGCTTGCTGTTGAACGGGACTACGCCATGGTCGACTCGTTTCACGAGCGCCTGGTAATGGGGACGGCCACGTATGCTATCGAATTATTTGAGGCAGCGCCACTCCTCGATACAGTCTACGTGCCGATCGGCCTCGGCTCGTCTATTTGCGGAGTATCCGCTGCGCGTAATGCGCTGGGACTCAAGACAGAGATTGTGGGCGTTGTCTCTTCCGAGTCCCCTTCCTACTCGCTTAGTTTCAAGCAGCGCAGATTAGTCGAGTCTCCATCGCTCACCGCCATCGCCGATGGACTTGCATGCCGCACGCCCAACGCCAGCGCCATGGAGGCGATCTGGGGAAGTGTCAGCCGCATTATTGAAGTCACAGATGCTGAAATCGCCGATGGAATGCGCGCCCTTTACGAAGACACCCACAACCTTGCCGAAGGTGCAGGCGCCGCGGCGTTTGCTGCGGCCATGAAGGAGAAACACCTGCTTGCCGGAAAAGAGATCGGCATTATACTTACCGGCGGTAATATCGACCGGCAAGCTTACGCGGAAGTGCTTGCCGGTTAAGAATAAACTCGAGGAAAGAATGCCAAAAGCTGTTGAGAACCTTACCCCGCTGGCCCACACCGCACAGAACCGATGCTTCGGTTGCGGCCACGCCAACCCCGCCGGCCTGCGCCTTGAGTTCCTGCTCGCGGATGACCAATCCGTCGTCTGCCTCACCGAAGTGACGGACAACTTCGAAGGCCATCCCGGCTACCTGCACGGAGGCATCATTGCGACTCTGATCGACGAGGCCATGAGCAAAGCCGTCCGCGCCCGCGGTTTCACGGCCATGACCCGCCACATGGAAGTCGACTACCTGCGTCCAGTTCCCTCCGGCAAACCGCTGCGGCTCGAAGGCCGCGTCACTCACAACGAAGGCCGCAAACACTGGGCCGAAGCCAAAATCCTGAGTGCCGAAGGAACAATGCTTGCTCACGGCAAGGGACTCTTCATCGAGGTGCGCCCCAGTTAGTTCGGTCCAGAAAGTTCGTCTATTTCAACCCTGCTAGCCAATTGATAATCGTGCTCTCAAGAAAAATTCGATGATCGGACCAGCCGTGATCCGTGGCCGCATGGATCGCAGTAACCTTCTGTCCGCCGGCAGCCTCAATGGCCTTCACCAATTTATCCGTTCCAGGCGCGAGTCCGTCATCGGCTGATAACACCAGCAAGGGAGTCTGCGTCAGCCCACCCACGGAATCGTCCAGGCTAAATGCCTTGGCGTTGGCGATCACCTCATCCGCCATGCTCTGGGCGGTAACCCCGGCCAGGGACTCCATGTTGTCGGCCATGATCGCTGCCAGCTTTTCGCGCGGAGCTCCTGCCATGTATCCCAAGTCCGCCGCGCTGATGAGAATCGCGCCAATCAGCCCGCGATCGTGCGCCGCCGTATGTGCAGTTACCCAGCCGCCCATGCTGTGTCCGGCAATGGCGATTCTCTTCGTATCCACACCCAGCCGCGCAGCATTCGCCGGGTC
>JBELAI010000419.1:0-2911 GCA_049508975.1 Occallatibacter sp. | reverse complement strand
GCTGACGGCCCGACCCGAGAAATGCCTCTGCCGACTCAAATGCCCGTGAGGAGAAACCTGCGGACCTCAGCAGCTCCTGCAATGTGCTGCGAACCGAATCATCGTCGTCGACGATCGATACGAGTTTACTTTCCTTATGACAGCTCATAAGACAAACTATGCACCCATGCTAAATGTGGCGCAATCATACGTTGGTATGAGCTTCGGATAGCCTTTGAGCGCATTATTCCCGTGCCTCGACCGAGATGGGCAGAGTGAAGCAGAAGGTTGCGCCATGAGGAGCGTTATCGGATGCCCATAAGCGGCCGCCATGCGATTCGACGATTGAACGGCTGATGCGAAGTCCCATGCCGATGCCGTGAGGTTTGGTGGTAAAAAAGGCATCAAATATGCGGTCCGCCTGCTGTGGGGGAAGTCCCACACCGGTATCGCTGACCGAGATCATCAGCGTGCGATTGTCTGCCCACTGAGAACGGATGGTGAGCTCACGCTCCCTATCGACTTCCTTCATCGCATCGATGCTGTTCATGATGAGGTTCATCAATACCTGCTGCACTTGCACAGAGTCTGTCATCACCTTGGGAAGTTCGGGGTCAAGCTCGGTGCGGACAGAAATGGAATACCTTTTTGCTTCGCTCCCCAGCAGCGCGGACATCTCTCGAATAAGTTCATTGACATCGGACAGATGTCGCTTCGATTGGCCCTTTTTCAAAATAGAACGGATGCGATTGATAATGTCCGCGGCGCGCTTGGCATTCCGAATGACTCCCGACGCAGCTTCGCGCGCCTCTTCGAGATCGGGATCTTCTCGTGTCAGCCACCGTACGCAGGTGCTCGCGCCGTTGACAGCGGCAGTAATCGGCTGATTCACTTCGTGTGCCAGTGAGGCCGTCAGTTCTCCCATGGTAGTCATGCGGCTAACGTGAGCGAGATCCGCTTGTGCCTCGCGCAACCTCTCGCGCTCTTTCTCCGCCTGCTTTCTGTCAGTGACGTCGATTATGGTACCAATGTATTCCACGAGATCGCCAGTTGGGCCGAGAATGGTGGCCTGCCCGGTAATTTGTACCAGTGAGATTGTTAGTGTAGCGCGGAAGGTGAGTTAGTTAACTCGCCGCCGCAGTCGGGGGCGTGGAAGTATGTATGGTCCGCCGCATGATTGCAAGCAGAATCTTCGTCGCGGGTGGTTTGGTCTGCTCAAATGTATCCGGCCTGTTTGTGGAGCTAAGCTCCTGGCCATAATGGAGTCCGCGCGTCGCTGGTCTATAAAGTGGGTCGAACTCAAAATGGTTCTCATTCCCACGCAGGCTTAAGCAACGCCGGTTGTGACCGTTCACCCACGCATTGATTCGTCTCGCAAACCGGAAAAGTAATACTGACCGCCGCAGCAGCGGGTTGGGAAAGTGGGAATCCTGCGCAATTTGCAGGATTTCCAAACGAGGTGGGAAAGTCAGTTCTTTTGACTTTTCCACGGAGTGGCTTTTCCAATCCCGACGTTCAAGCCGCTGCCAGCGAAGGTGCGCAGTAATGTGTTCCCCTGCTTAAAATCGCCCAGGCGGTTCGAGCCATCTTGTTGGCCAGCGCTACGACGGTCACATTGCGGTGACTTCGCGCCGATAAATCTGATAGCCACAGTCCGAGAGCGGAGGGGTTTCGCCCAATCTGTGCCACTACAGATCGAGCCCCGTGCAGGAACATACGTCGCAGATATTCGTTGCCTCGCTTGCTGATGCCGAGCAGTCTGGTCTTGCCTCCAGTCGAGTGTTGACGGGGAACGAGACCGAGCCATGCAGACAGATCTCTGCTTTTTCGGAAGGTGATACCGTTGCCGATTGCAGCCACCAATGCGGTCGATACAAGTGGGCCGAAGCCTGGAATCTCCATAAGACGGTGGCAAGCGTCGTCTTGCTTTGCAATGCGCTGAAGCTCGGCGTTGGAGTTTTCGATTCTCTTATCCAACTCGTCCCATTCGTGCTTCAGTTCAAAAACCAATAGCCGCAGCCTTCCTGACAGAAGCGAATCGGCGTCTTCCAATATCCCCTGCAACTGTGTCGTCAGGTGAGAGGGGCCTTTGCGTATCGTGATTCCTCTCTCCATGAGGAAACCGCGGATCTGATTCATCACCGCAGTACGCCTTGCCACCCAGCGATCGCGGACCCGATGCAGCGCCTGCAAATCTAATTGGTCGTCTGTCTTGATCGGGACAAAGCGCATTGTTGGTCGTTGAACCGCCTCGGCAATCGCCTCTGCATCCAGATAGTCGTTCTTGTTTGATTTACGAAACGGCTTTACAAACTGTGCCGGCATCAGTCGGGCATCATGCCCCTGAGCTTGCAAGGCACGGCCCAGGAAATGTGCGCCCCCGCAGGCTTCCAAGCCAATCAGCATCTGCTGGCGGTTTGACGTGAACTGGAGGAGTTGCTTTCGAGAAAACTTACGGCGCAAAACAATCTCGCCTCGCGCGTCGAATCCTATTACATGAAAGGTGGTCTTGCTCAAGTCGATGCCAAGAGTGGAAATTTCCATAACGAGCCTCCTCATGCTAACCAAGATAATCCGTCTGGTGAAGCTTGCGGCGGACCATTCCAGTAGTGGGAATCCAAGCACGGCACAGCGGATGCTCCGGCACGCCAATGTGTCGCAAACGCTGCAAACCTACACGCATGCTAGCTCCAGTGATCTAGCTCAGGCGCATGACGCCGTCATGCGGGAAATTTTGACGTCCAAGAATACGGGTGGAGAATACGGGTGTGGGGAAGCGGCATAAAGATGGGCTAAACCATTCAGAATCAATGGTGAGCTCGCTGGGGCTCGAACCCAGGACCCACGCCTTAAAAGGGCGTTGCTCTACCAACTGAGCTACGAGCTCGTTCAGGCCGCTGTTTCAAAACTACCACAGAAGAGGGATGAATCG
>JBELAI010000418.1:0-2946 GCA_049508975.1 Occallatibacter sp. | reverse complement strand
AGCAGGCCGTAAGCGAAGATTGCGGCACGGCTGTCCGGCTTTTTGCGCCGTTTCTTGCGTGTCAACACGTTGTAGAGTTCGTTGATGCACATAAAGATGCCGTGCATGGTGCCGAAGACAACGTAGGTCCAGCTTGGGCCGTGCCATGTGCCGATGATCAGCATGGATAGAAACGTCGGCACAAAGGTAGAAATGGTGATCCCTGTCCACTTGCCGTAACTCTTCTGGGCCGCGTAGCGTACCAGCGGGATGGATAACGGTTGGTAGATGTAGGTGCGCACAAAGCGCCCAAGGGTCATATGCCAGCGCCGCCAAACATCGGAGATACTGGTGGAGCGGAGCGGCGAAAAGAAGTTCAGCGGCAGCACAATTCCCAGCATGCGCGCTGCGCCGATCGCCATGTCGGAGTAGCCGGAGAAATCGAAATAGATCTGCAGGGTGTAGGCGAAAGCCGAGCCCCAGCCAAGAAAGAAGCCCGGCACGCTCCCCTTGTGAACGGCAGCGAAGATAGGATCGACCCACAGGCCGATGGTATCTGCCAGGACCGTCTTCTTGAACAAGCCAAACGAGAAGAGAATGAGGCCGATCAGCAGATTCTGCGCCACCGCCTTGCGCTGCGGCCGAATTCCAAGCTGCGGCCCGATCTCGGAGTACAGAGTGATCGGCCCCGCCAGCAAGGTCGGGAAGAACGCAACGAAGCTGGTGTAGCGCACCAGCCCATCCAGCGCCACTTTGCCTCGTGCAACATCCACCAGGAAGCTGATCTGCTGAAATGTATAGAACGAAATGGCAAGCGGGGCGACGATATTGCCGAGCGGGCTAGCGTGACCGAACGCGGCGGCGATGGTCCCAACGACCGGGCTGAGGTACTTCAGGCTCAACAGCACGCCTGCGTTAGCGACGACGCCAAGTGTCAGCCAGGCGTTCTTTGCGCGTTCCCGGCCAGCGCTGCTTGCAATCATCGCCGCGCAGCCGTAGTTGGCGACAATCGAACCTAGCACCAGAGGGATATAGCCGATCTGCGCGCGGCCATAAAAGATCAACGACATCAAAATCAGAAACGGCAGCCGAAGCCGATACAACGGAGTCAATGCCAGCAAGTAGTAGCCGAGAACAGCCGCCGGCAAGAAAGCCAGGAGAAAGATGATGGAGTTAAAAGACAGCGGCGTATCCTTTCACCGGGCGGATATCGCGACAGGCGCAGTGGAGTCGCGAGGGGCGTTAGCCAGCGCGCTCAAATCGTCGGTGTAAACCACTTGCATGGGAAGCTCGGGCTGGATGTAGCTCTCAAGTTCCAGGGTCCATTGAGTTCCACCGTCGGCAAGATCGGATGTCTTTACAAAACCCAGCTTGGCAAAGTGCTCGGCCACAAGTGAATTCTTCTTCGTGGGAAGATATGTTCCCTCCAATCGCCTGGCGCCGGCGGCTTTTGCTGCGTGCGCGATGGTGGCGAGAACGAGCTCTTCGACGCGACGACCCAGCACTCGGCAGCTCATCAGCCATGTATCGCAGCGCCAGTCTTCCGTGTCGATGTCGAATATCACAACCGAAATCATGCCATTGTCGCCGAAGCGATCCGCCAGGCGCACCTGCAGGCAGAAGCGGGCCGGATCACTCTCCATGGCCTGGACCTCGTTTTCGGAGTAACGCCGGGTGGTGAGGTTGAACTGGTTCGATTTGTTGATAAGCTGGGCGATGCGGACGCGTCCTACGGCGTTGAAGGGTGAGACGGTGGCCACCATCTGCAAGGAGCGAAGATACTCGTCCAGGTTACCCACTTTTTGCAGCGAGACGCGCTCGGCGTTTGCCTGATAGAAGTCGGCGCGCGCCATATCCTCAGCGGAAAGGCCGACCGCTTCGAAGTAACCGGCATTGGCCAGCAGCCCAATGTAGTCGGCCGGGTCATCTGTCAGCTCGGGAACGGCGACTTCGGGAAGCACCAGCCGCACCTGTGCGCGTTCCACGGGATTGTCATCCAGGAAGACCAACGAGTCGGTACCGATATTCAGGGTAGCGGCAATCTCGCGAAGATTGTTTGCCTTGTCGGACCAGTTTGCGAGGAAGACGGCGATGTGATCTTCCTTCAGCACCATCTCAGGATGTTCGCGGAAGGGTAAGCGCGCGTTTGCCTCATCATTCTTAGAGCAAACAGCGAGGACCACCCCACGCCGCCGCAGATCCAACAGAAAGCGCTGTAAGGCCACGTGTGCTTCGCCGACGACACTGTTCTGGCCGAGCGCGATGCCGTCGACGCCGTCGTCGCCAATGACGCCGCCCCAGAGTGTGTTATCGAGGTCCAGCACCAGGCACTTGCGCGCCTTGCCCCGCGCAGCCGCAAGCAGCCGGCAAATGGCATCCGCATAGAGGGGGGTTGCGTCCAACGAAGCCGGCAGCTTGGCCTTGTACCATCCGCGCGGATCGTTCCAGGCGTTGAGTCCAACCTGGCTGGCGAGGAAGGCGGCATCGACGACCAGGTCGTTCGGCTTCACCACCTCCTGCAGCAATCTCGCATTGAATCGCTCGGTCATGGCCCGCGGCGATCCGGGGATACGCGCATCGAGACCGCCGAACACTGGATCCGTCGGTGGGACGATGGTTTGCAGAACGCAGGTGGCCTTGATGGTATTTCGAACGCCGTCCGCCAGCGAAGAAATATGATTGATCGCCGCGGAGACTGCATCCTCAGCCTCTTCCGGCTGGAGGCGGACACCGTCAAGCCCAAGGGCCCGGTGGTCAAAGGCAATGAGCACGCAGTCAAGGCGATGCGACGCGAACTCCGACCCAGGATCGAGAAGCTGCTGGGCAGCTTGCCCATAACCGGCAAGCACAACTTCGACCACGAGACTATGACGCAATCCGGTCCCAGGCAGCGCAGCCGCGACATAATCCATCGTGTGCGACGAAACAATACCAAGCCTTAGGGGAGTGAATCCAGCTTTGGCGACG
>JBELAI010000417.1:0-2954 GCA_049508975.1 Occallatibacter sp. | reverse complement strand
GCACCGCGGCATTGCATATGTGCCTGAAACTTGTGGGTGTCACCGCGGCGGACGAAGTGCTGATTCCCGCGTTGACTTTCGTGGCCACCGCCAATGCGGTCGCTTACTGTGGCGCTACGCCCCATTTTGTTGACAGTGAGGAGACCTCGCTGGGCTTGGATGCGGTCAAGCTCCGTGCCTATCTCGCTGAGATTGCCGATGTCAGCGGCGGCCGTTGTTTCAATCGCAGCACGGGCGCCAGGATTGCCGCTGTTGTTCCTATGCATACCTTTGGCTTTCCTGTCGATCTCGACGCACTTGCCGAAACCTGCCAGGAGTTCTCAATTCCGATGGTCGAGGATGCGGCAGAGTCGCTCGGCTCCTTTTATAAGGGCAGGCATACCGGAGCGTTTGGCAAAGTCTCCGCACTCAGCTTCAATGGCAACAAGATCATTACTTCCGGTGGCGGGGGCGCGATCTTGACCAATGACGTTGAGTTGGGCGCGGCCGCAAAGCACCTGACCACTACCGCGCGTCTGCCTGATCGCCGGACATTCGTGCATGATGAGGTGGGATACAACTACCGCATGCCTAACCTGAACGCCGCGCTTGGTTGCGCGCAATTGGAACAGCTGCCCAGCTTCGTGTTGCACAAGCGTAATCTGGCGCAGCGCTACCGCCGCGCTTTGGCAAACATCGGGGGCGTGAGATTTGTGGTGGAACCCGCCGGAACAGAGAGCAACTACTGGTTGAATTGCCTGCTGGTGGAAAGCGGGCGTGAAGAAGACCGCGACCTTCTGCTGGATGCTACGAATGAGAGTGGTATTATGACGCGCCCAGCATGGCGCTTGATGCATAAGCTCCCCATGTACGCATCGTGCCCGCACATGGATTTGAGCGTGGCTGAGAAGCTGGAGGCGACGATCGTCAATATCCCCAGCAGTGCTTTTCTGGATGGCGGTCGTGGATAAGCGCCGTGTGTATAGCGTCGCGGGAAATTGGAGACAATGAGTGTCTGAGTTTGTATCAATTGCTCGTGCCCGGATTGGGGTGGGAGAACCAGCTTTTGTGATTGCCGAGGCCGGCGTAAATCACAACGGGGACTTGGAACTCGCCCACAAGATGATCGACGTTGCTGCGGAAGCTGGAGCCGATGCGATCAAATTCCAGACATTCGATCCTGAGAGCCTGGCCGCACCGGCCGCGCCCAAGGCAAAGTATCAAGTCAAGAACACGGGTGAAGATGGAAGCCAGTTGGAAATGTTGCGCAAGCTGGTTTTGCCACGCTCGTCTTACCCCGAATTGATAAGGCATGCCGAGGAGAAGGGACTAATCTTCATGTCCACGCCCTTCGACCAGGCCAGTGCGGACTTTCTCGACAGTCTGGGTATTGCGGCGTTTAAAATCTCCTCGGGAGACCTGACCAACCATCCGTTGCTCCTGCACATCGCGAAGGCCGGTCGACCCATGTTGATTTCCACTGGGATGGCGTCGCTTGAGAGTGTGGAAGCAGCGGTGTCTGCACTGCGGTCGGTGGGGATGCCTCCGCTTGTGTTGTTTCACTGCGTGACCAGTTACCCTGCGCGCGCAGCCGATTGCAATTTGCGCGCAATAGAAACACTCCGGTCCCGATTTGGGGTTCCTGTCGGATGGTCGGACCATACAGAAGGTTTTGACATCAGCGTGGCTGCCGTAGCTTTAGGGGCCAATTCTGTCGAGAAGCACTTCACCCTGGACCGCAACCTGCCCGGCCCCGACCACGCGGCATCATTGGAGCCAGCGGAACTTGTGGCCATGGTAAAGGCAATACGCCGTGTGGAGAGCGCTCTCGGGAGCGGCATCAAGCAAGCGACGGAGGCCGAGGTTGCTATCGCTCCTGCTGCCTACCGAAGTCTGTTTTGGAATAAGGATATGCGAAGCGGGACGATTGTAACCGCCGAGGATCTGATCGCCTTGCGCCCTGGAACGGGGATATCTCCAAGCAAACTCCAACTGTATGTTGGACGGCAGGTTGCCAGGAATGCCAGAAAAGGGGAGATACTTGAGGACGCAGATTTAGTGAGCGCCGGCGAATGATTGTTGCCATCCATCAGCCGCAGTACATGCCGTGGGTGCCGTATTGCAACAAGGCAGATTGCTGCGACCTGTTCGTATACCTTGACAACGTTCAGTTCCAAAAGAATGGCCTGCAGAATCGCAACCAGATCAAGACCGCGACCGGTGCAACATGGCTGACTGTTCCGGTGCGAGCGTCGCTGAGCAAAACCATCGCTGAGACTGAGATTGCCGATCCTCGCTTTCGGGAAAAGCACATTCGTACCGTTGAAATGAGCTATGCGCGCGCGCCGTACCTTGGTTTGTTCAAGGAACAGGTCAAGCCGCTGCTGGAACGGGATTGGGCGGTGCTCGCAGATCTAAACGTTGCCATTACAGAGTGGATGTTTGACTCCTTGAATATCAAGACCCGCCGGGTACGCGCTTCGCAACTGGATGTGAGCGGGAAGGCGGAAGACCTGGTGATCAGCATATGCAAGGCAGTTGGCGCCGATGTGTACCTGTCCGGACAAGGCGCCCTCGCGTACCAGCATGAGAAGACATTTCAGCAGCACGGCATCGAGTTGCAATATCAGCAGTACTCGAATCAAGCCTATCCGCAGTGTCACCCGGGCGCGGGGTTCATTCCCGATCTTTCAGCTCTGGATCTGATTCTCAACACAGGGCCTAAGGCAAGAGAGATCATGCTCGCGGGCAGAACACAGATTCCTCAAATTCCTCAAATCGCGCCAGTCTAGAACGACGCTGGTGCAATGCGACTGGGACAATTCGACCTGCTGCCCTCTCTCGAATTGGTTGGATAATCCGTGGACACAGCAGAAAGAAATCAAACGCGTATCCCTCATTCAATGCCGACGCTGGGAGCCCGGGAAGCAGAAGCTGTCCGGCTCGTCATGGAGCGAGGATTTGTCGGGAACGGG
>JBELAI010000416.1:0-2970 GCA_049508975.1 Occallatibacter sp. | reverse complement strand
GCCTTCACCGGCGCTTCCAGCTTCGCCGCCGTGCCTTTTTTTACGACACGCGCTTCACCAGCGGCTAAAGAAGAATGGTCGGCTTTCAAAAGCTCACGCGTGCCGGAAACTGATGCCCTTGGTCTTCATGACCCAGTCGATAGTCGACCCGCCCACATTGCACGCGCCCAAACAGTGCCACAGATTGGTTTTCGGCGACACAACTAGGCTCGGCGTCTTGTCCTCGTGAAACGGACACGTCCCAAGCAACTCCGCCCCGTGCCGCTGCAGCTCGATTCCGAAACCCGTCACCAAGCGCTCCAGCGAAATTTCCTTCTTGAGCCGCTCCAACTCGCTGTCCGGGATACGTGCCATGAAAACGGCCTCCTTCGTTAAAATCGTCAACCCTCAGATGTGTACTAGCGTATACTGACACTAGTGTACTTGTCACCTACGGCTTTTTTGAGGAGGCCCTTTTTTGAGGAGGCCCTTTTTTGAGGAGGCCCTATGATATCCGCAGTCCCTGACTCTTTTGCTTGGCCTATGGCGAACTTTGCGCAAACTCTCCGTGATCTCCGCAATGCCCGCAAGCTGACCCAGACTCGCATCGCCGAACTGCTTCAGGTCAGCCCTCGCGTTTACAGCCGCTGGGAGACGGGCGATGTGACCCCGCACTTCGACACTATTGTCCGGATCGCCGAGTTGCTGGACGTTTGCCTGGACGACTTGGCGGGACGGAAAGAATCACAGGCCGCGCCCAAAATCCGCAACCATGAATTGCACCGGCTCTACCAGAAAGTCGATCATCTTTCCGATGAAGACCAGAAGGCGCTCGTGATCGTGCTCGATAGCCTGGTCAAACGCTCCAGCGTTCACCGCGTGATGGCCGAGTAGCGGCGCAAGGAAGGACACCATGAACCCCGAACTTACTCACCAGCAGAAGCGGCACGCCCACGGCATGATCGAGCGGCTGGCCCCGGAAAAGCTCTCCGCCGTCGTCGGCCTATTGGAAGTCATGCTCGATCCCTTCGACCGCGCCCTGGCCACCGCCGAGATCGACGACGAACCGGTCACCGAAGAAGAGCGCCGCGACATCGAAGCCTCCCGCGAGTGGTTCCAGCACAACCAGGGCACTCCCTTTGAGCAGGTGGTCGCCGAACTGGGCCTCACCATGGAGGAGGTCGCCAACTACCAGGACCCTTCGTGAAGAAGCTCGTCCTCACCGATCAGGCCAAGGCCGATCTGGCGGGGCTGGACCGCGTCACCCGCTTGCGCATCGCCGCCGCTATCCAGCGTCTCGTCCAAACCAACGCCGGGAACATCAAGAAGCTTCAGGGCGTCGATCCGCCCGAGTACCACCTTCGCGTTGGCGACTTCCGCGTTCGTTTCTCCTACCCCGATCCAGACACCGTCCGCATCAACCGCGTCCAGAACCGCAAGGAAGCCTACCGCTGACGGCGGCTAAAGAAAAAGCCCAACGGCCCGCGAAACGCCTGCCCGCAACAGATTGCAACTGTTTGCAACCCTCCGCAACAGTTCCGGCCCCCAACCCGCTCCGGCAACAGTTTGTAACCGATTGCAACTGCCACCGGCTGCGAAAACCGCCTCCAGACCGCCCCAAACCCGGTAGTGGAACATAAGCACGGGATGCCGCTCCGATTGATTTGACGCCCATCTCTCTGCTACGGCTCCGCTTGGCGCGGGATGCGTTCCGTGGGCTTTGCACCCCGCTTGCGATGCAGCCGGACAGCCTGACCCGTCCCTTGCCATTTCACGCAAAATATCTAGAAGAAGGCGAGCGCTCAAGTGCATGATCCTGCGTTCAAACCCTGCACGGACGCCCGCGCCGCCTCCAGTCAACGTACTTGGCGATGTTGCAAAAGCCAATGAAAACGGCCTCTTTTGAGGTTTCGCGGAAGGGACAGATCAGGCTGTCCCCTTTCGTTCCGATCCGCTACTAGCCGAGCGCGTGGAACGGCTGGCAACAATTCCCGGTGTCGGTTTGATCACGGCGCTGACGTGGGCGCTGGAAATCGGCGAGGTGAACCGCTTTCCCTCTGTGAAACACGCGGTGAGCTACTGTGGCCTGTGCAGCGCAGAGAATAGTTCGGCAGGCATTCAGAAGCGCGGACCGATCTCGAAACAACGCAACAAACATTTGCAGACGGTTTTGATTGAAGCGGCGCAACTGGCTCCGCGCTGGAACAGCGACCTGGCGCTCCTGCATGACAAGGAGCTGCAACGCGGAAACCGCAACCGCGCCACTCTGGCGGTGGCGCGGAAAATGGTGACCTACCTGATGGCGGTGGATCGCCGGGAAAAGCCCTTTCCAGGAGGAAAAAAGGCGCGCTTAAAGGCGGCCTGATTTCCGCTTTCACAGAATGCACGACGCACAAACGCGCGGCCTGCCAGGCCTTGCTGAACCGGGACTGGGCGAACCGGAGAGATCCGGGGAGGCTTCCTCTCGTCTGTTTCAAGGCTGGCAGGCAAACCCAAACTCAATCTTCGGTGACGGCGCTTTTCTTAGAAGGCCTGAGACTGCAAATGGATGTCTGGTTCTGCGCACCGCAGGAACCGCGGCCGAGAGGCACAACGGCGCCAGTGTGGAATGCAATGATTTTCGCCAAGGCGGCTTTATTCAGCGCGTCGAGAGGGCATCTCCGTTTGCCCTTGACAAATACTTATCATGGATGTCCCGGTTTTTACCTCCTCATTCCACGTGGTTACTCCGTATAACCCTCACTCGGCCTTTGCGGCGCAGTTGTCATAATGGGTAACGGGGTCACCACGGGGGGCTGATGGTCCAGGAAATCAAAGTCGATTTGCGCCGCGCGCCGGAGGATCGTTGGCGCTTTACTCCAGATCAACAGTCTCAAGCCATCGAGCTTCTGAATGTGTATAACGCGGACTTGGGGATTCAGCCCGATACTGGAGAATCGCTTGCGGCATCCGCGCGAGAGTTCGTATCGGGCGAGCACTGGGCGGAGGTTG
>JBELAI010000415.1:0-3011 GCA_049508975.1 Occallatibacter sp. | reverse complement strand
CTCACCCGTGCGCCACTTTACTCATGGATTGCTCCACTTTCTCGTTCGACTTGCATGTGTTAGGCACGCCGCCAGCGTTGATTCTGAGCCAGGATCAAACTCTCGTTTGAAACCTGATGTCTAGACCCTCTGACGGAGGTCAGAGAGTTTCGACTGTACCCGCGCATAAATGCAGCGGGTACTCTTACCTTGTGAGAATGATCAAGCCAAACCTGATCCCTTCTCACGACTGGCACGTTCAACCAATTTGTCAAAGATCCTTGCGAGTGACCGCCTGAGCGGGCTCGTTGGATCGAGGCCCAAGCTGTTACGCCGGGGTGTCCTCGAACTTGATGCGCACAACGATTTGTGCATTTCTGTGCACACATCGCCGTTTTTGCGCGAACCTTTCAAACATATCGAACTTCGCTCTCTATGTCAACCCCCCAAATCCTTCGTAAGGAAAGGGGAATCCAAAGGGTTACGCGCTGCGCAAGATATCAAAGAACGGCCAGAAGAGCTTGCTTGAACGGCAAGACTCGCTCGAACCACTAGGGTTCGCAGGAGAATTAACTCCTGGGTCATGCAATGGCTTGTTCTCTGCGGGATTCCCTACAGGGGTCCAGGGGCACTTGCCTCACCTGACCCAACGAACTAGTTCCATTACCAGGCTTCCCACTTCCCTCAAACGGGGCAGGCCCAACGGCCACCGGGAGGCTTTACTGCTTAATCGTCACAACTTACAAAGAGTAGCACATGCCACCCATGATTGCAAGCATGACAGACACGAATCGCACCCGCCTCACCGCAACTGACTGAGAATAGCAACACTCCTATTGGAAAGCAACCTCGGGAGCTGTGGAAAGCCTCCCGAATCTGTGGGAAACCGGCTGCTAGCACCATAGAAACTCCCCAACTCACTTTCGGCCTCACGGTTATTCTCTTCGCCGCAGAAATTCGTAGACGTACCCGGCTGCGGGGACGGCCCAGCGCGCTCCGTGCGCGGTTAGATCGTCGCCAACAAAGGCGCTTCGGACGAAGTCGAAACTCAGAGGATCTTCGACACGATCCGTATTCCATCCCAGGAGCAATCTCCCCCCTGGCTTGAGAATGTTTCTCATTGCCTGGAGGGCCGTCAACTGAGCGGGGCGCGCATCTACGCCGAATCCGAAGACACCGTTGCAAAGCACGGTATCAAACGATGCGGCGGCTAACAGCCGGTCGATTGAAAGCAGATCCCAGGTGAAGTGACGGCCCTTTTCACCCCATTTGGCATGTGCGCTCTCGATATCGACGGTCCAGCATTGGCCGCCGTTCTTCTCCAGCAGCGAGCCGTATTTCTTCGTGTAACGACGGCAGCCAATCCAAAGGATGCGCCCACCGCAGGCCGCGTAAGCGGGAAGAATCTCATCCACGAGCGCCATGCGGCCCGGGTTTCTTTCGACCCGCCGGGCATTCAACATATCCTTCGCCCACAAGCGAACGGGACGCGGCATAAGCCTTCTCGCGACGGGGCGGACGGCGGTTTCGACGATCTTCGTAGGCATCTCGCCCCGCAAGAACAGGCTGTTGCGTTTCCTAGGCTCTTCTTTGAAACCAGGCTCAGTGCCTGGGTATGAGGCCGAGGTCGGTGAAGCCGTTCACGAAATATTGCATTGCCAAAGCCACAAGCAACAGGCCCATGACGCGGACCAGAATACGGATCCCGGTTTCACCCATCACCTGGCGGACGCGACTGGCGCCGGCAAGGACTCCATAGCTGACAATGGCTGTTATTGCAATGGAGCCAAGAATAGCACCCATCTGCCAGTGCCAGATGTTGGGCACCTGGCCCACGAGGACCATGACGGAAGAGATAGCGCCGGGACCGGCAAGCATGGGGATTCCGAGCGGGACAATGCCTGCGTCTTCTTTGGCAGCGGCCTCCTCCGCGTCGCCGCTCGTTTCCTGTGTAGGGGAACGGCGGGCCTGGAGCATGTCGAGGCCGATGAGCAGCAAAATCAGGCCTCCGGCGATCTCGAAGGCGGGGAGGGTGATGCCGAACATTTTGAAGATGAGCTGGCCGGCAACGGCGAAGGTCGAGAGCACAATGAATGCGGTTAGCGCACCCTTGCGCGCCATTCGCTTGCGGCGGGCCGGCGTGGCGCTTTCAGTGATGGCGAGGAAGGAGGGGATTGCGGCGAAAGGGTCGACGAGAAAGAAGATGGAACTAAGTGCAAGCAGCGAGAAACGCACGATCGGAGCCTGGCTCAGCTCGTTCAATGCAACCGCGGCTGGGTTGGTGAGGATCACCCTTTGAGGCTAGAACATTTACCCGCGAATGACTACCGGCGCTCCCAGTCATTCGCGTATCTCAGCAGTTCGGCACGCCTTGTGGAACAGTGTGATCGGGATCACTGAAATAAATGCGGACTTAATTTGTCGTATATTAAATGAAGACCAATTTAGTCGGGATTCGAGACGTTTCCAGCCAAACTACCGCCGGTGGCCAACAGTGTCTCCCATCCGTGCAAGGAATCACCGTGAAATCTTATTTCGTTTTCTTCTTCTATCTTCTTTCGTTCTCGTTGTTTGCGACGTCCCTTAGTGCTGCCCAAGATTACCTTGTGAGTGGCGTGGTGCACGACCCCACCGGCGCCTTGATCCCCGGAGCCTCGGTTGAGGTTCGCGGGACGGGCTCGGCGACCGTGGCCGCCTCCCAAACCGATGAGCAGGGCGCATTTCGAATCGCGTTGCCGATGGCCGGAGCCTACCAGGTCGAGATTCGGGCCAATGGTTTTCTGCTTTACAAGGCGCCAGCGGTCGTCAGTTCTGCCGCGCCTGTGGCGAGTCTGGATGTCGCGCTGGCTGTCGAAGGAAACTCGCTGACTGTGGAGGTCACCGCCGACGCGCTGGCTGCCGAAACCACCAGTACCCAACTGGGCGAAGAGCTGAACGCGAAGAAGATGCAGGCGGTGCCGCTGAATGGCCGCAGCTTTACCGACCTGATGGCAGTGCAGCCCGGCATTGTGCCGCAAAACACCGCGCAGCCC
>JBELAI010000414.1:0-3023 GCA_049508975.1 Occallatibacter sp. | reverse complement strand
TGCTCCGACAGACTCATTCACGCCGGAGGGGCTGGCCGATGCTGAGTCGCATCACCCCACTTCATTTCGTCACCGAGCTTTCGGCGGCAGAGTGGCGAAAGAAACGCCAGCCGCAAAGCGCCCCACGATAGCCGCCTTGGAGCAGCCTCCAAACAAGCAGAACCAGCCAGAACATCCATAGAAACGGCGCAAACAACGCTAGAATCCCCGTGCATGTGCAAATGGTAATGAGCGCACCAGGTTCCCAAAACCATTTGCGGGGATGAATTAATGGAAACGCACCGACGAGGATCCACTGCAATGCGATCAGACCGCACAGGCCGATTGAGAGCTCTACTTCCTTGCGCCGACTATCGTGGTTAGGCCAACGCACGCCGACGAATCCCGCAAGCGACCAGATAGGTGGACACGGTTCCCCCCACTGCGAAAAGGCTGCAGCGGGCAATTCACCCATCACGATGATTCGTTGCGGTAGCGGCATGTGATACCACATGCCGCAAGGGCTGAATGTAACCGTTTCGCCCTCATCGGCTGGTTTGACCGCATCAGGAGGAGGCGGCGGAATCGGACGCGCCAATTCGAGCGGCGGCAGATCTTCCTGCGAACGAACCCAATCCCAAATGTGCGCTTCGTCCCACACAATCAGCGGCGCGCAAATTACGAAATGAATTCCCGCGAGCACGAGTCCCCGCCGCCACTGAACCTTCATTTCGTCACCGGGAACCCTTTCTCCTTCACGCTGAGTTTTCGTGGCCGTTGCGGCTCATTAGTTTAGACACCACCAGCGCAACTGTTGTTCCGGCGGAGGCGGAAACATACCTTAGTTTTCCTTCTTCTCGCCAAGCCAAACGAATGGAGCGGCCTTTCTTGTCCACGGATCGGCGGGGTAGTGATGGCGCATTAACTCCACCACATGGTGCGCGATCTCCGCAGAGTTATCTGTTCCGGGCTTTTCGCCGCCGTAGCCGTGATAGCAGCCATAGCGCATCATGCGTAATGTGAGATACAGGCTCTCGGGAACCCGCTTATCGTTAGGGTGCGCGCGTGCGTAGTCGATCACCTGCGTACCGAGATATTCATCGGCGCTCCCCAAAGCGAGCAGTTTCTGGGTTTCCTCCGTACCGGCTGTTCGCGCTTCAGTTGTGAGAAACGCGAGATGCGAAGGCGCCAGCGATTTGCCGTCGTGGCTATATTCGCTCTTCCAATCAGCGCACCACCAGTTGTCCTCGAAGCTCTCGACAAAGTCGTAGGAGTAACTCCTTTGCACCCCTGGGTCGAGATAAGGACGCAGGCCGGGATTCCGCAGAATCGTCAACTGCGGCTGGAACCCAACTCCAGGGCCAGCCTGCTGGCGGAGTTCCTCAGGAAGCAGCGAAAACATCTGGGCGACCACGGCCTCATTCTTAAGCAACACGGCCCGAACCCATGTCATCATGGCGACCGACTGGCGCAGCGGCGGTGGAAGCGAGTGAGACTGCGCTGCTCGCGCCAGCATGGCAACGGGCATTTCGCTGTTTAGAAGAGCAGCTGCGTCTTCGCCGAATTCCACGTCAATCTTTGGTTCAGCGCAGTTGTATTTGCGCTTTGGGTTCTTCATCACATTGAGACATTCGTTTATTGCCGACTGCTCCTCCGAGCCGCGCTGAAGAATGCGGCGAGGCGCGTCGGCGAGCGCATCGTCCAAAGTCGTGGCCGTCTGCATGCGGAGACCACGGAAGAGGTTGGTCGCGGATTCGCTGCCACCTTCCTCAACCACCTTCATCTGTGCGCTCGTTTCGATTCCCGCGGCCTTAATGCCCTCTGTTTTCTTTCCTGCGATGACAATATCTGTCGTTCCAATCAGTAGCCGCTCGCGATGGTACGTAGCGGTGAACCATGCCGGCGAAGTTGATGGAATGTGCCCGGCCGCCTCGATCAGAGCCGGAGCATCAGCATCCGACGGCGAAGCCTTAGCAAGCGCAGCGAGTAACCAGGGCGTACTGCCGGTGCGCCTCCACTCGGCCATCGCGTGTCGTCTTGCGCCATCGGCCGGGGACTGGAATGTGATGAGCCAATCGATGATCGGCGAGAGAGTGCGCAAATCCGCGACGTCGCTGAAAGCCTTGTTGAATCCAGGCTGCTTCTCAGCCACCGTAAGCGGGCTGTAATCGTCTTTAGGGCGGTCTATGTGGAAGTTGTAGTCATCCGTGTTTTCGCGGATGGGAATGCCGTCGAGCTTTGCGTTGAGATACCAAGTGAGGTCGCCCAGATCCTGCTGGTAAAAGGGATCGGCTTTGGGGCCTGCGACTGCGCCAGAGATTTCTCGCAGGCGCGCCTGCGGTTCGGTACGGAGTCGCACCAGATTCAGCAGTTCTTGAATTGCGCGTTGCGAAATGCCCGTCAAGTGTTGGCTGCGGATCGATTCGAGCTGATGTTGGGCGTGCTTCATCTGATCGGAGTTGAAACCGGCCAGCGGCTGGCTATCGTTCGGAGGAGCGGAGAGAAAGGCGTCACGCACCAGTGCGCGAGCTACGAGGTAGGCGGCGATGCCATGCCAGGGAGAGGACGTGTCTTCTGCGATGGCCTGGAAAGAGACGCGGGCCGGGGCAAACTGCGCGGCGTAGAACTGCGCCGCCGCCAACTGGTAAGCGCGGTCTTGGCGCAGCAGGAGCGGCGCGCCGGAAGGCGCGGGTGCCGGAGCCAGCGGTTGGATGACAGGCCGGTCCTTCATCCAGGAGAGATTTTGGTCGCTACCGCAGTTAGAAAACACCGCGTCCTGGCCCTTGATCCAATCCGCGAGTTCGGGGCTTTTCGCGCCCCATGTCCGGGCGCGGCTTTCGAGCGTGGCAATTGCGTTCCGGAAACCGTCGGCCTGGCAGTTCTCGTAACTGCCCGCCAGGAAAAACCCCGCAGGATAGACCTGCCCGAATTCGCGAACCGGGTGGATTTCGGACTGCAGCGGAGCATAATGGTTGCGGGCCTTGAGCCAAGTATCGGCCGGACCCGGCGGCTCAGCGTAGCCATTCCTGTCGCTCGCTGAGCTA
>JBELAI010000413.1:0-3027 GCA_049508975.1 Occallatibacter sp. | reverse complement strand
CATCCGCAGCGCTCCAGCATGGCGGTAATCACGCGGCGTTCGCAGTCTTCCACAATCTCAAACAGCGATGCGTCGGGCTGGCTGGCGATGAGCGGTACACTGTCTCCGCGGCTCACAATGTCTTCGGGAAACAGGTCGGGGGTGATCACCGGATGAGCCGAGAGCACGACGGCCCGCTCAATCGCGTTTTCCAACTCGCGCACGTTGCCCGGCCAGGCGTAGTCCATCAATACGCGCATTGCGTCCGGCCCCAGTGTGCGCGCGGGCTTTTCGTTTTCCTCGCAATACTTGGTCAGGAAATGTTGCGCCAGAATCGGAATGTCTTCCCGCCGGTTGCGCAGCGGCGGCAGCTCGATGGTGATGACATTCAGCCGGTAGTAAAGATCTTCGCGGAACTTGCCGTCTTTCACGGCCTGCCGCAGCTCGCTGTTAGTGGCGGCGATGACGCGCACGTCCACTTGAATCTCCTGGACCCCGCCCAGATGCATGAAGCGTTTATCCTGCAGCACGCGCAGCAGTTTGGATTGGGTTTCCATCGACATGTTGCCGATCTCGTCGAGAAAGATGGTGCCCCGGTCGGCCATTTCAAACAGGCCCTTCTTACTGCTGACGGCGCTGGTGAACGCACCCTTGACGTGGCCGAAGAGTGTGGACTCCAGCAGATCGCTCGGCATGGAGCCGGTGTTGACGGGCACAAAGGGACGGTCCTTGCGCGGCGAGTTGGCGTGAATCGCCTTGGCGATCAACTCTTTTCCGGTGCCGCTTTCGCCCTGCAGCAAAATCGTGGAGCGCGAGGGCGCCACCTGTGCCACCAGGTCGAAGGTCCGCAGCATCAGGTCGCTTTTGCCGATGATGTTTTCAAAATTGTAGCGTTGCTTGAGCTGGCGCTTGAGCTGAATGTTCTCCTCTTGCACCCGCTTGCGTCCAATGGCGGCGCGCACGTCGGCTTGCAACTTTTCGTTGGTCCACGGCTTGGCGATGAAGTTCGCCGCGCCTCCCTGGATCGCGGCCACCGCGTTTTCCGGGGTGCCGTACGCGGTGATCATGATGACCGCCATCTCCGGATCGCGCTCGCGAATGTCCTTCAGAATTTCCAGTCCATTGCGGTCGGGGAGCTGGAAATCCAGCAGCACAAGATCAAACGCCTGCGTATCCAGCAGGCTCAAGCCCTCTTCGCCGTCCTGGGCGTTGCCCACTTCGTAGCCTTCGTCTTCCAGCAACATCTGCAGCGATTCGCGGATAGCCGCTTCGTCGTCGATGATCAGCACCCTGCCCGCGCTGGGCTGCTCCTGCGGCGTGGACATGCGTTTCGCTCCTGCTATGTCAGACATGAATAGCCTTTCTCGACAATAGCCTTTCTCGACATCGGAAACTCCATTAAGAAACTGGTGCCTTCGCCGGGGCTGCTCTCCACCCGAATCTTGCCGGCGTGCTCCTGAATAATTCCGTAGGTGACTGCCAGTCCCAGCCCGGTGCCGCCGCTGCCGCCCTGCTTGGGCCGCGTCTTGGTGGTAAAGAACGGATCGTAAATGCGATGAATATGCTCAGGAGCGATGCCGGTGCCGGTGTCGATCACCTGAACGCGCACCCCGTGATCGTGAACCGTGCGCACCGTCAGGGTTCCGCCCTGCGGCATCGCATCCTTGGCATTCAAAAACAGATTCAAAAACACCTGCTGCAATTTTCCCTGGTTGCCGTGAATCTGCGGCAGCGCGGGTTGCAGCTCGCCCACCACGCGGATGCGCGCCGTCTTGAACTGGTGCTCCAGCAGAGCCAGCGTGTCATGAATAATGCGGTTCAGGTCAACGCTGCCGAATTCGGCGCCGCTGGTGCGCGAGAAGTTCAGCAGGTTGTTCACGATTTCAGAAGCGCGGAAGGTCTGCTTGGTGATCTTGTCCAGCAATTCCGAACGCTTGTCATCGCCCTGCAATTGTTTGGCCAGCAACTGCGCGTAGGAGCTGATCACGGCCAGCGGGGTGTTCACCTCGTGCGCCACTCCGGCGGCCAGCAGTCCGATCGAGGACATTTTGTCGGCCTGCGCCAGTTGCGCCTCCAGGTCAACCCGCTCGGTGATGTCATCGACGATCACCAGCCGTCCGACCACTTTGAAGTCCTTGCTGATCAGTGGAGCGATCGCCACGTTGACCACGCGCATATCTCCTGCCGTGGTTCCCATCCGGAATTTGTACAGATTGTGGATGCCGGGATTGTCGCGCACGCGGAAGAACTCATCGCCAAAGGCGGATGGCAGAACGTCGAGTATGGATTTGCCGATCGCACTGTCGCGCGGTAGTCCGTACATCACTTCCATCTGCGAGTTCCATGACTCAATCTTGTCCTGCAGATCGACGGCGAACACGCCCACGTTGATCGACTCGACGATGTTCTCGTTGAATTCCTTGAGGCGCTCATATTCCTGAGCCTTCTGTTCGAGCGATGCGTACAGCCGCGCGTTCTGCAGCGCAATGCCGATGTATCCCGCCAAGGTTTCCAGCAGTTCCACGTCTTCGCTGGAGAGGAAGTCACCCTCGCTTGTCTTGCCCAGCCCGAGCATGGCAATCGTGCGGTGCATCACCGTGCAGGGGATGTAGTAGTTCAGCTCGAGGGCGGCAATCGTCTCCTGAGCCAGTGGTTCCTCGCGCACCGCCTGGTGCGTGTTGTCGAAGAACAGATGGCCTTCGGCGAACTCCGGCCGCTGGCTGCTCAGGAAGCTCAGATCCAGCCAGTCGGTCTGCGCAATCCCGCTGGACTTCACCAGGACAAACGCCGGGCTGTCCACATCGGCTAAAAACACCGCCATACGATCGACCAGCAGGGTGCGCTGAATGCGGTCCAGAATCGCCTCCAGCATCTTTCCCAGGTCGCGCTCCGAGTTCAGCTCGCGGCCAAACTCGATCAGCGTCTTCCGGTAGTCGTAGCGCTTGCGGTAGAAGAATTTGTCGATGCGCTCCTGGGTCCAGTTCTTGATCGGATCGAACAGCACGGCGGTGACCACGATGGCCGCCACCAGACCGCCGGGGCCAATGC
>JBELAI010000412.1:0-3158 GCA_049508975.1 Occallatibacter sp. | reverse complement strand
GGATACGGCACGACGCTGTTGCCGGCGCTGGCCGCCGATTCGTTTCGCAAGCGGGAGATTGTGCTGCGGCCGCTGGTTGGCGCGTCAAGCCGCACCATCAGGCTGGCTAGCCGGCCGGGGTTCCCAAGGCCGCAGGCGCTCCGTGCACTTGAGAAAGTCATTCGGAAAGCAGTCGGAGCGAAGTTGGATTAGGCCGGCGACAGAATGGGAGCATTGTGTTGCGCGGCGACCGCTTGCCCAACTTTCAATCGGGTCACGGTCAGTACAGTAATGTCGTCATCCTGTCCAAATTGCTGGGCTGAGGCCGCAACGGAATCAGCAGGTTCGACACTGAGTGCGGCGGTTCGCTCAAAGCCGAACAACGATCCGGTTGCATCCCGCGCTTCGACCACGCCGTCGGTGATCAGCGTGAGCTGTCCATCCTCGGCAAGCTGGAAGGTCGATTCAGAGTAAGTTGCATTCGCGGCAAGGCCCAGCGGCAAGCCATTTTCAAGCGTCAGTTCCTTGCCTTCCATGTATGGCGCAATGTGCCCTGCATTGGCGGCTACCATTTTGCCCTCGGAATCCACGCGCAGTATCAGGCAGGTCGTAAATCCGCCCTGACTTCGTCCCAGCATGCGCTGGTTCATGGCCGCGAGTATCTCGCCGGGGCTCTCAACAAAGTGCGCCAGCGTGCGCACAGTACCCACCAGAAGAGACACGGTCATTGCCGCCGGCATTCCCTTTCCGCTCACGTCGCCAATCACAGCCAGCAGTCCACCGTTCTTCAGCGGCAATATCTGGAAGAAGTCGCCTCCCACTTCGCCGAAGGGTTTGTAGACGGATTGGATGTTGAATCCCGGAATCTCGGGAATCTCATCAGGAATCAGCACTTGTTGCACGGCGCGCGCGTTGCGGTATTCCTGCTCGAGCGAGGTCTGGCGCTGGCCCTGCTCGACCATAAAGCGATAGACCGCGTAGACGATGGAGCAAGCCAGCAGCATCGACAAGATGGCCTGCATCGGGACCTCGACCCCGTCCACGGTGAATAGCGGTTGCGTCATAGTGTTGTAAAGCGTCCATCGGGTATACCTCTCGCCTTGCTGAGCCGTGTGAGCAACCACGTAATACATGTCGGCGAGGAATGCGGAAATGGCTACCAGGCGACGCGCAGGGTCAAGTCGCTGGCGAAAGGCAAGGACAATCAGAATGACCGGAAAAATCTCCGGCACCGAGAATCCGACAGTGAAGATCGCATCCAGAGACTGGAACAGCAACGCATGCGCATCGAGTGAGGGCATGTAGTACACAATGCAGTCGAGAATGGCGAAGAGGAATGTGATCCAAGCCAGAATGCGCGTCCAACGCACCAGCACGGGATAGCGATCGAGATCGAGCAGATACACCAGCAAATACCAGAGAGCGATGTCTTCAAACGAGTGCGGCGGCCCACCCGTGGTAAAGCCCGCGAGCAGGTTGGTCTCGGTCCATGGAAAGAGAATAATGTCAGTGAAAGCCCAAAGAGTGGCACTCAGCAGAAACGCAGACATCCAGAAGAGCAGCCTTTGATTGCGATTGCGCAGCCAAACCACGACTCCGAGCAAAAAGAGCTGTCCATAGATCAAAATTTGCACGACGGTAAGGAGTCGGCCCCTCACCTCAATCAAGCGCTTCCTGGCCGCGAAATCTCTGATCACCTCCGGATTTCCTATACGCGGCACGGCGTTCAGGCCGTTTTGATCTCCAGTTGAAACGGAATCCAGCGGAGTGACATACGCGCGGAACGCGAGGACGCCATTCTCTGGTTTTCCCAGTTGGTAAATTGCCGCGGGCGGTTGTGCTTCCGCCCCTTGCCCCGGCATGGGGTCGGTGCGGCCGATTAAGCGCCCGTTCCAATAAACCTCGTATGTGCAGAATGCAATTGGGATGTAGAGTGCAACATCCACAGCGCCGTTCGGTTCATCATTGAACTCTATGTGACGGCGATACCAGGCGTGGCCCGCTTGAGCCCAGTGACCCTGATCACCCCAGGGCTTGCTGACGTCGATCTGCTGCCAGCTTGAGTCATCGAATACGGGGTCGGCCCACAATGGATCGTCGCCGATCTTGAACTGCCACGGGCCGTCGAGAGCGACAGTGCCGCGGCCGAGACCTTCGACGGTTAATATCGGCGCAATTGACGGCGATACAGTCTGCGCGCGGAAGGCGCACGGACTGGAGGCGAGAAACGCGACTGCGCAGAAAGCGCGAAACCATCGACCGCCGGGGAGCATGGGGCAAGCATACCGTGACCCACCGGGATTGAAACAGCCGAAAAATCAAGTCAAGTCCTTAAAAGCCAACGGATGGACCGATTTCGATAAGTCGGCCAAACTCGTGCGGCCCAATTTCCGGACCCCTTATCCACAAAGGTGACCTTTTCCATCGTTGACCCCGCGTTTCGGGGTCCTTAGAGTCAGTAATCGAAGGGAAGTTTGCGCGCCTGGGAGAGCTGCGGGCAGAGGTTTTTGCAGTTTGAGGCTCGCGTTCCGGATTAGCCCCATCGAACTGGAGTAAAAATGCTGAAACTGAAGAAGATTCACATCCTCGGATTTAAGAGCTTCTGCGACCGCACTGACCTGGCGATGGCGGGCACGGGAATTGCCGTTGTGGTGGGGCCGAACGGATGCGGCAAATCGAACATCTTCGATGGGGTGAGCTGGGTGCTGGGCGAGCAGAGCGCCAAGACTTTGCGCGGCACGCACATGCAGGACGTGATCTTTGCCGGGACGCGCGAGCGCAAGCCACTGGGGATGGCCGAGGTGAGCCTGACAATGGTGGATCCCGAGGCCTATGAGGGGCCGATCCCGGTAGAGCCAGAGGTTGAGGTTGATCACGACGGCCCTGCGGATTGGGACGAAGAGGAGCTGAGGAAACAGCGCGCGGCCGAAGCCGATGAGATTGTGTCGGCCGAGCAACCGGGCCAGGTGCTTGAGGATGAGGACTCCGAGCAGGAGGCAAGCGCGAAAGGAACTTCCCAAGGCACAGAACCTGTCCAGGAGCTTGCTGCGACGCAGTTGGCCGAGGCAGGGCATGGTCAACCAACGGTGGTGTTGAAGATAAGGCGCCGCAAGTTTCACTCGACACCGCGCAAGGGCGAAGTGGTAATTACGCGGCGGCTGTTCCGCACCGGCGAGAGC
>JBELAI010000411.1:0-3187 GCA_049508975.1 Occallatibacter sp. | reverse complement strand
ACGCTGGCCGCCGATGGCATGACCGTGGTTACATCCTCTGCACGCGCAAATGCGGCGCAGCGTGAAGCCTTTGACCGCATCCTCGGCAATCATCTGCTTTATTGCACGGTCTGCGACAACAGCAACGGCAACTGCACGGTGCACAACACCACGCGGATGCTGCGCGTCGAGCACCAGGAAATCCCCTTCAAAGCCAAGCCGTATGAAGTGGACATCTCCAATCCCTTTTACCGCTACGATCCGGATCAATGTATTCTGTGCGGACGATGCGTCGAGGCCTGCCAGAACCTGCAGGTGAATGAGACCCTGAGCATCAACTGGGAAGATGCCCATCCTCGCGTGCTTTGGGATGGCGGCGCTCCCATTGGCGAATCGAGCTGCGTCTCCTGCGGCCACTGCGTCACGGTCTGCCCATGCAATGCGTTGATGGAAAAGTCGATGCTGGGCGAGGCCGGCTGTTTCACCTCGCTGCCCAAGCCCGCCATTAACGGCATGATCGACGTGGTCAAGGGTATCGAACCGGAACTTGGTTACGGCGCGATTCTTCAGCTCTCTGAGGTCGAAGCGGCCATGCGCGAGCCGCACATCAAGCGTACCAAGACCGTCTGCACGTATTGCGGAGTCGGTTGCAGCTTTGCTATCTGGACCAAAGACCGGCACATCCTGAAAGTGGAGCCTGCCCACGGTCCGGCCAATGGCGTTTCCACCTGCATCAAGGGCAAATTTGGCTGGGATTATGTCAACAGCCCCGACCGGCTCACCAAGCCGCTCATCCGCGAAGGCGTGACGTTCCGCGAAGCTTCCTGGGACGAGGCGCTGGCATTGGTGGCGCGCAGGTTCGCTGAAATCAAGGCAGCTACGGGCCCGGACTCGCTGGCCTTCATCTCTTCGTCGAAGTGCACCAACGAAGAAAGCTACCTGATGCAAAAGCTGGCCCGGGCGGTGATCGGCACCAACAACATGGATAACTGCTCCAGGTACTGCCAGGCGCCGGCAACCACCGGACTGTTTCGCGCGGTAGGTTACGGCGGCGACTCAGGCTCGATCTCCGACATCGAGAAGGCCGGGCTGGTGCTGATCATCGGCAGCAATACCGCCGAGAGCCATCCGGTATTGGCTACGCGCGTCAAGCGCGCCCATAAGCTGCGCGGCCAGAAGCTGATTGTCTCCGACCTGCGGGAGAACGAGATGGCGCGGCGCGCGGATGTGTTCCTGCATCCCCGGCCGGGCACCGATCTTTTCTGGCTCTCGGCGGTGACCCGCTACATACTCGATCACGGACTCGCCAATCAGGCCTTCATCGATCGGTGGGTCAATGGCGCTGAGGATTACAAGCAGAGCCTCGAACCATTCACGCTTGAAATGGCCAGCCGGAGGTGTGGTCTTTCCGTCGAGACGCTGACCAAGGTCGCGCACATGATCGCGGAGGCCGATAGTGTCTGCATCCTCTGGGCCATGGGTGTAACGCAGCACGTCATGGGCTCCGACACGTCGACGGCAATCTCCAATCTTCTGCTTGCCACCGGGAACTATATGCGGCCGGGAACAGGAGCCTACCCGCTGCGCGGACACAACAATGTGCAGGGAGCCAGCGACCATGGCGCCATGCCGAATTACTTTCCCGGCTACCAGAAAGTAGACGATCCCGAGATTCGCGCCAAGTTCGAGAAGGCATGGAACGTCACCTTGCCGCCCAAACCGGGGCTCGACAACCACTTGATGATCGACGCCATTCACGACGGCCGCCTTAAATCAATGTATGTATTCGGCGAAGAGATGAGCCTGGTGGATTCAAACGCGAACTATGTGGCCGATGCGCTGTCGAAGCTCGACTTTTTTGTCATGCAGGAGATCTTTTTCAGCGAGACATGCCGCTTTGCGGATGTCATTTTGCCTGCCAGTCCGAGCCTCGAAAAGGAAGGAACTTTCACCAGCACCGAGCGGCGCATTCAGCGGCTCTACCGTGTTTTGGAGCCGCTTGGAGAGAGCCGTCCCGACTGGGAGATTATTCAGGACATCGCCAACCGGCTGGGCGCAGGCTGGAAGTACGAGCATCCCTCCCAGATATGCGAGGAGATAGCCCGGCTCACACCGTTGATGGCCGGCGTCACTTATGAGCGCCTCGAGGGATATAAGTCGCTGCAGTGGCCCGTGGCTGAAGATGGCAGCGATCAGCCGCTGCTTTATACAAAGCAATTCAAGTTTCCCGACGGCAAGGCGAAGTTCTTTCCCGTCCCGTGGTCAGAGCCCTCCGGTCAACAGGATGCCGAATACGATCTGCACCTGAACAACGGCCGCCTGCTTGAACATTTCCATGAAGGCAACATGACCTATCGCACCGAAGGAATCCGCGAGAAGACTCCATGCACCTTTGTTGAAGTATCGCCGGAACTCGCCACAGAGAGGGGAATTCAGACCGGCAGTTGGGTTCAGCTAACCTCGCGCTACGGAAAAGTGCGTGCCCAGGCTGTCATTACCACGCGAGTTCAGGGAAAGGAACTCTACATGCCCATGAACTCTGTCGAAGAACCGGTCAACCGCCTCACCAGCAGCCGTACAGACAAAGTCACGCACACCCCGGCGTACAAGGAAACCTCAGTGCAGCTTCGCGTGCTGGAGGAAACCGGCGAGAATCCATTACCGCGCACCAACTCAAGATTCGGCAGCCCGACGCCGCAAAATGGCGTCGAGTTGGAGCGCAAGTGGAAGCGCGAGGATTATCGACAACCGGGCAATCCATTGGTTCAGATCGAAACACGGTAGCCCGCGTCACCAGCAACGAGAGAACATGCAAGGAGAAAAACATGGCCCGGCCGATTGCCCTTGAAATACCACCGCGCGATCCTCGACAGGAGTTGCGCAAACGCCTTGAAGCGGCTCCCATCGAACACGCCGAAGCCCTGCTCGATTCCTACGAACTGCTGCAGCAGTTACACGATCACGGCGTCTTTCAACTGTTGCGCAGCGCGGTGGGCGCAAGTGACAAACTAGTCGAAAGCGCGGTTGAAACCGCCAAATCGGACCAATCGGTGCGCGCGATTCGCAACGTAATCATCCTCGGCAAGATGCTGGGGGAGATCGATCCCGATGTGCTCCGGGGCGTGGCGGTTGCGGTGGGTGAAACGCTCGGATGCCAGAAGCCGGTCATTGAGCCGCCGGGACTTTTCTCGCTCCTGAACCAATTCCG
>JBELAI010000410.1:0-3191 GCA_049508975.1 Occallatibacter sp. | reverse complement strand
ATCAATAGATACGTGAGGCCGAAGGAGTTCTACTGGCCGCTGATCAGCTTGTGGTGGTCTTTTCATGGCGGACTGTGGGTGGACCGCATCCTGGTTCCGTTGGCGGGACTGGTGGTGGCGGGAGCTGCGTTGGCATGGCGCAGCGAACGTGGGCGAAAGCTGTTGCTTGACCCGGTTTTTGGAGCGTCCGTGCTGAGTGTTGCGGGATACATCCTGTTCATGACTTACCAGGACAATCCGCAGCCGCGCTACTTTGCGGTGTTGACAGTCTTCTGTTTTTTTATTGTGGCGCTAGGGGCGGGGGCGCTGTTTGGAGTCGCGGATTCTGTGGGCGAGTCACAGCCGGGTGTGCGTCAGATTGGCCGCTGGGCGAAGAACTGGCAGGGTTGGGCCGTTATTTGGCTGGTGACGCTGGCGGTGGGGATGAACGGGGCATGGACGCTGAGTTTCGCGGTGCATCCTGAGTACACTTTTGTGGATGCCGCGGAGCGAATAACACGGTATATTGACCAGCATCCCAACGGGAATCGGCTGCTGCTATCTGTGAGCGGCGACGATATCACGCTGATTACACATTTGCCCTCGATCAACGATCTATTTGTGGCGCCGACACCGGCGATGGCGGACCTGGCGGGGAAGTTGGGCTACTATCGGCCGGGCTGGTATGCGGCCTGGAACAACCTTGACAAAGGAGCGATTGAGGATCTGCATACCCGCTATTCGGTGGAGCAGGTGGGCAGTTTTCGCGCCTTCGATAATCCAGAGCGGGACGTGCTGGTGCTGTTCAAGCTTCACCCGTTGTCGGGAGGCAGGGTATACGACCCGGCAGATCAGAACCTTCAAATTCGATTCCCTGAAGATAAATTCGACGTTCCGCTTCAATAAAGAGGCTTCTTCCCGGCCTAAACATTAAAAGAAGTACGGATCCGCGCAGTTTTGGGAATCCGGACAAGGGTGGAGAATTTCCATAATTGATTTGTATTCAGCGGTATAGCCATGACCGCCGAGCAGCGTTTTTTGCGGTGAGGTGCTGCTTCGGGAACCCTGTGACTGCAATCACTCGACAGGGGTACATACGGATGTTAGGCTTCCGTTGACTTTTCCCCGGCGCTTTCAGAGGCCCAAGTTTTCTGGGGGTCGTTCGAGATACGGCTTCAAAACATTGTTCGGGAGGACATGTGACTTTAACCAATTGGCTGGAATTCTTTGTGGCTGTGAGCGGGCTTTCGCTCTTTGTAGCGTGCATGTTTGCGCGTCAGGGATTTGTGAAGCGCCAGTACAAGACCGTGGCGGCCGTCCTTGGTCTGGGCTTGCTGCTTCCGGCATTCGCCGGCGCGCAGGAGCATGCGGGTGGAGGGGAAGCCAACCTGGTGCTGCCGGATTTGTCGAGCGTGAGTTTTCTCGGCATGAACGGACATGCGCTTCTGATTTATGGATTGGTCATTTGTTTCTTCGGCCTGTTGTTCGGACTGACGATCTATGTGCAGTTGAAGAATCTGCCGGTTCACAAGTCGATGCTCGAAATCTCCGAGCTGATCTATGAAACGTGCAAGACGTACCTGGTAACGCAGGGCAAGTTCATTCTTCTGCTGTGGACTTTCATCGCGGTCATTATCGCGCTGTACTTCGGCGTTCTGGCGCCGGTGCCGAATAAACCGATCTGGGTTACGCTGCCGATCATTTTGGGGTTCAGCCTGGTCGGCATCGCGGGCAGCTACGGGGTGGCGTGGTTCGGGATTCGCGTCAACACCTTCGCCAACTCACGGACGGCACACGCGGGATTGCGCGGCAAACCATATCCATGTTTTGCGATTCCGCTGAAGGCCGGCATGAGCATCGGCATGTTGCTGATCTCGGTCGAGCTGCTGATCATGCTGTGCATCCTTTTGTTCGTCCCGGTGAGTTATGCAGGCCCCTGCTTCATTGGCTTCGCGATTGGCGAGAGCCTGGGCGCCGCGGCCTTGCGTATTGCGGGTGGCATTTTTACCAAGATCGCCGACATTGGCGCCGACCTGATGAAGATCGTATTCAAGATCAAGGAAGACGACGCGCGGAACCCAGGCGTCATCGCCGACTGCACGGGTGACAATGCGGGCGATTCGGTTGGACCGAGCGCCGACGGCTTTGAAACCTACGGCGTGACCGGCGTGGCCCTCATCACCTTCATCCTGCTGGCAGTCAAGGATCCCACCATCCAGGCGCAACTGCTGGTATGGATCTTCGTGATGCGCGTGGGAATGCTGCTCTCAAGCGCAGGTGCGTACTTCCTCAATACCGCCATCGCCAGCGCGAAGTACAAAGACTCCGACGAAATGGACTTCGAGACGCCGCTGACCTCGCTGGTATGGATCACGTCCATCGTCTCCATCATCCTCACCTACATCGTCTCCTACCTCATGCTCCCGACTCTCGGCGACGGAACTCTCTGGTGGAAGCTCGCTTCCATCATCTCGTGCGGAACCCTGGCGGGCGCGCTCATACCCGAGTTGGTCAAGGTCTTCACTTCAACCAAATCCACCCACGTCAAGGAAGTTGTCAAATCCGCGCAGGAAGGCGGAGCCTCCCTGGGAATCCTTTCTGGATTCGTTGCCGGCAATTTCTCGGCCTACTGGCTTGGACTTAGCATGGTTGCACTCATGGGACTGGGCTATTACTTCAGTATGGGCATACCGGATTCGCAGAATAATCCGGCCGGAATGATGCTCGCTCCCGCCGTCTTCGCCTTTGGCCTGGTAGCCTTCGGCTTCCTGGGCATGGGTCCGGTCACCATCGCGGTCGACTCCTACGGCCCGGTTACCGACAATGCTCAATCCGTTTACGAGTTGTCGCTGATCGAAGAAGTTCCCAACATTGAGGCCGAACTGAAGAAGGACTTCGGCATCGTCGCGAAGTTCGAACGTGCGAAACATCTGCTGGAAGCCAACGACGGTGCCGGCAATACCTTCAAGGCGACGGCAAAGCCAGTACTCATCGGCACTGCCGTGGTGGGCGCAACCACCATGACCTTCTCCATCATCATGGCGTTGACTCACGGGCTGACGGATAATGTGGCCAAGCTTTCGCTGCTGCACGCACCCTTTATGCTCGGTTTGATCTGCGGCGGAGCAGTGATCTTCTGGTTCGCGGGTGCTTCTACACAGGCGGTCTCTACCGGCGCCTACCGCGCGGTCGAGTTCATCAAGGCCAACATT
>JBELAI010000041.1:0-34099 GCA_049508975.1 Occallatibacter sp. | reverse complement strand
CCTGGCCTTTGCAATGAATCGGCGTAGACACTCAAACCAGGCAGGCTTGCGCCCGTCCACCGGTCACGGAAAATGTCGAACCACCGACCTGAAGAACCCACTTGACACGACCCCTGGACAGGAAGAACAGAACGAATGCTGTCCGCGAGAGAAAGTAGCCTCCCGCGCTCTTGGCAAAGCCTGCTTTTGCCGCCCCAATCAATCTAGTTGCTCAAGGTAGAAAAGAGCAACAGGAAAATCGATTTTCTTCGACACATATCTGTCGTATGGCAACATTCGAGCTAAGTTCCTCAGGTAATTGCGCGGGGACACAGGTGTCAGCCGTACGCCGACATCCAATTTGCACTCCGCCGAAATACCCGCGCACCCCTTACACTTAAAAGCACGGGATGCCAGCTCATGAGTGCAGCGATTGAATTTCGAAGTGTGTCCTTCGCCGTCTCGCGCGAGCGATTGCTGCTGGACAATATCTCGCTCACTTTGGAAGAAGGAACCACGACCGCAATTCTGGGACGCAGCGGATCCGGCAAGACGACTCTACTGCGTACGGTAAACCGCATGGTCGATCCAACCAGCGGTGATGTTCTTGTCCATTCAGAGAGCATACGGAATACCGATCTTATCCAACTGCGCCGTGGCATGGGCTATGTGATCCAGGAGACCGGACTGTTCCCCCACTTCACGGTGGAACGCAACGTAGGCGTGGTGTTGGAGGCCGAAGGCCGGCCGCGCGGGGAACGCATTCGCAGCAGCAATGAGTTGCTGACTGCTGTGGGCCTTGACCCGGCTGTCTTCGGACAGCGGTTTCCGCACCAGCTTTCAGGAGGACAGCGCCAGCGCGTCGGCCTCGCCCGTGCGCTGGCTGCCGACCCCAGAATCCTGCTGATGGATGAACCCTTCGGCGCTCTCGATCCACTCACGCGCGGCGAGATGCAGGACATGCTGCAAGCCCTTTTGGCCGGACTGAACAAGACCGTCCTGCTGGTGACCCACGATCTGGATGAGGCTCTGTATCTTGCCCATCGCATCGTGCTGCTCGGCGAGGGCAAGGTGATCTGCAACCTGGGACCGGAAGAATTTCTCCGCTCAACCTCGCCGGAGATCATGGCCTATATACACGCCTTTCATCGCGGACAGCGAACCGCCGCGGAGGACCGGCCATGAACCCGGGATTCTGGACTCAATATGGAAGCGAGATCGCCACGCTCACGCTAGAGCACTTGGTGCTCACAGGAGCAGCCATGCTCTTTGCCACTGCGATTGCAGTCCCTGCGGGCATTTGGCTTACGCGATCGCCATCGTGGGCCAAACCCGTAATCGCCGCGGCCAACATCCTCCAGACCATTCCTTCGCTGGCCATGTTTGGATTTCTGCTCCCTGTGCCTTGGCTGGGTGATCGCGCCGCGCGCATCGCAATTGTCGCCCTCACCGCATACGCGCTGTTACCCATTCTGCGCAACACCTATACCGGAATTCGGGGCATCGATCCAGCCGTAATCGAAGTGGCGCGCGCATTGGGGTTGACCAATAGCCAGCGGCTTTTCAAGGTCGAATTGCCTTTAGCCGCGTCCTTCATTCTAGCCGGCCTTCGAACCGCGACCGTCACCTGCGTCGGCATCGCCACAATTGCCGCGGCTGTGGGAGCAGGTGGTCTGGGCGAATTGATCTTTCGCGGCGTGGCTTCAGTCGACAACCGACTCGTACTCGCCGGTGCCGTCCCCGCAGCATTTCTGGCTTTGGCGGCCGATGCTGCACTCGGTCTGATTGAGCGCCGTTTGAAAGTTCCATCGAAATGAAGCGAACACTCCGCATCGGCGGCTTCACTGCGTTTGCATGCGCAGTCTCTCTCTTAATTGCAGGGTGTGCTCCGCCCCGTCCCGACCATCCAGTAATCGGTGCGAAAAACTTCACCGAGCAAGTCGTACTCGGAGAGCTTCTGGCGCAGGAGATTGAAGCCAAATCCAATCTGAAAGTCGAGCGCCGGTTCTATCTAGCCGGAAGTTACATCTGCCAACAGGCTCTCGTCTCCGGTCGCATCGATGCCTATGTGGAATACACGGGCACGGCGTTGACGGCTGTTCTGAAGCAACCCGTCGATCGGGATCCTCAAAAGGTTTTCGACACGGTTCGCCGGATCTATGCCTCGCGCTACAACGTTTTTGTCGCTCCGCCGCTCGGCTTTGAGAATACTTTCGCAATGGTCATTCGCGGCGACGACGCGCGCGCACTGCACCTGACAACACTGAGCCAGGCCGCGCAGTACACACCACGCTGGCGCCTCGGAGCGGGCTATGAATTTGAACAGAGGCCAGACGGGTTGGCCGGACTGAGCGCCGCTTACGGATTGAAGTTCGCCGCCGCGCCCCGCACCATGGATCTTGGACTGCTGTACCGCGCCCTGAATGCGCACCAGGTAGACATCATCGCCGCCAACTCCACCGATGGGCCCATCCAGGCATTTGGGCTCACAGCGCTCGAAGACGACCGCCATTATTTCCCGCCATACCAGGCTGTGCCGCTGGTTCGCGCTGAGACGCTAAAACACTGGCCGCAGATTCAGCTTGCACTCAACGCGCTTGCCGGCAGAATAACCGCCGACGATATGCGCGCAATGAATGAGGCAATCGATGGCCAGCATCGCGATCCGGCGGAAGTCGTGCGAGAATTTCGTATCAGTAAAGGACTTTGAAATTGTGCCGGGAGGGCTTGTGACTTCATCCAAAATAAAACAGCTGCACCGCTGTTCGTGGACCGGAAGCGATCCATTGATGCAGGCCTATCACGATGAAGAGTGGGGCGTACCCGAGTACGATAGCCGCGCTCTTTGGGAAAAACTGATGCTAGATGGATTTCAGGCTGGCCTGTCGTGGAGCATCATTCTGCGCAAGCGGGAGGCATTTCGCAAGGCATTCAAGGGTTTCGACCCGCACCAGGTAGCACGATTCACAGCAAAGGATGTCTCACGATTACTCGAAGACCCAGGCATTGTGCGCTCCAGAGCCAAGATTGAGGCCACTATAAGTGGAGCGCGCATCTATCTCTCCATGCAAAACGACGGCGAAGACTTCGCAGCGACTATCTGGAAGCTTGCAGGCGGAAAGCCCATCAAGAACAACGGCCCGATTCCTGCCACAACTCCACTCTCTGAAGAGATTTCGAAGGTGCTCAAGAAGCGCGGATTCAAGTTCGTTGGGCCGGTGATTGTTTATGCCTGGATGCAGGCGACCGGAATTGTCAACGATCACAGCGCCGATTGCTTCCGCCGAAAAGCCGTGTAAACCTGAGCATCTCTTCATCCAGCCCTGCAAATGAGCATCCCCTTCGAACTGAGGGCACTATGGCGCGAGGGGAACGCCTGCTGTGGTGAAGCCAACAGCGAGGGCGGGTGAGTTTGATTGCAGCGTGTAGTCTCCAGCCTGCGCATTGGTAAACATCGGATTGCTGAGTACGGAATTCGCATCCGCCCCCTGGCCTCCGAAAACGGTATCTCCCGCCTTCGCGACGCCTTGGAAAAGCACGCTCGAATTTATGGTTCCGGGATTTGGATCCACATAGGATGGATCGGTCCAATCGGTCCAGTCCATCAGGTCCTGAGACGAGCCGCCGTTGCGGAAAACAATGTTATGAGTGGAGGAGAAGTTAGTTACTTTCAGGGCGTCGTTGCCGGCAATGAAGCCAAACGCGCCATAACTTCCCGTCGCTTCCGGGGCAACCAGCTCGATGGCCGTGTTATTGACAAACAATTCCATGCTCTGGAGCGCAGTTGTTAAGGTTCCGGACGTAACTCCGTTGGTCAACCCGATGCCGATGCGATGGATCTGATGCGGAGTCAGCTGCGCGGTAAACACATAATCGGAAATCGACCCGGTAGCTGTGCCGGTGCCGATGACCACACCATCGGCCTGCACGTTGAAGGCCGCGTTTGTGCCTCCCGACGCCTGCCCGGACAGCTGCACCACGATCGTGGTGTTCGGCTGGCTCGACGGGAAGTAAGACGGCAGCAGGTCTACGCGCGTGGTTCCGTTGTAAGTCATAGCGCCCGTGGAGTAAGTGACGCCATTCGCGCCGCGATCGTAGTACGCTGGTGTCTGCAGTATCACGACATTGTTGCTCGCGGTATTGCCCTTGCATCCATGACATAAGAACATGCCGCTGCCATCGCTCTCTACCAGGTTGTTGCTCATGGTTACTGTACTTACCTGGTCGTCCATGTAAATGGCCTCAGTCGTCCCATGCTTGTAGTTACCCGACTCATCCCGCAACAGGCCACCGATGTTCTCGATGCGGTTGCCGGTGATTGTGGTGTTTTCCTCTACATAGCTCGGGCTGGTTCCGGCATAAGAGTAGATTGCGCCGGTATCGTTCGTCTGTTGGCTGGTATTACGAAGAACGTTGTTGGAGACAGTATTTCCAACCAATGAAACGCCATCGGATGGGTAAAGGTCCACTCCCCAGCGGCCCGATCCGTCGATCGTATTGCTGTCGATCAGGTTGTTGGCGCTGTTTTCAAGATGAATTCCGGTTGACCCTACATTGATCTTGCCCAGACCGGTCATCGTATTTGTGGTCAGATTGTTATGGTTGCTCTTTGCGGTAAGAAAGATTCCCGATCCGCCCATCTGATCGAATTCGTTGCCGCTGATGGTGTTGTCGGATGAGCCAATCAGAGATATTCCGTTGCCCGAATTCAGGAAGGTGTTTCCGCTGATTGTACTGTTATGCAACCCCGTACCGATGATGGTTGCGAGCTTGTCATTGAATGCGCCGGAATAGGTGTACTTATCGGAAGTTGTATCGGAAAATGTAAGCCCGCTGATGGTAATGCCGGAGACATTGTTAAGCGCAATTAATGTACTCAGCTGCGCAGCGATCACTGTGTCGGAAGAAAGACCGTCAGCGTTTACCGGCTGAACATAGACCCTGGAGGTGGAGGCGTCGTAAGCAAACTCGCCGGGAGCGCCGAGATCGGCCGGGTCGTTGAGCACGCGCCAGCTTCCGCTGATTCCCGCAGTGCTGGTCCCGGTGTTGAATTGATCGGCGACCGTAATGGTGTTATTGCTCGCATCCACGCTTACAATCGTCGTGAACTGGTCGGTGTAGCGCAGAAAGTCAAGCACCTGCACAACAGCGCCTGGCTTGACGGAGGCCGTCATGTCTCCCGGCTGCACCGCAAACATTACTCCAAAATTCTGTGCCTGGGTAGGGGGCAACACTCTCCAGCCGGAGATAAACGGGCGTTGCGGATCGTAACCCAGCGCAGCCGGCAACTGACGCACACCGGCAATCTCAAGGTCTAGTCCCACGGGCCTGGCAGCGCTGGCGGAATAAATCCCGTTCCCTTCGTTGGCCCATCCAGTCAGCGCTTGGCCGCCGCTCAACACCACGGTCGCGCCGGGTGCTGCTTCCCATGTCTCTCCCTGGTCGAGAGAATTGAGCGTAAGTGGACTAGTTAGATAGTAAGTTCCAGCATTAATCTGAGTTACTTTAACAGAGGACTGTTGCATCGCAAGTTGAGCGCGTTGAAGCGTGGCAAACGGGCGGGAGACGGAACCGTCCGCGCCGTCGCTGCCGTTGGTTGCAACATAGTAACTTGGCTGAGCTTGCACAGGCGCCGACACGCTCAGAGTTGCGGAGTTACTCGTGACGCTGCCTGCGGAATCGGAAACAACCACGTCAAAGGTCGATCCGCTGTCAGCCACGGTCGTTGCAGGTGTTGAATAACTCGATGACGTGGCGCCCGATATGTTCACTGAGTTCTGCTGCCATTGGTAGCTGAGTGCCGCACCGCCAGTTGCGGTTACCGCGAACGTAGCAGACTCGCCAACTGTCACTGAAGCATTCACGGGTTGGGAGCTAAGCGTAGGTAGCGGGACCGAGACAACAGTGAGCGTCGCCGAGTTGCTTAAGGTGCTCGCCGGACTGGCAGCGCTGGTGAGGCTTCCTTCTGCATTCGTCACGACAACATCGAATGTCGATCCACTTTCGGCAACGGTTTCGGCAGGAGTTGTATAGGCGGAAGAGGTGGCGCCCGAAATGTTTACCGAGTTCTGCTGCCATTGGTAGCTGAGGGTTCCCGAACCTGTCGCCGTTACCGAAAAAGTTGCGGTCTGGCCGAAAGTCACCGTCGCATTTGCCGGCTGAACCGCGATGGTTGGCGCCGAGTTGCCGGTTTCTGTCGTACCAGCGCCGCTTGCTGTGACATGCATCGCTCCGCAGCCGCTCAACAACAAAACGGATAGGAGGCTTAAGCATCCGAAGCACTGGGTTGAGCGCTGGAAGCATGTGATTATGGTTGACATTTTCGTTTCCTGCCATTGCAGTGCCGAATTTGAAACGGCTTGCACGGCAACCTATATGGCAATCCCGATGCCAACCCAAGCGCCAGGGAACTATTTCTATAAGTAATTGATATTAATAGCTTTATATTCTAATTACTTGGGTGATTTGGGCTGACTTCAGGTCACGATGTTCAGGATCACGACAAACTTTGTCGAGATTCTAGACGTGTCGCGGAGACCGTGTTTCTTGTGGCTGCATTGAACGGTTGAAGCGGAGGATGAAACTTGATTGCGGATTTCCGCCATCCCTTGTCGTCTATTCATAGCAGGCCGCATAAGGCGGCCGCGACCAATTCAGCACCCGGCAAATTGATCTAGGAAATTGCACCGGAAACATGGCGAAGACCACCCGCTATATGCGGCGTCTCAACAACAAACATGAGCATGATCAGGCGGTTCCGAAAGGCCGCATCGTCTCGCCAACACCAACCCTCAAGCGCATGCATAGTCCAATTGCAACCCTGGACAATAACCGCATTTCATTGGGACTTAGCCGGTCGCGAACATCGGTTCCCACAGCGTTCCCTACTGTCGCTTCGGGTCGCATAAGTTGCGCGGGAAGCCAGAAATCTCCTACTGCGACACGGTGAACACAATCCACGAGAGTCGAGCCGTTGTCGCTTCGGAAAACAACGCCGCTGAAGCCCAATTCAAGGTATGCCTCTGCCGTGTCGTTGTCTTCCACAATCACAATTCCGCGACTGCCGGTGGTCTCCAGCAGAATTTGCAGCCGAGTCAGGTCAGGTTGCAGCGAGGCGGCGAACAAGACAATTGAGTCTGGAAAATCCGTGATCGCCCTGTACATCCGATCCAGATCGGCGCATTGAGCAACTATGCGCATATCCTCGGCAATTGCCAGGGACTTCGCAGAGCAATCGCGGAGCGACGCCTGGGAATCAGCCAGGATGATCTTGTTCGATCGGATAAATCGCGCCATAAGCCATTGCCCCTTAGAATGTCGCCCTGTCGGTGTTGAATGCGCTTGCTCCAACCCCAAAGCGCCCGGAATTTTTACGATTCGATTGGAGTCGAGCCCCTGGGCTAAGGAGGTTGGATAGGCTCTCAGGACCTTGTATGTCGCAATCTGATCGCCACTTCCTGAAACCGGGTGCGATGTTTCTATAACTGATGGCAAATAATGATCTTATATAGAACAACTCGATGATCGACACGGGCAGACGGGACAGGCTAAGTCTAGATTCGCGACAAACTTTGTCGGAATTCTCAACAAGCCCGTCGCAATCATCTGTATCCTGTATCTAAGCTCTGCCGAAGCAAACCCTGGTCTGCCGTGCCACCCCGTATGCCGCTGAATCGCGTGGCACATCTGCTTCCGAATCGCGCAAAGCTAGCCGTCGGAAAGGCTGGGACGACGCCCCGAGAAAGCCGGCGCGTAAGAGAAAAGGGTGTGGGATGGGGAAGAGAATTCTTATCGTCGAGGACGATCCTCTGATACAGGACTTTCTGGCGGATGGATTGAGCCTCGAGGGATTTGAGGTCATACGCGCCGATGGTCTCGCCAAATCCTTCGCCGAGGTCCAAAAATCGCCGCCCAACCTCATTCTCTCGGATTATCAGTTGCGGGACGGCACGGCATTTGATCTGTTGGCATGGCTGAAAGCGCGCGATATTCGCATCCCGGTCATCGTTCTCACCGCGTATGCCAGCATCGATCTGGCCGTCCAGGCAGTTAAGAACGGAGCTGAACAATTCATTCCCAAACCCGTCGACCTCGGGTTTCTGACGACGATGATGCGGCGTGCGCTGGACAATGTCCGCCACCAGCAAAAGGACGTAGCAAGCAAGCTTGAGCGGGAGCGCTATAGCCGCGACCCATTCCTTGGCGATAGTCCGGCCATCCAGGAATTGCATCGATCCGCAAAGCGAGCCGCGGAAGCAAACATCACGGTCCTGATTCAAGGAGAAACCGGCACAGGTAAGGGTGTGCTGGCGCGCTGGTTGCATAAAAAAAGCCCACGCTCCAACGACGCATTTGTCGATTTGAATTGCGCGGGCCTTTCCCGCGAGTTATTTGAGTCGGAGTTATTCGGCCACCAGAAAGGCGCATTCACAGGCGCTGTCACCAACAAACTCGGTTTCCTCGAAGCTGCAAATCACGGCACGTTGTTCCTGGACGAGATTGGCGACATGGACGCCCAAGTCCAACCGAAGATTCTCAAGGTTGTGGAAGAGAAGCGCTTTTATCGCTTGGGCGATGTCATTGAGCGTACGACCGATGTGCAGATTATTGCGGCCACACACCGCGATTTGAAGAAGCTGGCTGAGGAGGGGCAATTTCGCAGCGATCTTTATTTCCGCATCAGCACTTTGCGCCTGCGCATTCCTCCGCTCCGTGAACGCCTTGATGACATTCCCATCATCACTGACAGGCTTTTGGAGCAACTGGGCAGCGATATGAAGCGCGAAGGGTTACGCATCTCAGACAACGCTCGCTTAGCTTTGCAGCGTTACTCATGGCCAGGCAACATTCGAGAACTACGCAACGTTTTGGAGCGTGCCGCGCTTTTATCCGACGACGGCGTCATCCAGACAACAGGCCTCGAATTCGAGGCGCCGTCGCGTCAGGAGCCTGCCGAACAGGCGGTTGCCAGCAATCTAACCCTCAAGGAAATTGAACGCCGCACGATCATCCAGACTTTGGAAGCAGAGGGTGGAAACGTGATTCGCGCTGCCAAGCGCCTCGGCATACATAGAAGTTCTCTCTACGCCAAGATTCGCGAGTACACGCTTTGAGCCACTGATCTCGAAATGAAAATCAGCGCACCTTCCACTTCATGGAGAGCACTGCCAATTTCTCATCCATGGTTGGCTGCGGTTTGGGAAGGGCGGACGCCGGCTTTGATGCGGGCCGCTGCGCAGGCGCGGTCAGTTGCTTGATTGAGAGAGCGATCCGCTTTGCTTTCGCATCCACGCTGAGCACCTTCACTTTCACAATCTGTCCCGTCTTGACAGCCTCCGACGGCTCCTTGATAAAACGATTGGAAAGTTCGCTGATATGAACCAGACCGTCCTGGTGAACACCAATGTCGACGAATGCTCCGAACTTGGTCACGTTGGTTACAACACCCTCAAGTACCATGCCCGCTTGCACGTCGGACAGTTCCCTCACCTCTTCGCGAAAGATGGGAGCTACGAATGTATCGCGCGGGTCGCGGCCGGGCTTGCGCAGTTCCGCGAGAATATCGTTGACCGTAAAAGCGCCCGCCGAAAGCTTGCTGCGGTCAACTTGCTCCAGCAGTTCCGGTCTCTGAATTAATTGCGCAACGGACGCATCGAGCAGCCCTGCAATCTGTTCCACCACCGGGTAGGACTCCGGATGCACCGCCGTCATATCCAGCGGATTGTCGCCGTTGCGGATGCGCAGAAATCCTGCGGCCTGCTCAAAAGTCTTTGGCCCAATCCCCGGCACCTCCAGCACCTGCGTACGCGAACGGAAGCTCCCCTTCTCATTGCGATGGCTCACGATATTTAACGCCGTACGCTCAGTGATGCCGGCGACAAAACGCAGCAGCGTCCATGACGATGTATTCAAGTCCACGCCAACTTTATTGACGCAGCTTTCGATCACCGTATCGAGCGATTCCTGCAATTGCCGTTGATCCACATCGTGCTGGTACTGTCCCACACCAATCGATTTCGGATCGACCTTTACCAATTCGGAGAGCGGGTCCTGCAGCCGCCTGGCAATGGAGATAGCGCCTCGCACCGTGAGGTCGAGGTCGGGAAACTCCTGGCGGGCAATCGCTGATGCAGAGTAAACGCTGGCTCCCGATTCGCTGACGGTGACGGAAAAGATATTCTCAATTCCCTTCTCGCGCAGGAAATCACGCACAAACGCATCGGTCTCTCTCGAAGCGGTCCCGTTACCAATTGCAATTGCCCGCACATTATGCTGCCGCAGCAAAGCCTCCAGTTTTGGCATTGCTTCGGCGTTGCCGTGCTTCGATGTATGCAGATAAATCACATCGTGCGCGAGCAACTTTCCTGTCTGATCCACCACGGCGATCTTGCAGCCGGTGCGCAATCCAGGATCGATGCCAAGCACAGAGATGGCGCCGGCAGGCGGCGCGAGCAGCAGGTTGTAGAGGTTGTCCCGGAATACTTTGATGGCTTCTGTGTCCGAGCGCTTCTTCAACTCCAGGCGAATCTCGCCCTGGATGGAGGAATTCAAGAGCCGCTTCCAGGCATCGTCGATCGCGAACTCAAGCTGCCGCGTCCAATCGCCGCTCTGGCGCAGAATATGACGCTGCATAATCGCGATGGCACGCTCGGCTTCGACCTCAATCAGGAAGTAAAGAATGTTCTCACCTTCGCCGCGTCGAATCGCCAGCATGCGATGCGAAGGGATGGTCTTCACCGGCTCCTTGTAGTCGTAATACATCTTGAACTTGTCCTGTTCGTCCACCGCGTCCATCGCTTTGCGGCTCACAACAATGCCTTCGTCGAATACAAGCTGACGCAGCGCCTTGCGCAGGTCGGCATCTTCGCTGATCCACTCCGCCACAATGTGGCGCGCCCCTTCGAGCGCTTCATCCACAGTCGCCACGCCCAGTTCCGCATTCACAAAGGTGGCTGCAAAACCTTCAAGAGGATCAGCGGCATTTTGCTGCGCCCACAAGTATTGCGCAAGCGGCTCAAGCCCCTTCTCGCGCGCAATGGTGGCCTTGGTGCGACGCTTCGGCTTGTAAGGAAGATAAAGATCTTCGAGCTCGTTCTTGTCCAGCGTCGCTTCAATACGCGCCTTCAGCTCATCGGTCAGTTTGCCCTGCTCCGCGATGGAAGCGAGGATCGTATCGCGCCGCTCGGCGAGGTCGCGGAAGTAGGCTAGCTTTTCCGAGATGTCGAGAATCTGCACTTCATCCAGGTTGCCCGTCGCCTCTTTCCGATAGCGCGCAATGAACGGCACGGTTCCGCCATCGTCGAGCAGTTCAATCACCGCGACGATTCCGCGCAAGGGAAGGTTCAGCGTTTGTGCGATATGAACAAGAAGTTCCGGGGATAGGTTTTTTGTTTCTTTCATGATTGATCCTTGTTCATCGTACATGGTGCGGATGAACAGCGGACAGACCCTGGTTGTGCAAAACAAGCATAGCCAGAACGCGCCCGGAGCACTCCAGAATTACGGAGAAGCCGGCGCTGTTCTGGCCATTGGTCTTACGGTTGATTTCGTTGCCGCGCAATCCTTCGCTACGCCAACGCGACCTTGAGGGTGATGCCGATGTCGGAGAGTTTTTCCGCGGGCATTTCAACGCGCAACGCGCTCTCGTCCTGATTCCATTTCAGTGCACCCTTGTATCCGAGCAGTTCCACATTGCGAACCTTGCCCGGAGCCTGCGGACTGGCCAGACCAAGCGCATTCACAACGACAGCTTTGTCAGGCCGGCCCATCACGAATGCGTAGACGTTGCTGTCTTTTGTAGTGAAGCGAATGTCTTCGGCCGTCAGATCCTTCTGCTTGTCTTCGTTGAAATTCCCCGTCTCAACTTTAACTGCAGTGGATGGCCCTTCACCGTAAATCTTCCACGGCCGCGAGCTGTATATTCCTTCGCTGTTCACCGCCATCCAAGCGGTGATGCCATCCAGCACCGTCATCTCTTCAAAATCCAGTTCGCCGGAGTTTGGCAGCGGGAAGTTGAGCAGCAGGTTCCCATTCTTGCTGACGATATCCGTGAGCAGGTCGATTACCTTTTTCGGCGTCTTGTATGCAACTCCGCGGTTGTAATGCCACTGGCCAATGCACGTATCGGTCTGCCACGGAACCTTTGCAATCTGGTCGGTGACGCCGCGCTCATGATCCAACACGCACGTGCCGATCGCGCAGTCGATCCCATCCTTGCTCGTATAAACGCTCTCAACCTGCCCGCCATTCAACTGCGCACTCACGTTGTAGAGATGCGATACCACCTTCAATCCATAATCCTCGAAGGGAAGGTGGCCGTCCGTGTAGAGAAGGTCAGGGTGGTACTTGTCGATGAGGTCGGTTATGCGGTCAACGTAGTGGCGCTTCCACGAATCTGGAATGCCATCGTCGTTCCAGTCGAGCTTGTCGACGAAGCGGGCGCAATCCGCGTCGTGATAAAGATCGGCGTATTGCGGATCGATGCCATCGTAGGAGACGCCCGCCAGCGGTCCGGTCTTATCCGCTCCATGACTCGTAGACCACCACTTATAACTGATCCAAAGGTGCTCGCTAACTCCAAACCGGAGACCCTGCTTCTGCGCAGCCTTTTGCCATGTGCCCACAACATCTCTCTTGGGGCCGATGTTTACGGCATTCCAGCGCGTGTATTTGGAATCCCACAAATCGAAATTATCGTGGTGCACGCCCATGCTGAAGAAGTACTTTGCGCCGGCTTTCTTATAGAGACTCATCAGGTGGTCCGGGTCCCACTTGGCGGCCTTCCAGTTATTTACAAGGTCCTTGTAACCTACCTTGGAAGGATGTCCGTATGTCTCCACATGATAGAGGTACTGATCCGATCCCTGCATATACATACTGCGCGCGTACCAGTCGCCGCGTTCGATAGCCGACTGCGGCCCCCAGTGCGACCAGATGCCGAACTTCGCGTCGCGGAACCAATCCGGAATCTGATATCCCTCAAGCGATTTCCGCGTGGGAAGAAAGGCTGCGCCCTGCGCCGACTGGGCTCTCGCAAACTTCGGGAGAGCGAGAGCGGAACATGCACAGCCCAGGATCTTGATTAAGTCGCGCCTGTTGAATGCCATTGGATTGTTCTTCCTTTCACGGTGAAATCTGCTTCGAATTCAGCAATCTTACCTTGTCTTTCCGTGCGCTTTCATAATTGCCTCGCGCAGCCGTTCCTCTGCTTCGCGGTTCCAATAGCCACAGTCGAGTTCGAAGAAAACGGAAGTATAAGGAATCAGCATCTGTGTTTTGATAATGAGAATCTTGAACACCCGGGCGGATTGGTCGAGCTTTTGAATAATCTGTTCATGCGGCAGCCGGAAAACCGTCGAATGCGCAAGCAGGGCATCCAATTCCTGCTTATACCGCTCAACGCCAGGCGCATCCTTCTCGGGGACGAAATGCATTTCGTAGTCCAGGTAGACATTCGCGCGAATGTGTTTTGTCGCCCTGAATGCATCGAGAACCGTGCGCAAAACGTTAATCTGGTCCACACCTGCAGCAATGGTCTTGATTCCAGGGCTGGACTGCGAAGGATAGGCCGCATCGGCGACTACGATCCAGTTGCGATGGCCAAACTGCGGGAGGCGAACGGAGAGTTGATGCTCCCAATCGGCTGTGCCTGAAGGTGTAAGGTCGCTCATCGATTCCCTCCTCATCGCAACTCTAGACCAACTCTTCGTCCGCGCAGACGGCGACCTTGCCACACTTGCCGGAAGCCATCAAAGCATAAGCTTCGCCGGCGCGCTCGAGCGGAAACCTGTGGGTGATGATGTCGGCCGGATGCAAATTCCAGCGGACCAATCGCTCCACCAATTCTTCCATCAGCCATATCGAAGTTACCCATGAGCCATACAGCGTCTTCTGATCGTGAATCATGTCGGGGGATGGATTGATTTCTACACTTCCACCTTCGCCGATGAACGCAATCTTTCCCCACTTGCGAGTAGCGCGAATGGCGGTTGCGCGCGCTGCGGAATGCGCCGAGCAATCCACCGCGCGCTCTACGCCGAAGCCGCCAGTCAGTTCCTTTACCTGCGCAACATTGTCCGGACCAGAAGCCAGCACAGCTTCGCAGACCCCAAGGTCCATCGCAATTTTCATGCGCTCCGGAACAATGTCGATTCCTATGATTTTATTCGCGCCGAGTTTGCGGCATAGCGCGCCCGTAGCCAGCCCCACCGGTCCCAGCCCGGTGATAAGCACCGCATGATTCCCGTCGATTCCGACTTTTGTCAGTCCCTCATAGACAGTGCCGAACCCGCAAGCCACCTGCGCGCCGTCGGCGAATGAAAGCTCATCGGGGAGAGCGATAAGATCCTTTTCTTCGGCGATCATGTACTCGGCCATGCCGCCATCGCGCTGCCAACCGTAGGCGCGGCGATATTTTTCGCTGGTGCATGAAATCATGTAGCCGCGTCGGCAATCGTTGCACACACCGCAGCCCGAGATATGATAAACAATCACTCGATCGCCCATCTTGAAGCGCCGACAACCCGCACCGGCCTCAACAATCTGGCCGCACGGCTCGTGGCCGGCAATCACCCCCTGGTAGCCTTCGGGTCCTTTGCCAAGATGCTCGTGATAAATGCAGCGAATATCCGAGCCACAAATGGTAGAAGCTTTCAACCGCAACAAAACTTCCCCGTGGCCAGGGGATGGCACTGCCACGGTGCGCAGTTCCACAGTTGAGTTTCCAGGCAGATATGCCGCAGTCATTGTTTGATTCATTTCGCTTCCCCCACTACTACGGCGGTGTTATCTCTCCGTGCATATCCCAAAGGTCTTCCCAGGTCTGCCCGTCTTTCCATAGAAACACCTGTCCCTTGATCAAGCGGCAGTTGCGATCGATGGCGGCAATCTGCCGCATCTCTTCGTCGCTGAGCGGATCGCCAACCACACCCGCAAGATTCGCCCGGTAGTTGCTAACCGAAAACGGAATCGGCGTTTGCCCGCGCTGCACGGCCCACTTGATGCATACCACTGCAGGATGAATCCCATGGCGCTCTGCAGTTTTTTGAATCACGGGATCTTCAGTCGGCGCAGTATCCTCCGGCGTGCGGTCACGCTCCGGCCGCCCCGGCGATCCGATGGGACAATAGCCGACAGCCTGAACGCCATGGTCGACGACAAATTTGAAAAACTCCGGTTGCTGAAAATGCGGATGCAGTTCCATCTCGTTCACCGCGGGCTTGATGCGCGCGTCCCGTAGCACCAACTCCAGTTTGGGGATGGTCATGTTGGAAGTGCCGATTTGGCGCACGAGCCCCAAATCCACAAGTTCTTCCATCCTGCGCCAGGTCTTCATGTAGTTCTCATGGATATAAGGTTTAGCGTCCGCACTGCGCGACGTCACATCGCAGCCCGGCGGATGGAAGTTCGGAAAGGGCCAGTGCACCAGGTAGAGATCGAGATAATCGAGACGAAGATCGGCAAGCGATTTGCGGCAGGACGCAATCACATCGTCTTCGCCGTGTTTGTCATTCCACAGCTTGGACGTCACCCAAAGTTCCTCGCGCTTGATGCCGCCCTGCATGATCCGCTCGAACGATGCGCCCACGGCACTCTCATTACTGTAGACCGAGGCGCAATCGAAGTGCCTGTACCCAACTGCAGCCGCGCCCAAAACAGCTTCAGCAACCTGTGCCGGTGAAACGTGGTCGGAACCGAAGGTTCCCAGCCCGATAGCCGGCATCTTCGCCCCGGTATCAAGTGTTCTTTGCGGAATGGACGCTGGATCGATGGGCGTATCGATTCGACTTGCGTGGCTCATGGTGGCTCCCGTCATCAGTGCTGGGTGCACAGAAAGGTAACGTTTTCATTGACCACCCAAACATACGTCGCTTGGGGAGGCGTGTCAATCGCGTGATCTGTCCAGGCATGGCATCTCCGCGATAAAGATCGAAGCATTCAGTTCTTCTCACTTCCCGCGCTCACCAGGATGCAAGTGATGTTGTCATGGCCGCCGGCTTTTTTTGCAGCCTCCACCAGGCGTGTGCATCGGGACTCGATCGGCGAATCCGCCGCAAGCAGGGACTCAATCAGCCCATCGTTCAGCTCCCGTGTCAAGCCGTCCGAACAGAGCAGAAACAAATCGCCTGGCTCGACTTCCAATTCGAAGATATCCAGCGTTACATGGCTCTGGGTGCCGAGCGCTCGTGTAATCACGTTGCGGAGCGGGGAACGCAGCGCTTCAGACCGGGTCATGCGGCCCAGCCTCACCTGTTCCTCAACCAGCGAGTGGTCGACGGTGATCTGCTCGAGGCGGCGTTCGCGCATCCGGTAGCAGCGGCTGTCGCCGACGTTGAGCGCCCAGACGCGCCGCTCTTCAACCAGCAAACCCACCAAGGTTGTGCCCATGCCGCTGAGATTCACGTTGCGCTGCGAGCGAGAAAAGATCGCTTCATTGGTTGCGCGGATGGCGTCTTCCGCCAACCCCGGCATTTGCGAAGCGAGATCGTCGCATTCGGAGCGGCTGCTGAGAAGCCGGAGCATCTCGTCGACCGCAATTGAGCTGGCGACTTCCCCACCTGCGGCGCCACCCATGCCGTCACAGACCAAGTAGATCCCGTGCTCCACAGAAAACCCGAAAGCATCTTCGTTGGATGGGCGTTTTCGGCCGCGGTCGGTAACCGCCGCAGCCGTGTAATGGAGAACGGCGGTGGACAAAAGAAGAATCTCCCATCGCCCAGTTTACACTGCTACGTCGACGACCGGCACTGTGCTGCGACTCAGTGCGCGGCCCGGTTGTCGGACGTGATCGGCAGCGCGGGTGGCTCGGGGAGTTCGAAGATTTCGATTGCCCCATCGTGAAGAACAGCGACGCGGTGGCCGGAGGGAGAGATTGCTACATTGCCGCCGGCATCGAGCGCCGGAGTAGCTGAGGCCTCCAGCGCAACCTTTCCCGTGGCAGCGTCGATCACCCGAACCAATTGGCCCTTGATATCCTCTGCATCGAGGGGTGCGTAGGCAGTCACCGCGTGGTTTACAGCCAGTGTTTCGCGCACCAGCCGGGAACCGTCAAGCGCCATCACCAGGAGCGGCCAAATGGCTTGAGGCGAACTCAGATTCTCCCACAGGCGATGGCCGTCCATGTTCATGGCGACCAGCCTGTGACCACCCCCGCCGTCGCAGGCGGTGACCAGCAGTTCACGCTGTGAGATGAAGTCGAAACTGGGCGAGCACGTAGACGCTACGCGCCCCAGCACTGTACTTCCGCCCGTGAAGTAATTCAGGTTCAGCATCCACTGCTCGCCGTTGGCGCGCAGGCTTTCAACGTAGCCGTCCGAGTTGATGGGCAAATGGACGGCAGCGCGTGAACGGCTTACAAGCATCACCTGGCCCGTATCGCGTTTCAGAATGCGGACGACCAGATCGGGCACGCTGGCCTTATGGTCTGGCGAGTCAGGACGGTCTCTCGCGTCGTTATGATTACCTTGGTCTGTAGGTACAATGCTGGCTTGCGCGGTTGGCGGACTGGCCACATCGCCCAGCTTGGCTTGAGCCTCCGCCGGCTCCCGGGAGTTGGTGATAAGGAGCTCTTGCGACGGGTCCATGTCCAACGAAAGCAGCGGTCCCGGAAAATGCAGCAAAGGCTTGAGGCCGAGTGTGGCGTCGCCCTGTTCCAGCCCATCGCGATCCCGCAAAAGGAAGTGGCCGTCTTTGAGCATCCACAGGTAGCGCACGCGATCGTGCACCGTCCACAGGCCCTCGGCACTTACGTTTCCTTCGGGGAGCGCGAGCACCACTGCTCGAATCTGGCGCTCGTCTGTCCACTCGCGGTCCTCGGGCTCGCGGTGCATCAGGCCGGGTACGCGAAAGGTAAAGAGCAGGCGGTTCTCGTCGAAGAAATCCAGCGAGGCAAGGCTGTTTCTCTGGCCCATATAAATGGGGCCGGGAGCCGAGAAGCCCAGGGGTTCGACAGGAATCGTAATGATGGGCGGAAGTGAGGGTCTGTCGGGCAGCCGGTCGGGCAGGGGCTTTTCTTTAGCAGGACGGGATTGGATGGTCGCGAATGTGGTACTGCCTTGCGCGAAAATGGCCGGAGCCATAGACCAGGCAAGCGCCGCTACGACCAGCTCGAGGCCGGAAATACGCAGCGGCATTTGTAAACGATTCAACATTGAATCCTATTTTCGCCGATGAGGCTTGCTTTTGCAGCCGCGGCACTTTCGATGGGATGCTAAATCGCGGAATTGAGATTGTACATGCCGAATTCTCTTGACACAGCAGTAGGCCATTCGGTTTAGATTGGGCTATCCACCCGGTCAATCCGACTATCAATGGTCGAAAAGAATCGCGCATAACTTCGGCATGGCAGCCCTCATTACTGGATTCAAAGACGTGCTCAATCAAATCTCCCGCACCTTCCCAACCCGGCAAGTTGGTTCGGCAGGGCGAAGAAAAGAGCTTTGTATGCAAACTACAAGCAGAGTATTCTCGTTCATTGGTGTTCTGCTCCCCGGGGCGTTAGCCTCTTTGCTGATCTTCATTCCGATGGGAATGGGCGCTTCGATCCCGGCTGCCGCACAGGAAGCCGACGCTCCGGCTGTTTCAAAAACACCGGTGATCCCGCAGCAGGTGCGCTACGCCGGCAAGCTGGCCACGCGCGCCGGCGAAACCGTGGAAGCCGAGTTCCGTATCTACGCAGTTGCCCAAGGCGGTGAGCCGCTGTGGACGGAGACCCAGCGCATATCCGTCGGCGAAGACGGCTCCTACTCAGTTCTGTTGGGAAGCGCGAGTACCAGCGGCCTGCCGCAAACATTTTTTGCCGGCGGCGCGGCGCGGTGGCTGGGCGTGAGCATTGAGCGGTCCGCAGAGCAGGAGCGTGTACTGCTTTCCAGCGTTCCCTATGCGATGAAGTCGGCCGACGCCGAGTCATTGGCTGGTCACGCCGCTTCGGATTTCGTGACCCAAAATCAACTGGCCCAGCTTGCCCAATTGGCCCAGTCTTCCAAACAGGACGCCGCATCCCCGGATACTCAGCCAAACACATCGGGAACGGTGACTGGCTCGGGCACGAACGGGACGGTTCCCTTGTGGACCGGCGCGCTCACCCAGGGTAACTCGGAGATCACGCAAGTCGGTTCGGATATCGGCATCAACGAAGCCACTCCTGGCGCTACGCTCGACGTGGGCGGAACGGAAAACGTTGAGGGAACGCTCACCCTGCCCCCGGTGACACCGGCAACCGCTTCGATCGGATATCGTTCTCAATTGCTGGCTCTTTCCGCCAGTGGGTGGTCAACGACAACCAATGCTCCTATCGACGAGACTTTCAAACTTTTTGTCGAACCCGAGTACAACAACACTGCGAACCCGGACGGCATACTTTATTTCCAGTTTCAGCAAGGGTCGGGCACGAAAACCAACTTCCTGTCCATGACCAGCAATGGCATAATCGCGTTTGCTCCCGGGCAGACGTTTCCCGGCACCCTGAACAGCGTGACTTCAACCAGCCCGGTGACGGCGACAACTACTTCGGGCGCCGTACACCTGGGGTTGAATACCAGCTCCCTTGAGACAACGCTGAATAGCGTCTATGCGGGTCTGGCCGCGGGGAATAACGTATTCGCCGGTTCAGCCACCTTTGCCGGCCCGATTACAGCAGCTTCAAGCGGCCCCGGCGGCGCCGTAACCGGAGGCTCGATGACCGGCCCAGGCATTATTGGCAATTCGCAAAGCCCGGCCGAGGGTGCAGCCGGCATTCTGGGATACATCAACACATCTCCCAGCGCCTCATATTCCACGGTAGATGCCGTGGGGACCGCCGGCGTTTGGGGCGACGCAAATGGTAATCCCGGCGGCGCCGACTGGGGAGCTGGAATCGTGGGCACCGCGTCTTCAGACACAGGTTATGGCGGAGTCTTCTATAACAGCACCTCCATCAAGCCAACGGTTTGGGGATTTAACGCAGCCTCCGCAACCGATAACAGCGCGATTACTACGGGCGGCGGAGGGGGCGTAATTGGCACATCGACTAACGCCAGTGGGGTAACCGGCCAGGCGGAAGCTCCCGTGAGCGGCGAAGCCGGCGTATTTGGCTTCACAAATAAAAGCACGAGCAGCAACTATGCATCCGTGGTTGGATCGAGTAGCCTGGTCGCCGGCGTTTGGGGCGATACCACCGGAAACCCCGTCGCCGACGAAGGTTCCGCAGGGGTAGTTGGCACAGCTAGCGGGACTTTTGGCTACGGCGGATACTTTCTCAACTCAGCTGTGTCCTTGTCAGCGGTCCACGCCCTAAACAATACGGGCCCGGGCTTGGACTCCACCGGAACTGGCGCCGACGGAGTTATTGCGTATGCGGTGGCAGGCTCGGGGGGTGCCGGTACCGGCAGGAGCGGCGTTTATGGATTAGCCTTTAGCCCCTCGCCTGGAAACGGCGGCGTAGTCGGCACCGTCTACGAAGCCAGCAACACCTCCAGCAAAGTGGCCGCAATCGGGCCAGGTTTTGTCGCAGGTGTGTGGGGTGATGCGGGGGGAACGAGCGGCGCTGAATTGTATAAGGCTGGCGTGGTTGGTACCGGCGACGACATAACGGCGGGTGTGTTCGAAAATAACAGCCCCGCCGGCCACCCCACGCTCTCCGCGACAAGCCTTTATGCAGGAACTACCGGCACTCTTTTCAAAACTTTCATGGCTGCCGCTCCAGACGGCTTATGCGGCTTCGGCAGCGGTGGCGACATGAACTGCACCGGGCGCGTCAAAGCCCTGGTCAGTGTCGGTGGCGGCGAGCGCAAGGTGGAAACATACTCCGTGCAGTCACCGGAAAACTGGATGGAGGATTTCGGCTCCGGCGAATTACAGTACGGCGTCGCGGTTGTCACAATCGACCCCGCCTTCGCTGAAACCGTTACCGGAGACGCGAGCTATCACGTGTTCATCACTCCCAATGGCGATTCGGAGGGGCTCTACGTCATCAAGAAAACCCCAACCAGTTTTGAAGTGCGCGAATCCAAGGGAGGAACTTCGTCGCTTTCCTTTGACTATCGCATCGTGGCCAAACGGCGCGGCTACGAGACTCAAAGGCTCATCGATGTAACAGAGCGATTCAAAGTGGAAACCGCGCACGTGATGCCTCCCGCTGAGGCGCACGCGTTGCAAAACATCAGTCGCCCCGGGCCCATGGCGATGAAACCGGGGGTAAATCGCTCGGCACAAATACCGACGCGCGACAATCCTTTCGCAAAGAACGCGGCTTTCCAACAGCGCGATAAAACCAAACCCTGACTCTGCGATATAGCGGTCCCACAATTGGCGGGTACCGACCCTGAACTGCATCTGCAGAAGATAAAAAAATCTTGCGGCGACGCCCGAATTATCCGAGGAGAAATCCGACTGCGTCCGTGAGCAGGTGGGCGATCATATTCGTCGTCAGATCGCGCCGCCACAAGTAGAGGGCAGTGAGAACAATGCCTCCGAACCCCGCGATCATGAGGTGGGCCCAACCCCAATAACCCAGGTGCAGAAAGGTGAACACCGCTAATGAGACTGCCGCAGCACCCCACCGAGACCCGAGGATCTCGGTCAGGCGTTCGATCATAAAACCGCGAAAAAATATCTCTTCGAAGACGGCCGCACGCACGATGATCAGCACGCGAAGCCAAAACGGCAATGCGATCATAGCGACTGTTCCAGGTTCATTAGGGGAGAGTCCCAGGGCCGGAAAGATGACCAAGTAGATGAAAGCCATGCCTGCAACCATCACAAAGGCTCCCAGAACCCCGAAAACGATAGTTTTCCATTTTAGCGGTTTGAGTCCGATGGAGGAGATTGAACGACGTTCCACGAGATGGACGTAGGCAATCAGCACGAGTGTAAGAGCCCAAAATACGAGTTCACGACCCGCTTCCGCCGTCAGGCTGCTCCCATGAACCAACCAACCGGAAAGCGGCAGGGCAAGTACCACCATCAGAGTGATCGCACCCGATGATCCTGCCAATGAACGTCTAACAGCGTTAGGATCGGAGGTTGTGAATTGCGCTTGCGAAGCTAACTCTTTGGGGATCACGATTGCTCCTTCAGGGTGCCCCACAGGAGGGTGAGATTGACTGTAACGACTGTATCATGTAACGATCGTGTCATGTCAAGCCGAAAAACTGAATTGCTGGATGCCGCGCTCAAGTATTTGCTTGAACACGGCGTAGCAAACGCGTCCCTGCGGCCCATGGCAGCTGAGCTCGGAACCAGTCCGCGGATATTGATGTTTCACTTTCGATCGAAGGAAGGTTTGTTCCAGGATGTTTTTGAGGAGTTGCATTGTCGATTGCGAGCTTCCCTCCGAGCGACAGTTTCCATTGATTCCGATTCTTTCCATGTCCCCCCGCTGAGACTCTTTTGGCAGTGGGCGACTAGTAAAGAGAATCTCCCCTATTTTTGCTTACTGTATGAGGCCCAGATTGTTGCCCTTCAAAACCCGCAGGAATATGGACGCTATCTGAGGAAAGCGTCCGGCGACTGGCAGGCGGCGGCCTTTGATCTCATGTCTCCGTCGCTGAAAAGCAAGGCGATGGCTTCACTTTGTATTGCGGTCTTCGATGGGCTGATGATCGAGCTCATTAGCGGCGGAGACATGCAGCACCTTTCGGAAGCCCTGGACCTCTTCATTTCAATGGCCACCGGAGTGTCACCAACAGGCAAATCGCGCCGATCGGATCGCAATCGAGGTCGAGCAGTGCAGAAGCGTTAGCGAGGGTGCGCGGTGTGCGACATTAAACATGGATGGGATCGAAGCAAATCATCAATCGCAGAATCGCATTTCTTGGGTACGGAGCCTGCGCGCTCGCCGGTGGCCTGTGGGGTACCGGCTTCTACTGGGGCAGGATCGCAATGAACGAGATGAGCGTTGAGCACATGGTTCTCTATCGCTTTCTCTTCGCGACCCTGGGTATGTTGCCGCTTGTGATTGCCAATCGCAAGCGCTTTCATCTGACCGCGGGCGAAACGCGCTTGTTGCTCGTCTCCGCGGCGTTCGGCATTCCCATTCAGTTCCTGCTGCAATTCCATGGATTGGCACTTACTACCGTCAGCCATGCATCGCTGATGGTAGGCTCCATGCCAGTGTTGTTGGCAGCCGCCGCGGCGCTGTTTGCCAACGAACGGCTTGATTGGATCGGCTGGCTGGCGCTCGCCGGGTCGACAGCAGGAGCGGCGTTGATTGTGCTGGGAGGCTCCCGAGGGCCGGCAGCGCGCGGCGAGCCGACACTGGCCGGCGACCTGTTGGTGGTGGCATCGCTGGTGCTTGCGCTGGCATGGATTCTGCTCAGCAAAAAACTGATGGAGAAGCACAGCCCGCCAGTAGTGACGTCGTACTCCATACTGGCGGGAACCGCGATGCTGGCCGTGGTGGTGCTGGGACCATGGGCGCTGAGCCCGCTCACTCATTGGAAAGCAGACCCACTGCCGGTCGCCCACTTGACCGTGACCGCCTGGGTGGCACTGGCCATCAGCGGGCTGCTGTGCACCGCTACCACGACGCTCCTTTGGAACTGGGGCATCCATCATGTGCCTGCATCGCGTGCAGGCGTGTTCCTCAACATTGAGCCGGCACTCGGGTCATGGCTCGGCGTGAGGTTGCTCGGTGAACACCTTGGCCCCTACGCATGGGCTGGCGGAGCGCTCATTCTGGCAGCGGCCATTATTCTGACCACGCGCGGGCATGAGCCAGGGTCGGTGACCGAACCTGCCGTCATTCTGGAATAAACGCAGGCGCGTGACTTACCATCACTTGCATGGCCTCGGCAACAACCAATGAAGACATCACCGCTACCCGTAGCAGGGCGCGAATTTTCTTTGAGCTTGGGTTCACTTATGGGCTGATCATGGCGGTGATATGGACGCCGCGCCCATGGCAGAAAGTTCTGTGGTGGTTTGCGGCCGGCGCTGTGCTGGTGATCTCGGGGCTCTCGTTCAGAGGGCTGAAGGCGATGGGACTGCGGAGGGATAACTTTCTGCAGTCGCTATGGGTGGTTGGGGCGGCCTTGCTGGTGGCGGCGATTGCCGTCGCGGTTGCCGTGCAATTGAATACGCTGCGGTTGCCGAATGGCGGAGTTACTGCGTTCTTCATGACTTATTGCGCATACGCGCTCTGGGCGTGCATCCAGCAACTGCTATTGCAAGCATTCTTTCTACCGCGTTTCCTCGGACTGCTGCAAGGCGGCAGAGGAATAGCCGCAGCTCTGTTGGCCGCGGGGATTTTCGCTCTGGCGCACCTGCCTAACCCGATCCTCACGCCTGTAACACTGATATGGGGCTTCGCTGCCTGCGTGCTTTTTCTGCGTTATCGCAATCTGTATCCGTTAGCTCTCGCTCACGCCATCTTCGGGATCACGATTGCCATCACCATCCCGGGCCCAGTCGACCATAACATGCGTGTGGGTCTCGGGTATCTGACTTATGGCCATCACAGGCATCTTCCGGTTCCATCAACGCAGCCATAGAGACCAGATTGTGTCCACGGTTGCGTGCGTGATTGCGGGCGCTCCAACGCGCCTGTTCTCACGCCATGCTCGACCGTAAAAAACGCCCGCAAGCGTCGCCAGCAATACATAACGCCAGTTGAAAAATGCTGCCCGCTTGTTGAAGTGCGAGAGTCCAAACAAGGCCGCGGTCAGGAATAATGCCGGCATGCGGCCGATACGGCGCTCGAGAAGGTTTTGCATCCAGCCGCGAAAGTAGAGTTCCTCGGGAATCGCAATGAAGAAAAAAGTGAAGATCCACGCGCCGGCGATGGGCGCAACGCCCGGCCACTCCGCGTGCAAATGGAGGAAGCTCAGGCCGAGCCCAAGTGCAAGCGCAAATGGCGTGTAAAGCGTCATCTCGCGCAGGCCGATTCCCACGTCGCGCAGGCGGAGCCGCAGGTCGAACCCGCTTCCTTCCAGTTGCCGCAGCGCGATGAAGCCGTAGATGCCCGCATCCAGCAACAGCATCTTGCTGAAGATGGCCAGGTGAGGCGGCCACGCGCTCTCAAACCAGCGCAAATCGACGGCCAGTCCCAAGGTTGCCAGGATCAGAAAATCCCGCCAATTGCCATGTTGATCGGGGTCGGCGACCGCTGCCTGGTAAAGCAGGGCCGCTACTGCCACGGGGAGCGCAGTATATAGAGCAAACCAGCCCCAGCGAAATTGACCGGCAACAACGGTCACCAGAATATACGGAATACTCAAGGCCGCAGGACACAGAATCTGCGCCCAGATAGGCAGCCTGAGCACGCATCCGGCCACGCGCTGCGGAAACAACGCCGCCACCAGAAGCGGCATCAGCGTGAGGAGGGCGGCGATGACGTTCACCGGCGTGATCATGAGTCTCCCATCCATTGTGCACCTTCGCGGGCAGTATTCCTAAGGTCCAAACAGCACTAAGCCATGCGCCGCCTGCGTCCGTCCCAAGCCCGCAGCGCCAAACCTTTGTCACATGACGCGGCCAATTACCCCTGATGCAGGTTTTAACCCAGCCGATATAGTACTCAGTGATTGGTGGAGGCAAATGTGTCGCTTCTAACATGGAACCATAACTGCGCGGTCGGCGTACGAGCCATGGACGATCAGCACGGCATCCTGATGGATGCTTTGAATGAACTGCGTCTGGCTGTAATGCGCGGTGCCGGCCGCGAGCAGGTGAGCCAGTTACTTGACCAGCTGATCGAGTTCACGCGCATGCACTTTGCCAGCGAGGAGCGCCTGATGGAGCAGACCGAATTCGCCGGCCTGGACGCACACCGCGCCCACCACCATCGCCTTTTGGCACAGGGCCTGCAATTGGCGCATCGTTTGCAATATGGCGAGGGAGTCGAGATGAGCGCTTTGCTGGATTTTCTGCGGACCTCTTACATCGACCACATCGCGGAAATGGACCAACAGTACGGCCCCTGGTTTAACAAAAGGGGCATCCTCTAATCACAGGGGATGCTACGAACAGAATCTTCCATCGCCGCCAACGAATCCCACTCACTTTTTCTGAAATCCTTCCGATGACTCAGATGCAGGCATACTCCTGCAGGAGTTAATTATGGCTCTATTGAACTGGAACAGCAGCTATTCGGTGGGAGTCAAGACTCTCGATAGCCAGCACACAACGCTTTTTGCGATTCTGAACGATCTTCACAGCGCAATGATGAAGGGCGAGGCGCACACAATGACCGGTCCGCTTCTCCGCAAGCTGGTCGAATACACGCGGACTCACTTCTCAGCGGAAGAAAAGATGCTTGCGGACTCGCAGTATCCGGGGCTCGCTAATCACCGCCTTCTGCACCGCAACCTGATGAAGCAGGTGGAAGATTACTCTACCCGTTTTGAGCGCGGCGAGATCACGTTGAATCTTCATCTGCTCAACTTTCTGCGCGACTGGCTTACCAACCACATTCAGAAAGTGGATCATGAATACGGACCCTGGCTCAACGAGCACGGCATGCGTTGAGCTGTTGCCGAGCGATGGCCCGTGAAGAAGGTCGAAAAGCGCACCGGGCTCCATGCCGGTTTCCGGCTCCACTCGGATACACTGTTCCCTGAACAAGGAGGGGTCAGTGAAGCTCCGCTTGACGCAATCCCATCCAGTCCCAGCCTCATTGAGAATGTTGGCACTGATCGCAGTTCTGCCTGCGATGACTTCCCGCCCCGGCTTCTCGCAGACTTCCGTTGGCCAGACGTTGGGGGATCCCGTGGTCGCCCTGGCCGAGCAGGGGACGAGTGAACTGGGGAACGAAAGGATCAAGGCGGTCTGGGCGGTCGATGACGGACATCTGAGTCCGCTAGGGATTGGTACCCCGATGTGGGTTGACCTGAAGAGTCAGAAGGCGGGCGGGGGCAAGGGACTACTCTTAGACGGTCCGTTCTCCATCGACTTGAAGGACATTGGCGTTGTGGGTCCATCGGATCTGCTGGTGCGCGGCCAGGCAAGGACGGAACAGCTTGCGCCCGACCCAGCTGCAGCACGTGCCTCGGAAAGGGTTCCTGGAGTTTCCGTGCACTACACGCTGTCCGACCCCGCGAACAGGTTCAAAGCTGACTGGGCGCTGACACTCCGCCAGGGCTCCAGCTACATTCGCCAGGTTCTCACGATCACTGCTGGCAGCAAACCTCTTCCCGTCAGCGGTGTGATCATGATCGATGTTCAGTCTCCCGGCATCGCTGTCGCGGGAACTGTGAAGGGTTCTCCGCTGACCACGGGGAATTTCTTTCTGGGCTTTGAGTCGCCACTGTCCGAGAGCAGCGTTGTGGGCGACCGCGGCGTAAGCGAGTTGCATAGCGGCGTGCCCATCCCCGCAGGCCAGTCGGCGCAATTCTCGTCGGTCGTCGGTGTTGCGCCTGCTGGCCAAATGCGCCGCGCATTTCTCACCTATCTCGAACGCGAGCGCGCCCATCCTTACCGCACTTTTCTGCACTACAACAGTTGGTTCGATCTTGGCTTCTTCAATCCTTACACGCAGCAGGAGGCATTGAATCGCATTCATGCCTTTGGCGACGAGCTGAACAAGAAGCGCGGCGTAACCCTCGACTCCTTTCTTTTCGACGATGGATGGGACGACACGGGCGATCTGTGGAAAATCCGTGCTGACTTCAAGGATGGCTTTGAGCCGCTCAAGAAGGCTGCCGCGGAATATGGCGCCGCTCCCGGTGTCTGGCTGTCGCCTTGGGGTGGCTATGGACCGGCAAAACAGGCGCGTGTGGCCACCTCAAGAAAGATTGGATACGAAATTGTCGATGGCGGACTGGCGCTCTCCGGACCGCGCTATTACACGCTGTTTCACGATGCAGTTACTGGAATGGTTTTGAAGTACGGCGTGAATCAATTCAAATTCGATGGCACAGGGAACGTCGACCAGGTAATAAAAGGAAGCGCGTTCAGTTCCGACTTCGATGCCGCTATTCACCTCATTGACGACCTGCGCCAGTTGAAGCCCGATATCTACATCAATCTCACCACCGGCACATGGCCTTCGCCGTTTTGGCTCTTCTACGCGGACTCAATCTGGCGCGGCGGCGACGACACGGAGTTTGCCGGCGTTGGCACAGACCGCGAGCGCTGGATCACTTATCGCGATGGCGATACTTATGACAACATCGTCAAAGCAGGCATGCTTTATCCGCTGAACTCGCTTATGCTGCATGGAATTGTATTTGCGCAAAAGGCGCCGCATCTCTCCACCGATCCGGGCGGCGATTTTGCGAACGAAGTGCGTTCCTATTTCGGAACCGGCACGCAATTGCAGGAGATGTACATCACGCCATCGCTGATGACAGAAGCTGACTGGAACGTTCTCGCGGAATCCGCAATTTGGTCGCGTAAGAATGCGGCGACTCTCGATGACACGCATTGGGTAGGTGGCGATCCCCGCTGGCTGCAGGTGTACGGCTGGGGCGCATGGTCACCGCAAAAAGGGATTCTGACCTTGCGCAATCCCCGCGCACAGGCCCAGGACTTTGCCGTCGACATTGCACAGGCCTTCGAATTGCCATCCGGGGCGGCGCGCAGATTCAGTGCACATAGCCCGTGGGCCGTGGATGCTTCGCAACCTGCAATCGAACTCGAAGCGGGCAAACCACATACTTTTCATCTGTCGCCCTTTCAGGTGCTCACGCTGGAAGCAGTTCCGCAACCCTAACGCTGATAGAAACGATTTGCCAACTAGCATAAGAGAAAGACAGGTCGAATATGCACAAACGGTCTCTTATTACGCTCACCGCAATATTGTCCATCGCGTTCTGCTTGATGAATGGGACAATGAACGCTCAATCGTCCGCAACACTCGCCGCGCACACCCTGCGCGCCAACGGCGATCACTTCGAGCTCGATGGAAAGCCATTCCAGATCATCTCTGGAGCGATTCATTATGCGCGTGTGCCGCGTGCCTATTGGCGCGACCGACTGCGCAAGGCGCGTGCCATGGGGCTCAACACCGTGGAAACCTATGTCTTCTGGAACCTGCATGAGCCTTCGCCAGGGCAGTTCGATTTTGAACGGCAAAATGACATCGCCGAGTTCATTCGCGAAGCGCAGCAGGAGGGGCTGTTCGTGATTCTGCGCCCCGGGCCGTATGTCTGTGCGGAGTGGGACTTTGGCGGTTACCCCGCATGGCTTCTGCATGACCCGGAAATGGAGGTGCGCACATCGAACCCCGCATTCATGGCTGCGGCCGGGCGCTGGTTTCACCGGCTCGGTCAGGAACTGGCTCCGTTGCAGAGCGGCAATGGCGGGCCGATTATCGCCGTGCAGGTGGAGAACGAATATGGCTCTTTCAGCTCGGATCATAGCTACATGGAGCAGATACATCACCTTCTCCTCGACTCCGGATTCGACAAGGCGATGTTATACACCGCCGATGGCGCCGATGAGTTAACCAATGGATCGCTTCCTGAATTACCAGCGGTAATTAACTTTGGCAGCGGCAGCGCCAAGTCCGAATTTGCCAAGTTCGCTAAAATTCGTCCCGACTCACCGCGTATGTGCGGAGAATACTGGGATGGATGGTTCGATCATTGGGGTGGAAAACATCAGACAACAAACGCAGCATCTGATGCCGAGGAACTGAAATGGATGCTGGAGCAGGGATTCTCTGTCAACTTATACATGTTTCACGGCGGGACAAGTTTTGGCTGGATGAACGGCGCTAACATCGACGGCGGAAACTATCAACCCGATGTTACCAGCTACGACTACGATGTGCCGGTAAGCGAGAGTGGAGAGCTAAAATCGAAGTTCTTTCTTTTCCGCGATGTTATTAGCAAAGTTACGGGTGTAACCCCGCCCCCGCCGCCTCCGCCAATGCCTGTGCGAATGCTGGATTCAATCCAATTCGCGCGGTCAGCCTCCATCTGGCTAACTCTCCCCGGGCCCGTTGAATCAAGAGAAATTCGTTCCATGGAGGACGTGGGACAGGGTTATGGATACATTCTCTATCGCACCTCTATCCCAAATGCACGGAGCGGAGAACTGCGCATCGACGAGCTACGCAGTTATGCGCAGATCTATCTGGACGGAAACCTTGCCGGAACGATCGACAGGCGCCTTAAGCAATCTTCGCTGCCGATTCACACCACGCACGAAAACACGCGGCTGGACATCCTCGTCGAGAACACAGGGCGGGTTAACTTCGGTCCCCAGTTTCCTCTCGAGCGCGCCGGCATAACTCACCAGGTGACGCTTGCGGATACCCCTCTGACCGGCTGGCAGATCTATCCATTACCGATGCAGAATGTGAGCAAGCTCGCATATCAGCCGCGGCCATGCACAGGCGCATGTTTCTACCAGGCCACGTTTCAAGTCAGCGATCCTGCAGACACCTTCGTCGATACTCGTTCTCTCGGCAAGGGCGAGATCTTTATCAACGGCCAACCGCTGGGCCGCTTCTGGAAAATCGGACCGCAGGGAACGCTCTATCTGCCTGGTCCGTGGCTGAAGAAAGGCCAGAATGAAATTGTTATCTTTGAACTGAATGGACAGGCGAATCCAAACGTGCCGTTCGTAGCACACGCGGTTCTGGATAAGACCGGCAACTGACCTGCTTACGCTTCGAAGGAGAGTTGAGCCGCAAATAATTGCGACGCCGGCTTTGGTTCGGACGCGAGTTCATAGACCAGCCGCTCCAGCACCAGGCGCTTGTCCGGTGGAGAGGAACGCAATTCAAGATCGGCTCGCGCTACCAACCTGAGCGCGCGAGTCAATTCACGACGGCTCTTGTAGCGGCGGGCCTGGCGGATCAGGTCGTCGGCTGCGAAGGGCGGCATGCGAAAACCCTGCCAAAGCACCTGCCAAATGGCGCGCGAGTCGCGCACGTTTTTCTCTAGAATTACCAGCATCTGGCGGAAGGTGCGCGCCAGCATGTAGAGGTGGCCGATGGCTGAGTCTTCGCCGGCATCGGAGCTGTTCAGAAGCCCGTGCAGCAACGCAATCGCGCGGGCTCGGTCGCGAGCACTGATGGCATCGGTCAATTCATAGAGCGAGCGCTGCTTGGCGCCGAGCACCATGGTCTCTACGTCTCCGAGAGTGATGCGGCCGCGGCCTAAAGTGTAGAGGAGCAGCTTTTCCAGCTCGGAAGAGATCATCAGCATGTCCGCGCCCAATGCATCCACCAGTTCACGGGCGGCGTCGGGTTCCACGCGGACACCGGCTTCCTGCGCGGTGGAGACCGTCCAGCGCATGGCATCCTCTTCGTTCACGCGCGCCAGTTCAACCATGCCGCAGTGCTCGCCGAGCGTTTCGGTAAGGCGCTCGAAGCGGTTCTTGTCGTCCATCTCCATGCGGCGGATGTCGGATGGGATGTGGAGGAAGTCGGCTATAAAAATCAACAGCGCCTGCGGGTTGGGCGAACGGAAGTAGCGATCCAGCGCCGCAAACTCTTCTTTTTTTGCGCCGCGCGTGTAAAGCTGGCGCACATTGCGGATGAAAACTACCTGGAATGGCGCCATCAGCGAGGGAGTCTGCGCCCGGTCGAGGACCTCGAAGATCGAAGTCCCGCTCAGGTCCAAATCGGAGAGGCAAAAATCCTTCAGATCCGGAGGAACAAAACCCTTCCGAACGGCTGCCCGGCACCGGTCTAGCAGGAATGCTTCGTCGCCGGCCAGCACATAGCCTGGCCGCAATTGGCCTTTGCCGGCCGCGCCAGCTTCAATTTCAGCCACAAAGCGAGCCGTGGCGGCAAAACCTGCGCCCCATCGTCCGGCGGTCATTGAACTGGGCTCCGTTTGGTAGTTCCGGGGGCTGAAATCATCTCGATCATGCGGTTCCAGAATACCTTCCCCCGCCTCGCGAGGCTAGTCCTCTCACTGGTTCACTTTTTCACTCGTTCAAAAACCTTCCAGCACATCGGCCACCAGGGCACGCGCAAAATCGCGGCTTAAGCGCTCCAGCGCCGCCGGATTCTCCTGCAGGAAAGTGGGCAGGTCGGTGGTGGATTGGTATTGCTGACGGAACACGTAGTTCTTGTTCTCGTAGAGGACTTTGCCGTCCCGCCCGTTGAGGGTGACAGAAACCACCATGGTGAGAAGGAAGCTGGACGACTCCTGCGTGGAAGCGTTGTAGGTCAGCGGCGTCACCGCTTCCTTGAGGATGGTGCCGTGGAGCACCGCGTCGGCTTCGGGGTTGGCGTCCGGTGTCACTCGGAAACGCGTTCGCTCGGTAAACTCGCGGATCACCGCGTTGGTCATCACAGTTTCTGTGTGATACGCCTCAGTGCGAGTCGCGAACACCGGCACGGAGAGCGTTTGCACATCTGCCGGCAAATGGGTTGCCGAGCCCACTGTATGGTATCCGCAGCCGGTGAGGACGGCGATGGGAACAGCGAGGCAAACGGCTAGAAAGGGGCGGCTCATGCTGTCTCTATTGTAGCGGGACAGACAAGCGAAGCTTCATCGCTCTCCCCACTGGAAACTTGATCTGCGCTGATGTTTGTAAACATGCCGGCTCCCTGCAAAAGTTGAGCAGAGGGCGTGTAGCCGGGAACCATTTTCTTTATCAGCACGATCAGGCGGACGATATCTCGAGCAGTGACGGCCTGTTGCAGATCCTCCAGAAAAAGCTTCATTCCGGCTTCATCGACATGTTCCGGTGAGATTACATTGTGAATCATGGGATGCGACGTTGGAGCAATCTGCTCGGTCTGGAGTATTAACTCTTCAAGCAGCTTCTCCCCTGGACGCAAGCCAGTAAACTCGATTCGGATGTCGTGTTCCGGCTGCAGTCCCGAAAGCCGAATGAGATTCCTGGCCAGATCCACGATCCTCACCCGTGCTCCCATCTCTAGGACAAAGACTTCTCCACTCTTGCCTAACGTGGTGGCTTGCAAGACAAGCTGCCCAGCCTCCGATGGGGTCATGAAGTAGCGCTCCATATCGGGATGGGTGACGGTCACCGGGCCGCCGGCTGCAATCTGTTCCTTGAAGATTGGGACGACGCTTCCACTGCTTCCCAGCACGTTGCCAAAGCGCACAGCAACAAACTTCGTGCCGTGATTCTGCTGCAGCGCGCGAATCAACAATTCTGCAACGCGCTTGGTAGCTCCCATGATACTTGCTGGACGAACCGCCTTGTCGGTGGAGATGAGTACGAAGAACTCGACGCGATGGTTGGTTGCGGAAGTGGCAAGCTGAGCGGTGCCGAAGACATTGTTTTCAACTGCTGCAAACGGGTGATTCTCCATTAACGGCACATGCTTAGCGGCCGCCGCATGGTAGAAAATCGACGGCTGGTGCTGCCGCATGACACGATTCACATCGTCGCCGCGGGTAATGTTGCCAATTTCAGCGTGAAAAACAACTCCGGGAAAAGTCAGGCCGAGTTCTCGAGCGAGTTCCAGCAGAGGCTTCTCCGCACGGTCGAATCCCACCAAAGCACGCGGGCGGAAAGCGGCGATTTGCCGGCAGAGCTCCGAGCCGATGGAGCCTGCTGCGCCGGTCACTAGCACCACTTTGTCCTGCATCCGCTGGCGAACAACCTCCTGATCGAAACCCGCTTGCGGCCTTCCCAGCAAATCCTCGGGGGATACATCCCGGATTTGATTGCTCGGTTGTGCAGGCTGCATGGATTCTCCTCTGTTCTATGTTCAACGATACAATTATGGGTTTGTTCGGTGCGTTCTCAGGTTGAAGCTCGCGAAAAGGCAGGTCCTTCGACTCCGCTGAAGTACGCTTAGCTCAGGATGACAGGTTTATTTTTGATATGAACATTGGGGACAAGACATTAGATAGCCGCCCTGCATACCGCTCACACCCAGGCAGTCACCAGCATGCCCAGGCCGGCATCGGAGAGTTTCAAACCGTCGGTACGGCCAGTGAAATAGAGGGCGTTCAGGTGTTTCGAATCCAACTGACGAATGCTCGTAAATCCGGCGTCGCGCAGTTCGCGCTCCAGGTCGTCAGGAGCGAAGAGCAGCTTGAACGGTTCACCGGCAGATGCGACGCGCTCGGCCAACGCTTTCAAGGCGAGACGCCGGATGGGCGTAAGAACCTCAGGCGATAGGCCGTAGTCGAAGCCAACACCACTGCCTGCGGGCATTCGGGCAATATCGCCGATGGTGGCGCGAAATGCTTCGCGAGTGAGGTACGGGACCACACCGAGCCAGCCAAAGAACGCAGCCTTTTCGGAATCGAATCCCGCTTCG